>JAIBJN010000034.1 GCA_020029595.1 Actinomycetota bacterium | reverse complement strand
GCGCGTCGGCGCGAGCCCGGCCGCAGCCTACGCGCTGAACCGCATCTACGCCGAGACGGATCTGCGCGACGTCTTGCCGGCGGTCCGCGTCCCGACGCTCCTGCTCTATCGCGGCGACTCCATGGAGAGCCGAGCGCGCAAGGTGCAAGAACGGATTCCGGCCGCGCGGCTCACACGGATTCCCGGCGATGATGAGTGGGGCATCTTTCTCTCGCCCGAGATCCCGACCGAGATCGAGCGCTTTCTGAGCGGGGCCGAAGAGGCGGCGGAGCCGGATCGCCTGCTCACAACGGTCCTCTTCACCGATCTCGTAGGCGCGACCGCACGCGCGGCGGAACTCGGCGACAGCGCCTGGCGCGACCTCCTGACGCGACACCACAACGTCATCCGTCGAGAGATCACACGCTACCGCGGGCGCGAAGTAGACACGGCCGGCGACGGACTCTTCGCGACCTTCGACGGCCCGGCGCGCGCCATCCGCTGCGCCGACGCGATTCGCAACGGCTTGCGCAATCTGCAGCTCGACGTCAGGGTGGGCGTGCATACGGGCGAGTGCGAACTCGTCGGCGACAAGCCCGCTGGAATCGCCGTCCACACCGGCGCACGCATCGCAGCCGCAGCCAACGGCGGCGAAATCCTCGTGTCGAGCACCGTCAAGGATCTCGTCGCTGGCTCCGGGATCTCGTTCGACGATCTTGGCACGCACGCGCTCAAAGGCGTGCCGGGCGAGTGGCGCCTGTATGCGGTGACGAGTCTGTAGCCGTCGGCGGTACGTCTCGAACAGCCTTCTAGGCAGACGCTCGTCGGAGCCATAGCCTGACCCGGACGGGACCCGGGCAGAGTGTTCCTTAGGGAGTCCTTTCGGCTCGCCACCCGGTGCCACCCTCTTCTGCGGCGGGCCCACGCACCCGGACCACGTCCTTTCGAAGGACGAGCGCCGAACGCACTGTTTCACCGGTTCGAATCCGGTCCGCGCCTTAGGCCCCAATGCTGCGAACGGGAGTCCCAAAGAGGTCCCGAACGCGCTCGTGGCTCACTAGGTTGTTCGGTTCCGAGCGGCAGGAGACGATCGCGGCGGCGAGCCTCTCGAGCAGATCTGTCTCAACTCCGTTCCTCCGCACGCGACGGGCCTGACGATGCTCCGGCTTGACATGTGACCGTTTGGTCACCTATCATGGAGCCGTGACCGACGACGACCGTGTGTTCAAGGCGCTCGCTGACCCGACGCGTCGGTTCCTGCTCGACCGGCTCTTCGTGCGTGACGGCCGCACGCTCACCGAGCTCGAGTCCGAGCTGGAGATGACGCGCTTCGGCGTCATGAAGCACCTGCGCGTGCTCGAAGACGCGGGCCTCGTCGTCGCCCGCCGGTCGGGCCGGGAGAAGCTGCACTTCCTGAACCCGGTGCCGATCCGACTGATCCACGACCGGTGGATCGACAAGTACACGGAGCGCCGGGTGTCGGCGCTCGCAGACCTCAAGACCGAGCTGGAGGAGACAGCATGACGACGACTACGGAGACGGCCGTGACCACGCAGGTCTACCGGGTGTACATCAAGGCGACGCCCGAGGCGATCTGGGATGCGATCACCAAGCCGGAGTGGACGCAGAAGTACGGCTACGGCGGCCGCGCCGAGTACGACCTACGACCGGGTGGCGCCTACCGGGGCCTGACAAGCGAGGCGATGCGGTCGATGGGCTCGCCGGACGTGGCCGTCGACGGTGAGGTCATCGAGGCGGACCCGCCACGGAAGCTCGTTCAGACGTGGCGCATGGTCATGGACCCGGAGATGGAGGCGGAAGGGTTCACGCGCCTCACCTGGGAGATCGAGGAGAGCAAGGGCGGCATCACGAAACTGACCGTGATCCACGACCTCGAAGGCGCGCCGAAGCTGGCGGTGCTGCTCTCGGGCGGGATGGAAGACGTGGGCGCGGGCGGCGGCTGGAGCTGGGTGCTCAGCGATCTGAAGACGCTGCTCGAGACCGGCACGTCGCTCGACACGGAGGACGCCCTCAACCAGGGCTGAAGTCCGTCACGGCGGAGGCCCTGCGCGAGCAGGGCCTCCGCCGGGCCGGGCAACGGCACCGGCGACACAGAACTGATCCTGTGCTCGGGTGAGGGCTCAGGCGATCGCTGTCGCGTTGCGATCCTGAACCAGGTAAGCCACGATCAGAGCGGCCGGGAAGAAGACCAAGCTAAAGAGGAAGAAACCAAAGAAGCTGTGCCCCTTGCGCCCGGCTACGCGTGCCGGCCAGAAGGCGATAGCTATCCAGATGATGAGGAACAGGATCGACCCAAGCCACCAGCCAATTGAAGCGACGAGCATTCCGACCTCCATCGTTCGGGGTGTGCGCCGGTTACGTTCGTCTCGCGCGATTCAAGCACGGCGCCGGTAGTGACGTCGTCGTCCGAAACGGACGAAATCGTTCCATCCAACGGGGACACACCGACTGCCGTACCCTCGCGCGGACCCCGAGCGAGAGGAGATGCATGCCTGCGCGTGGGATCCACCATGTCGACCTGGCCGTCCGAGACGTCGAGCGGTCTCTCGCCTTCTACCTTCAGCTCCTCGGACCGCTCGGTCTGGAGGAGGACAGTCGGTACCGGAGCTACCGCGGCACCGAAGAGGTCGTCTACCTGCGCTACGGCGAGCAGTTCCTCGGGCTCCGACCGGCAGACGGCGGCGAGCACCACTACTACGACGTCGGGATCGAACACGTGGCCTTTTACGTCGACAGTCGAGAAGAGGTCGACGCCGCCTACGAGCGTAGCCTGAGCATGGGCGCCCGCATCCACTACCCACCCGAAGAAGACCGTGACGTGGAGGGCTACTACGAGCTCTTCGTGTTCGATCCGGACGGAATTCGCCTCGAGATCGGCTGCGCGCCGCCTGACCAGCCGCCCTCAAGTCCTCCCTCGTGACTGCCGATACAGGGCGCGAGGTCCTCTCCTCCTGGGCACGGGGATGACGGCAACCACCTTCGCGCCCAGTAACGCCCGGAGCGGCGGCGAGCCCCCTCGTCGCCGCTTCTCCTTTTCCGGCCCGAGTGTGCCGCTATGCGGCGGAGTCCAGGCCGCGGCGAAGATCGGCGGGCGCGGAGGCGCGGACGTCCGACTCGCCGTGCCAGCGGGCGACGCTCGCCGCCCAGCCCTGGCGGGCGTGGTATTCGCAGACCGCGTAGGTCTCGCCGTCCGTGGCCGTCACCCGGCGCGACCCGGCCCGGTCGCACCTGCGGTTCTCGAGCCGGTAGTAGCCCTCACAGCGCTCCATACCGACTCTTCTTTCGGCAGGTCCGCCGAGACTCCTCAGTCCTCGTTCCGGTGAAGTCGCTTCCGCCAAGCCTCGCCCGCGGCACGACCTTCAGGAGTCGCGAGGAAGTGGTCGAGCGGGACGTGCACGAAGGCCCCGCGGGCCTCGGCGACGACCTCGTCCCCGTCGCGGAGCTTGGCGTCGACGTGGACGCGCCGGCCGCGGCTGTCCGTGACCCAGGAGGCGAGTGCGAGCTCGTGGTTGATGAGCACCGGACGCCGGTAGCGGACGAAGATCCGCGCGGTCACGGCCGGAAAGCGGTGCCAGGTGGCGAGGAGGCCGCAGGCCTCGTCGAGCGCCGCCGCGACGAGCCCGCCGTGGACGATCCCCGGCCCGGCCTGGTGGCGCTCCCCGAAGATCACGACCGCCTCGTAGCGCTCGATCCCCTCCTCGGTCGGCTGCGGGAGGTGGATGCCGTCGGGATTGTCGCCGCAGCCCCAACACGCGGGATCGTGATGGGGTGGGACGACCCCCACTACCGAAGGCCGCCGCGCTCGAAATGGGCGCGGTAGAAGTTCTCGGAGCCGGCGGTCGCCATCGCCGCCGAGGCCGAGATCTCCAGCGAGAGCGTCGCCGCGGCGACGATCTGGGCGAGACGGTAGACCTTGCCAGGCCCGTCGCAGTCCATGAGCCGGAGCCAGGAGCGGGCGTAGGGGAGTGTCGTGCCCCCGCCGACGGTGGCCACCTCGAGGCTTGCCAGGCGCATGGAGACGTGGAGGCCGCCCGGGACGCGCTGCGCGGTCCCGTGCGCCATCGAGCTCGTCCCCACCATGCCGATGTCCTGCCCCGTGGCGGCGAAGACCGCCGCGATCGCCGTCGCGGGCGTGAACGCGACCGACTGCATGCCCGAGGCGATGGCGCCGTGTGTCCCGACGAAGGCGAGCTCGGCGAGGTCGTCGATCGTCGTCTTGAGCACGCGACGGACGGCCTCCTCCGTGAGCGTGGACTCGGCGAGGACGGTCTTCCCGTGGCCGCCCCGCTCGAAGTAACGCGCGGACGGCTTCTTGTCGCCGCCCATATTCCCTTCGAGCATCGCCCGCCGCGGTCGGACGGGTGCGCGCTCCATCACGTAGCCCTGGTTGAGGGCATAGGAGTTGCGCGTGATCATGTTCATCCCGCAGGCGTCGCCGGTGGTGAACGCGTACATGACGTGGCACATGGGGCCGACGACGTGCGTCTCGAGCTCACGCAGCTTGGCGTGCTTGGAGAGGTTCGCGACCGGCTCCGAGGCGAGCCATGCCTTCATGTCTCCGAGCTGCGCCTCGATCCAGTGGGCAAACGAGATCGCGGCGGACGCGTCGGCGAAGAGGAAGGCGGAGGCGCGGGTGATCCGATCTTTGAGGACGTGCGTGCGGAAGCCGCCCGACTCGCCGACCGCTCGGGCGCCCCGGTAGAGGGAGATCGAGAGCCCGCCCTCGGTGTTGGCGAGCGGGACGTAGACGCCTTCGCGCACCCGGCCGCGCTCGAGGACATGGCCTTCGGGCTCCGCGAGCTCGTACTCGCCGAGCTCGACCTCGATCGGCCCGACGACCGCGACGGGGTGGACCGCGACACCGGTGAGCGCTTCGGTCGCCTGCGCGAAGGGCGCGAGGTCGTGCTCGAAGACGTCACGGCCGCCGTCGAGGCGGGGCGCGAGCTCGTCCTGCCGCGCCCGGATCGAGTCCGGGTCGTTCTTCCGAGGCCAGCGCCGGAGCTCCACGACAGCAGCTTAATCGGCTTCCTGGTTGGGGTCCCATGCCCGTACGCGCGGGAGCCAGCGTGGAACGTGCGCCTGGTAGAGCTCGTAGTCCTCACCGAAACGGCGGCGAAGGCCGGGCTCCTCCACGAGCGGCATGTAGGCGGCGTTCACGGCGAACACGGCTGCGAACCAGAGGAGCAGCGGCAGCGACCCGAAGAGCGCCGCCTCCCCGAGGAGGATGCAGAGGACGCCGCTGATCATCGGGTTTCGCACGTGTCGGTAGGGGCCGCGGATGACGAGCCGGGAGGTGGGATCCCAGGGGGCGAGGGTCCCGTGGCCCACCGTGGCGAAGAGCGAGACGGTCCAGACGACGAGCACGAGGCCGAGCGAGATGAGCGGGAGCGACAGGAAGGCGAGCTCCCAGCGCACAGCCACCGGCCCCCGCCGCCAGACGATGATCGCCGGGACGACCAACGTGACCACGACAGGCAGCAGCCCGATCGCGCGCAGATGCCGCCAGACGGTCACGGCGGGATGATGCCCGCCGCAGGTCGGTTACCCTCCCCGGCCGTGGCGGCGACTCTGATGGACGGCAAGGCGCTGGCAGCGCGGGTGCGGGCCGAGGTCGCGTACGGCGTCGCGGAGCTCGGGCGTCCAGTCGGGCTGGCAACGGTGCTCGTCGGCGAGGACCAAGCCTCCGCGCTCTACGTCCGGCGGAAGCAGGAGGCGTGCGAGGAGGTCGGCATCGAGCCGATCCACCACGAGCTCTCCGGAGCGACCTCCGAGGAGGAGCTGCTCGCGCTCGTCGGCAGGCTCAACGCCGACGAGCGGGTGACCGGGATCCTCGTCCAGCTCCCGCTCCCCGAGCACATGGACGAAGGGCGCGTCATCCGCGCCATCGAGCCGATCAAGGACGTCGACGGCTTCCATCCGGTGAGCGCGGGCCACCTGCTCCAGGGCGAGCCGACGTTCGTGGCGGCGACCCCGGCCGGGATCATGGAGCTTCTTGCCGCGTACGAAATCCCGCTCGAGGGCGCCCGGGCGGTCGTCGTCGGGCGCTCGAACATCGTCGGGAAGCCGATCGCGCTCCTGCTCCTCGCGGAGAACGCGACCGTGACGATGTGCCACAGTCGCACGCGGGACCTCCCCGGGGTCGTGCGCGAGGCGGACGTCGTCGTCGCGGCGGTCGGGCGCGCGGGCATGGTCACGCGCGAGATGGTCAAGGAGGGTGCGACGGTCGTCGACGTCGGCATCAACCGCGTGAGCGGCAAGGTCGTCGGGGACGTGGCGGAGGACGTCCGCGAGGTCGCGGGCCACCTGACTCCCGTCCCTGGCGGGGTCGGGCCGATGACGATCGCGAGCCTCCTCCGGAACACCGTTCGCGCCGGCGAATACCAGGCCGGGAGGCTTGCCTTCCCACGCGGCTGAGGTTACGCTGGACCCGCCGCGAAGACTGCGGTAACAGCCGGATGCGACGGCTCCAAGCCGGGCCGTCGTTTGTGTGTGAAGGAGGAAAGTTCCGTTGGCTGAGGGCACCGTCAAGTGGTTCTCGAACGAGAGCGCGTCCAATTCGACGTCGAGCAGGGCGACAAGGGCCTGCAGGCAAAGAACGTTACGCTGCTCTAGCCAGCGAAGGTTCGATTGCCGCGACGGGCCCCACCGAGGGGCCCGTCGCATTTCTAGACTGGAGGCGCGATGGCGATCACGAGAGAGGACGTCCTGCACGTCGCGGCCCTCGCCCGGCTCGAGATCCCCGAGGGCGAGGTCGAGGGCGTGCGGGAGCAGCTGGGCGCGATCCTCGAGGCGGTGGGGAAGGTGTCGGAGCTGGATCTGGCCGACGTCGAGCCGACGTCGCATCCCCTGGATCTCGTGAACCAGTGGGCCGAGGACGAGCCGAGGCCGTCGCTGCCGCGCGAGGAGGCGCTGGCGAACGCCCCGGATCCCGCGGACGGAAGCTTCCGGGTGCCGGCGGTCGGCGGGTGAGTCTTGTGACGGTCGTGGAGCGAGGTCCGCGCGTTGCGCGTGCCACGCGCGCGCTTTGCCTCGCTACGCTCGAAGCGGGTGGTGGCATGGGGTGGCCCCAGGGGGCGGCCCGCGCGTGATCGACACCCTCCGGCTCACCGCTGAGGACGCTGCCGGCCTCCTCGAGCGCGGCGAGGCATCCGGCGACGAGCTCGCCGGCGCCTACCTCGACGCCATCGAGGCTCGCGACCCCGAGCTCCACGCCTACCTCCACGTCGTCGGCGAGCAGGGCGAGGGCGTCCCGATCGCGCACAAGGACGTCATCACGACGAAGGGCATCCCGACGACCGCGGGCTCGAAGATCCTCCTCGGGTATACGCCGGTCTTCGACTCGACGGTCGCCGCCCGCTGCAAGGAGGCGGGACTGCCGATCCTCGGCAAGACCAACCTGGACGAGTTAGCGATGGGCTCGTCAACCGAGAACTCCGCCTTCGGCCCGACGCGGAACCCGTGGGATCCCGAGCGCGTGCCGGGAGGCTCCTCGGGCGGCTCCGCGGCAGCGGTCGCCGGGGGCCTAGCGCCCTGGGCCCTCGGCACCGACACGGGCGGCTCCGTCAAGCAGCCGGCGTCGCTCTGCGGCGTCGTCGGCCTGCGCCCGACCTACGGCACCGTCTCCCGCTACGGCATCGTCGCGTTCGCGTCGAGCCTCGACCAGGTCGGGCCGCTCACGAAGACGGTGCGGGACAACGCCCGTCTCTACGAGATCATCGCCGGCCAGGACCCCTGCGACTCGACGACCGTCGAGCTACCGGAGCCCGTGGCGATTCCGGAGGGTGAGGACCTGACGGGCGTCCGCATCGGCGTCCCCAAGGAGATGAACGAGGCCGAAGGGATCGACCCCGGCGTCAGCGCGAGCGTCAACGCCGCGATCCGCCTCGCCGAGGAGCTCGGCGCCGACGTCGAGGAGACGAGCCTTCCGCGCTCCGTGGACTACGGCCTCGCCTGCTACTACCTCGTCGCCCCGGCCGAGGCGAGCTCGAACCTCGCGCGCTACGACGGCGTCCGTTACGGTCACCGCGCCGCGGTCGACGGCGACCTCACAGCTCTCTACGCACGGACCCGCTGGGAGGGCTTCGGGGCCGAGCCGAAGCGTCGCATCCTCCTCGGCACGTACGCGCTCTCGGCGGGCTACTACGACGCCTACTACGGCCAGGCACAGAAGGTGCGCACGGTGATCGCCCGGGAGCACGCAGCGGCCTTCGAGCGCTTCGACGTCCTCGTCAGCCCGACCTCCCCGACCGTCGCCTTCCGGATCGGGGAGAAAGCCGAGAACCCGCTCGCCATGTACCTCTCCGACCTGCTCACGATCCCGGCGAACATGGCGGGCCTGCCCGGCCTCTCGATCCCGTGCGGGCTCTCCGACGGTCTGCCCGTGGGCCTCCAGCTGATCGGCCCACAGTTCTCGGAGAACGCGCTCTTCCGCGTCGGCCACGCGCTCGAGCGCGCGCTCGGCTTCGACTTCGTCCCGGAGCGGCTGCGATGAACGGCTGGGAACCGGTCATCGGCCTCGAGATCCACGTCCAGCTGAAGACGCGGACGAAGATGTTCTGCCGCTGCGAGAACGTGTGGGGGGAGGAGCCGAACACGCGCACCTGCCCGGTCTGCCTCGCGCACCCGGGGACGCTGCCCGTCCCCAACAAGACGGCGATCGAATGGACGGTCAAGCTCGGCCTCGCGCTCGACTGCGAGATCGCCGAGCGCGCGCTCTTCCACCGGAAGAATTACTTCTATCCCGACCTCCCGAAGGGGTACCAGATCTCCCAGTACGACGTCCCGCTCTGCTCCGAGGGACGGTTCGTCGTGCCTGGGCCGGACGGCGACCGCGAGATCGGGATCGTGCGCGCGCACCTGGAGGAGGACGCGGCCAAGACGATTCACGTCGGCGGTGCCGCAGGGCGCATCCACGGCGCCGAGTACTCGCTCGTCGACTTCAACCGCGGCGGCACGCCGCTGGTCGAGATCGTGGCGAAGCCGGACGTGCGCTCGGGCGAGGAGGCGCGCCGCTTCCTCCAGCTCCTGCGCCAGACGGTCATCGAGCTGGACATCTCCGACGCCGAGATGGAGAAGGGCTCGCTCCGCTGCGACGCCAACGTCTCCGTCCGCAAGGCCGGGGAGGAGGGTTATCGCACGAAGACCGAGCTCAAGAACATGAACTCGTTCAAGTTCGTCGCCGACGGGATCGCCGTGGAGGTCGAGCGCCAGATCGCCCGCTACCAGGCCGGAGAGGAGGTCATGCAGCAGACGCTTCACTTCGACCCGCAGACGGGGACGATCGCGCCGCTCCGCTCGAAGGAGGAGGCGCACGACTACCGCTACTTCCCCGAGCCGGACCTCGTCGCCGTCGCGCCGCCGGCGGACATGGTCGAGCGCGCGCGGGCGGAGATCGGCGAGCTCCCCGCCGCGCGCATCAGGCGCCTCGAGGCCGAGGTCGATCTCGACCTCGCCTACGGCCTCGTCACGAGCGGGCGGGACGCGCTCTACGCGCGCGTCCCCGGGGACGACCGCCGGGCGGTCGCGAACGTGCTCATGAACCAACTCGCGGCCGCCGGGGTCGACCCAGCGGCGGTGGACGGCGCGGAGCTGGGCAGGCTTGTCGCCGCCCGGGAGACGATCCCGCGTCAGACGTTCCTCGACGCACTCGGAGCGAGCGCCGATCCTGACTTCACCGCCGACCCCTACCTTGCGGAGACGACGGTCTCGGACGCCGCGGCTCTGGATCCGGTGATCGACGGCATCCTCGCCGCCAACCCGGGCCAGGTCGAGGCGTACCGGGGCGGCAAGGAGGGCCTGCTCGGCTTCTTCGTCGGCCAGGTCATGAAGGAGACACAGGGAAAGGCCGACGCCCGCGTCGTCAACGAGCGCCTGCGGGAGAAGCTGAACGCATGAGCGTCTGCCCGGTCCGCCTGCTCTGGGAGCGCACGGAGGCGCGCGACTGGGACGGCGTCACGGCTCAGCTCCACGAGGACGTGGTCGTTGACTGGCCCAATACGGGCGAGCGCATGCGTGGGCGGGACAACTACCTGGCGGTGCAGCGGGTCTATCCCGAGGGCTGGCACATCGACGTGCTGCGGATCGTGGACGGCGGCGACACGGTCGTCTCCGAGGTGCGGGTCGACCAGCACGGGAAGCGGTTCTTCGCCGCGTCGTTCTTCGAGCTCGAGGGCGGCAAGATCGTCAGGGCCGTCGAGTATTGGTCGGACGGCGAGCCGGCGCCTGCGCCCGAGTGGCGCGCCCGCTGGATGGAGCCGCTCTGAGCCCGGTTCGGATTCGCCCGGCCGAGCCGGGGGATCACGCGCGCGTCATCGCCGTTCTCGACGAGTGGTGGCGCGGGCGCCACATGCGCGACATGCTCCCCAAGCTCTTCTTCGTCCACTTTCGCGAGACGTCCTTCGTGGCCGAGCGCGACGGGAAGCTGGTCGGCTTCCTCGCGGGCTTCCTCTCGCAGTCCTTGCCGGACGAGGCGTACGTCCACTTCGTCGGCGTGCACCCGGACGAGCGCGGCTCCGGGCTCGGCCGGGAGCTCTACGACCAGTTCTTCGCGGTCGCGCGGCAACACGGCCGCACGCGCGTGAGCTGCGTCACTTCCCCGGCCAACCACGGTTCGGTCGCCTTCCACGAGGCGCTCGGCTTCGAGCCGGGCCCGCCGCAGGCCGGCTACGACGGGCCGGGCGCGGACCGGGTCGTGCTCTCGCGCTCGCTCTGATTAGTCCGGCTACCGCCTGGAGATCTGCGGGGCTGGACGAACCCCGCGTAGAGCAGGGCCGCCGCAGCCGCCACGAACGCGGCCGTCTCCGCGGCCCCGAGGCCGGCCAGGCCGCTTCCCACGGCTGCGACCGTCACGCCCGCGATGATGAGGGCATTGCCGAGCGGGCGCCGGCGGATCGTCAGGAGGGCGACGGCGACGACGGCTAGCGTCCCGAGGCTGTTGCCGAGCACGGCGAGGAGGCGCGCCGGGAGGAAGTCGAGGTGCTCCTGCGCGTCGGGGATGGAGTCGCCGGCGACGGGCGCCGTCAGCGGCACCGCGATCGCGACGCCGACGGCAAGGCCGGTGTAGAGCAGGCCGACCGGCGCGCCCCAGCGCCGGCCGACGAGCAGGAGCGAGCCGACGCCGAGGAGCGGAGCGGTGAGGAGCCCGCCGAAGAGGTAGTAGACGCGGAAGGCGGCGTCGTCCCAGCCCGAGGCCGCGCCCCAGGCGAGCGCGGCGGACGCGAGCGCGTAGGCGCCGAGCGCGGCCGCCCAGGCGGCGAACTGAGGCTCGCGGCCTTTGCGCCAGCGCCGGGCGAGGAGCCCGGCGAGCCTGAGCGAGAGAAGGGCGGCGGCGAAGGCAAGGAGCGCTTCCACGGTGTCGGCGTCAGTTAACCTCAGGACTCATGCCGGAGAAGCGCTATCTCGTTACGCCCGGGCCGACCCCGGTGCCGCCGGAGGTCCTGGCTGCGACTGCGCTGCCGATGATCCACCACCGCGCGGCGGACTTCCGCGAGACGCTCGGACGGGTGCTCGAGCGCCTCCAGGCGGTCTACCGCACGGGGAACGACATCCTCCTCTTCACCTCGGCGGGCACCGCGGCCATGGAGTCGGCGGTCGCCAATCTGTGCTCCCCCGGGGACCGCGTGCTCGTCGTCTCTCATGGGCACTTCGGCGAGCGCTGGGCCTCGATCGCGCAGGGCTACGGGCTCGACGTCGACCACCTCCGCTACGAGTGGGGCGAGATTCCGAGCCCGGACGAAGTGGGAGCCCGGCTCGAGGAGATCGGCGGCGCGAAGGTTGTCTATCTGACCCACTCGGACACGTCCACGGGCGGCGTCGCCGACGTCCAGGCGACCGCGGCGCGCATCGCGGGATCCGGGGCGCTCGTCGCGGTGGACGCGATCTCGAGCCTCGCCGCCGTTCCGCTGGAGACCGACGAATGGGGCCTCGACGTCGTGCTCACCAGCTCTCACAAGGCGCTCATGTGCCCGGCGGGACTCGCCTTCGCCGCGATCTCGCCGGCAGCCCTCGCGGCGACGGAGTCGGCGTCGTGTCCGCGCTACTACATGGACTGGCAGCGGGCCGTCGTGGCGCAGGCGGGCGGCGAGACCCCTTTCTCGACGGCGATCTCGCTCGTCCGTGGGCTCGACGTCGCCCTGGAGATGATCCTCGAGGAAGGCCTCGCGACCGTCCACGAGCGGCACCTCCGCCTGGGGCGCGCCGCCCGCGCGGGCGTGAAGGCGATGGGGCTCGAGCTCTTCTCGCCCGACGACGACCGCTCGGCCGTGGTCACGGCGAGTCACATGCCAGGGGACGTGGACGGGCAGGCGATCGTCGCCTCCATGCTCGAGGAGTCGGGTGTCACCGTCATCGGGGGACAGGGGCAGCTCCGCGGCAAGATCGTCCGCTTCGGCCACATCGGCTACGTCGACGTGAACGACATCGCCGCTGCGCTCGCCGCGCTCGAGCGCGCGCTCGTCCAAGCCGGTGCGGACGTCGAGCGCGGCACGGCCGTCCCGGCCGCGCTCGAGGCACACGCCGAGCCCGTCGCGGCGTGAAGGTCCTCATCAGGGAGCCGATCGCGGAGGCCGGAATCGACCTCCTGCGGGAGCGCTTCGAGGTCGACGTCGAGCCCGACGGCGACCTCGCGGAGCGGATCGGCGAGTACGACGCGATCATCATCCGCAGCGGCACCCAGCTGACGGCCGACCTGATCGCGCGGGGGAAGCGGTTGAAGGTCATCGGCCGCGCGGGCGTGGGGGTGGACAACGTCGACCTCGAGGCGGCCTCGAAGCGCGGCATCGTCGTCGCCAACGCCCCGCAGTCGACCGTGATCTCGGCTGCCGAGCACACGATCGGTCTCCTGCTCGCGCTTACACGCCAGATTCCGCAGGCATACGACGCCCTCAAGGCCGGGCGCTGGGAGCGGGAGCCGTTCGCCGGGCTCGAGCTCGCGGACAAGACGCTCGGGCTCGTCGGCTTCGGGCGCATCGGCCAGCAGGTCGCGCGCCGGGCACGCGGACTCGAGATGCGGGTCCTGGCCCACGACCCTTACGTCGCGCCGGAGCGCTTCCGCGAGCTCGGCGCCGAGCGCGCGGCGACGCTCGAGGAGCTGCTCGCAGCAGCGGACTTCGTCTCGCTCCATGCCACGCTGACCGCCGAGACGCGCGAGCTCATCGGCCGGAAGCAGATCGCCCGGATGAAGGACGGCGCCCGCCTCGTCAACGTCGCGCGGGGCGAGCTCGTGGACGAGGAGGCTCTCGTCGAGGCGCTGCGAAGCGGGAAGCTCGCGGGCGCTGCGCTCGACGTCTTCGCGGAGGAGCCGTACACGGGCCCGCTGCTCGAGCTCGAGAACGTGGTCGTCACCCCCCACTTGGCCGCCTCGACGCAGGAGGCTCAGGACCGTGCCGGCCTGATCGTCGCCGAGCAGGTGGCCGCCGCGCTGGAGGGCGGCGTGGTCACGAACGCCGTCAACATTCCGGCGGTCGCCGCCGAGGACCTCGACGTGCTCGGCCCGTACCTCCCGCTCGCCGCGAAGCTCGGCGCGCTCGCGCTCGAGCTCGCCGGGGGGAGCGCCGAGCGCCTCGACTTCCGCTACCTCGGCGAGCTGGCGGAGCGCGACACGCGCCTCCTGACCGTGGCGGCGCTGAACGGCGCCTTCCAGGGCCGGGTCGAGGAGCCGGTCAACTACGTGAACGCGCCGCTCGTGGCGCAGGAGCGTGGGATCGAGGTGCGGGAGGAGCGCCGGCCCACCTTGCGGGACTTCCGCAGCCTCGTCACGGTCACGGCCGTCGGGGCAGACGAGGAGTTCGCCGTCGCGGGAACGGTGATCGGGCGGGAGCAGGAGCCTCGGCTCGTGCGCGCCCTCGGCTTCGATGTCGAGATCGTGCTCGAGCCCCTCATGCTCTTCGTCGTCAACGACGACCGGCCGGGGATGATCGGCCGCATCGGGACCCTCCTCGGCGAGGCCGGCATCAACATCGCCAACATGGCCGTCTCCCGGAACAGGCCGCAGGCGCGGGCTCTCATGGCCCTCACGCTCGACAGCCCGATCCCGCCGGAGCTTCTCGAGCGCATCCGGGCCGAGCCGGGCCTGTCCGACCCGCGCGCGATCGTGCTCGAACGCGGCCGTGAGCTCTGACTGGCCTGAGACGGTCGAGCGCGTCGCCCGCGTGCTCCGCGAGGGCCGGATCGAGGCCCGCCTCGAGGAGTTCGAAGACGGCACGCCCACTGCGGCCGCCGCCGCGCGCGCGACCGGCGCGCCGATCGAGCAGATCGTGAAGTCGCTCATCTTCTCCTGCGACGGGCGGGCGATTCTCGTCATGGTCCCGGGCGACCTCCGGGCGGACACGGGCAAGATCGCGGCCGCCGCCGGGTGCGAGCGGGTCAAGGCGGTCGGCGCCGAAGCCGTCGAGCGGGTCACGGGCTTCCCGGCCGGCGGCGTCGCTCCGTTCCCGCTGCCCGGGATCGAGACGGTGTTGATGGAGCGCGCGCTGCTCGGGCACGAGGTCGTGTGGATCGGCGCCGGCTCGAGCCGGCACATGGCCGCTCTCGCTCCGGCCGACCTCGCTCGGGTCGCCCGCGCGCGTCCGGTCGAAGTGACCGTGGAGTAACCTTCGATCCAATGAGAGAGACCGAGAAGATCTGGATGAACGGAGAGTTCGTCGACTGGGCCGAGGCGAAGATCCACGTCGGAGCGCACGGGCTCCACTACGGCTCCGGGGTGTTCGAGGGGATCCGCTGCTACGAGACGGATGCCGGGCCGGCCGTGTTCCGGCTCACCGACCATCTCGAGCGGCTCCACCGCTCCGCGCAGATCCTGCACATGGAGCTGCCGTACTCCGTCGAGGAGCTGCGCACGGCCTCCCACGAGCTCATCGCCGCCAACGGGCTCTCCGAGTGCTACCTGCGCCCGATCGCCTTCTACGGCTACGGCGAGCTCGGCGTCCATCCGGGCCCGAACCCGGTCGACGTCGTCCTCATGACCTGGCCCTGGGGCGCGTACCTCGGCGAGGACGCGCTCGAGAAGGGCATCCGCGCGAAGGTCTCCTCGTGGAAGCGAGTCGGGCCGAACACGATCCCGCACGTCGCCAAGGCGACCGGCATCTACCTCAACTCCATGCTCGCGGTCATCGAGGCGACCCGCGCCGGCTACGAGGAGGCGATCCTCCTCACGGACGACGGCTACGTCGCCGACGGCTCCGGCGAGAACATCTTCGTCGTCAGGGACGAGATCATCTCGACGCCGGACCTCTCAGCCTCGATCCTGCAGGGGATCACCCGCCACACCGTCATCGAGATCGCGCAGACGCTCGGCTACGCCGTCCACGAGCGACAGCTCATTCGCTCCGACCTCTACATCGCGGACGAGCTCTTCATGTGCGGCACCGCCGCCGAGGTCACGCCCGTCCGCTCGGTGGACGACCACGAGATCGGGGCGCCCGGGCCGGTCACGAAGGCGATCCAGGACGTCTTCTTCGAGGTCGTCCGCGGCCGAGACGAGCGCTTCTCGCGGTGGCTGGAGTACGCGGAGAAGACCCCGGCGGCGCCCGGATCTTGACGCGGGAGATCCCTCTCTCCGCGCCCTGGATCGACGGGCGGGAGGAGGAGCTCGTGGTCGAGACGCTCCGCTCGGGGAGGCTCTCGCTCGGGCCGATGGTCGACCGCTTCGAGGCCGCGTTCGCCGAGCAGGTCGGGGCGCCTTGCGTCGCCGCCGTGTCCAGCGGGACGGCGGGTCTTCACCTCTGCATGCGGCTGGCGGGAATCGGCCCAGGCGACGAGGTCGTGACGACGCCGTTCTCCTTCGTCGCCTCCGCGAACTGCGTCCTCTACGAGGGCGCGACGCCGGTCTTCGCGGACGTCGACCCGGGCACCCTGAACCTCGACCCGGCCGCCGTCGAGGCTGCGGTCACGCCGAAGACGAAGGCGATCCTCGCCGTCCACATCTTCGGGTACGCGGCCGAGCTCCGCGAGCTGGAGGCAATCGCCGAGCGGCACGGCCTCGCGATCGTCGAGGACGCGTGCGAGGCGCTGGGAGCCGAGTACCGAGGGCGCCCGGTCGGCTCCTCGGGCCACCCTGCCGTCTTCGCCTTCTACCCGAACAAGCAGATGACGACGGGGGAGGGGGGAGCCGTCGCGGTCGCGACCGAGGAGGAATGGGCGCTCCTGAAGAGCCTCTCCAACCAGGGCCGCAGCGACTCGGGCGAATGGCTGACGCACGCGCGGCTCGGCTACAACTACCGGCTCGACGACCTCTCCGCCGCGCTCGGGCTCGCCCAGCTCGAGCGCCTCGACGAGATCCTCGCCGCGCGTGTCGAGGTGGCGGCGCGGTACGGCGAGCTCCTCGCCAGCCTCGCCGGCGTCGAGGCGCCGCTCCCGGACGACGAGGAGCACCGCCGCTCCTGGTTCGTCTACGTCGTCCGGCTCGCGCCCGGCATCGACCGGAACGGCGTCATGGCGCGGCTCGCAGCGGAGGGTGTCGCCAGCAAGCCGTACCTCCCCTCCATCCATCTCCAGCCGTACTACCGCGAGCGCTTCGGCTACCGCGAAGGGACGCTCCCGGTCTCCGAGGATGCTAGCGCCCGCTCGCTCGCGCTCCCCTTCCACGCGCGGCTTCCGGCGGAGGACCAGGAGCGCGTCGTCGACGCGCTGAGGCGGGCGCTGACCTAACCACCGGCCGCGCAGGCGGTCCTTATCAGAGAGAGATGCGACGGGCTCTCGCAGCCTGCTTGGTGGCCGCAGCGGTCGCGACTGCGTGTAGCTCGAACCCGTCCGGCGCCGGGCCGGGGGAGCAGCCGACGTCGAGCGGGGCTGACGTCGATGTGACGACCCCATGTCGCCCCGTCGACCTCGAGTCGCCGGCTGCGTCCGCTCCCGTCGACGTCGAGGTGGTCGGCGGGAGCCCGGAGCAGCGGGCGCTCCTCGCCGAGATCCTGGCCGGCATGGGGACGCCGCTGCTCGAGCGCGTCGTCGTCCGCGAGCCGGATCCGATCTGGAACTACGCGGAGCCGGGCGACGTCGAGGTCGTGGTCGAGGACGTGAAGGGAAGCGGTGTGCGCGGCTGGTGGGACGCGTGGGTCGTCGCGCTTTCTTTCGGCGACCGCTCGGAGGAGTTGTGCCTGCCCCGGGTCGTCGCCGGGATGGTCAGGGGCGACGGCTCCCTCCTCGTCGGGCCCGACGAGCCCCCGCCCCGTCCGCCGTGCCGGGACGCTTCGGAGGAGGACGCATCTGCGCTCGCCGCGAGGCACGGTGCGGTGCTCGTGAGGTTCGAGCGCCTCACGCCGGGCATGCTGGCCTACGCCGTGACCGTCGCCGCGCCGCATCCCGCGGGCTTCCTCGAGGCCGAACTCGAGCGGTTCTCCGAGGGCGTGTGGAGTCTCGCGACTGGCTGCGCGGGGAGCTACCTCGAGATCCTCGACGATGACGGCGGGCTCGTCTGGGCTGGCGGCATCGCTCACTCCAACGGCACGACCATGTTCACGCACCGCATCCGCAAGGGGCTCGAGGGCTGCGATCTCCCGCCGATCAGCATCCCGGATCCCGAGACGTACGTGGAGCCGCCGCCCTGCCCTGCCTAGCCGCTCCGGCCGGCTTGCGATAATCCCCTCGTGGCGGACGTCGCCCCCCGGATGGTCTTTCTCGGCTTCGGTAAGTATGCGCGCACGGACAAGATCTACGCGCTCGAGCCGATCCGGGGCGACGAGCGAGGAGGGGGGAGGCGGACGCTCGTCTGGGTGGACGGGATCGTCGAGCCGATCGTGGCCGCGCGCACCGAGCGGACGATCCTTCACGAGATGGGTCAGGACGCGGCGGTCGGCTCGCGGCTCCTCGACGACGCGCTCGCGTTCGCCGAGCGGATCGCGGAGGACGCGGAGAAGGGTCGCGTCGACCTGGGCGACCTCGGCCGCCGGGCGCGCAAGCTCCTCGAGGCGAGCGCGAAGCCGGCCGAGGACGAGCAGCTGTTTTGACGCAGTTGGGGCGCGAGTTCTTCGCGCGGAGCGTGCACGAGGTCGCGCCCGAGCTCGTCGGCTGCACCCTGCTCGTGGACGGCGTCGGCGGGCGGATCGTCGAGGTGGAGGCCTACGACGCCGGCGACCCGGCGAGCCATGCCTACCGCGGGCAGACGGCGAGGAACCGATCCATGTTCGGGCCGCCGGGACACGCGTACGTCTACCGCTCGTACGGCGTCCACTGGTGCCTGAACCTCGTCTGCGGCGGCGAGAGCGCCGCCGAAGCTGCGCTCGTGCGGGCGCTCGAGCCGACCGTCGGTCTCGAGCGCATGCGCGCGCGGCGCGGGCTCGACGACGAGCGTCTTCTCTGCGCGGGCCCAGGCCGCGTCTGCCAGGCGCTCGGGATCACGCGCGAGCACGACGGGCTCGCGCTCGACCGTCCGCCGTTCGGACTCCTGCAGGATGCGGAACGAGCTCCGATCGCGCGCGGCCCGCGCGTCGGCCTCACCCGCGCGGCAGATCGCCCCTGGCGCTACGCCCTCGCCGGTTCCCGCTTCCTCAGTCGGTCGCTACCTCAGCCGTAGTTCCGACCGAGGCCTGCTTGGCCTCCCAGTAGAGGTTGAGCGCACCCTGGACCTTCACGAACCAGACGATGGCCGGGATGATCAGGATCGCGCCCGGGAAGAGCCACAGTCCCGTCCAGCCCCTGACCGGCGCCTCCTGCCCGTCCTTCTCGTACATCTTTCCGACCTCCGATGGGATCACGAACGCGCTGACGGCGCCGATGACGATCCAGATGACGAGGCCGAGCACCCCGCCGAGGCCCTCCCCCGTGTGCCGCTTCGTCTCCTCCTGGGTCTGGAAGACCCAGTACCAGCTGTAGAAGCCGATCGTGACGATGTACATGAGGATCCCAAAGCCGATCCCGCGTGGCTGGCCCAGCGGGCCTGTGTTGCCGGACTGCACTGCGACGGCGGACGCTTCCATTCGAACCTCCCTTTCTGCCGCCGCGACTCTCGCAGCGGCCATGGTCTCGGTCAACGGCGTGCGACGACGAGGCGGATGGTCATGTTGCGCACGGCGGCGAGCCCGGCCCGCGGGAACTGGGCGAGGACGACCCCGGGGCGACCTCCGTCCACGTACGTCCCGACCACGCCCGCCAGCCTGCGGTTGGCGAGCCGCCTGCGCGCCTTCTCCACGGTCATGCCGACGACGTTCGGAACTCGGCCGTTCCCCGCCCGCGGGAGCACGATGCGCACGGTGCTCCACGAGGAGAGCGTCCCCTTCGCGGGGATCTGGTCCGTGACCAGGCCGAGCCGCTCGCCGGGCTCCGCGGGCCGCCAGATCACCTTCGGCGTGAGAGGCATCGAGAGCAGCCGCGACTTCGCGAGGGCCAGCCGCGAGCCGATCACGTTCGGAACGTCGACTTCGTTCGGCTTACAGGACGCCTCAGCGTCGGGCCCGGAGCCGACGAAGTAGAGGACCTGGCGCGAGTCCCGGCAGTTGCCGTTGTCCAGATACCACTCGTTGTTGCGGAAGACGACGTCGCGCGGGGCGACCTGCTCGTAGCTCGGGTACGGGAATGACTCGGGTGGCTCCTCGAGGTGGGCGAGGGCGTTCTTCATGAACGTCCGCCAGACGAGCGCCGGGAACGTGCCCCCGGCGACCGGGTCGCCGGCGTACTCGGTCTCCATCGGCTGGAGCCGGTCGGGATAGCCGATCCAGACGGCGACCGCGAGCTGCGGCGTGTAGCCGACGAACCACGCGTCGCCGTAGTTCTCGGTTGTCCCCGTCTTGCCGGCTGCGGGCCGGTCGTCGAGCGCGGCTCGATGACCCGTTCCCTCCGTGACGACCCGCTGGAGGATGGACGTGACGATGGCGGCGTCGTTCTCGTCGACGGCCTGCTTCCCGACTGGGTCGTTCGAATCCGCGCGCCGGCCGTCCTCGACGCGGAGGACGGCTCGCGGTGTGTTGCCGAGCACGCTGCCGTCGACGCGCTTGCCGCCGTTCGCGAGGGTGGAGAAGGCGCGGGCCATCTCGAGCGGGCTCACGGCCTCGACGCCGAGCCCGATGGCGAAGTAGTCGTCGAGCGGCCGCGTCACGCCCATGCGATGTGCCATCTTCGCGACGTTCTTCGGGCCGACCTGGGCCGTGAGCTGCGCGTAGACCGAGTTGTCGGAGTGGATCGTCGCAGTCTGGATGTCGATCGGCCCGAGGTAGGAGCCCTCGTAGTTGGAGACCGACCAGAGCTTGTCGCCGAGGTTGATGACCGTCGGCTCGGAGACGAAGACGGACTGCGGAGCGATGCCCTGCTCGAGGGCGGCCGTGAGCACGAACGGCTTGAACGCGGAGCCGGTCTGGCGCTGGCCCTGGACAGCGAGGTTGAACTGGCTCTTGCGGAAGCTCTCGCCGCCCACCATGGCGAGCACCCGGCCGTCGCGGGGGTCGATGGCGACGAGGGCGGCCGCCGGGCCCCTGGGGTCGGTGAGCCACTTGTCGATCGCCTCCCGCGCGAGCTTCTGAAGCTCGAGATCGATCGAGGTGTAGATCTTGAGCCCGCCGCCGAAGACCTGGCCCGAGCCGTAGTACGGGATGAGCTGCTGCTTCACGTATTCGGCGAAGTACCCGACCCGCCCCTTCGAGCCGGGGAGCCCGATCTCCTCGGGACGCGGAAGCGGCGACTCGTCCGCGGTGCGGTAGTCGGACGGCGTGATCAGGCCCTGCTCGAGCATGAGGCCCAGAACGGTCGTGCGTCGAGACTTGGCGGCCTCGGGGTTGGCCGCGGGGTCGTAGGCGCCGGGGTTGGCTGGGAGCCCGGCGAGCAGGGCGGCCTCCGGAAGCGTGAGGTCCTTCGCGTGCTTCTCGAAGTACACGCGTGAGGCCATCTCGATTCCGTACGCCCCGTTCCCGAAGTAGATCGTGTTCAGGTAGGCCGTCAGAATCCGGTCCTTCGACCAGCGCTGCTCGAGCTGCCATGCGAGCGCCGCCTCCTTGAGCTTGCGGCTGACCGTCCGCTCCTGCTGCGTGTACTGGTTCTTGACGAACTGCTGCGTGATCGTGGACCCGCCCTGGACGAAGTCCTGCGAGCGAATGTCCGCCCAGACCGCCCGGGCCATGCCCTGGATGTCGACGCCTTGGTGCTCCCAGAAGCGGCGGTCCTCGACCGCGACGACCGCCTGCTTCGTCGCCGGCGAGATCTCCTCCGACGGGACAACGATGCGGCTCTCCGAGCCGCGGAGAACCGCGAGGACAGTCTTCCCGTCGGAGGCGTAGATGTAGCCGAGACGCTCCGTGCGGCTCTCGTTCCCGGGCTCGAGCTCGGGAAGCTCGCTCGCGATGGAGCTCACGAGCCCGTACGTGAACGACACCGTCACGACCAAGGCGACGACGGTGAGGAGCGCGAGGAACCGAAGCTTGCGGATCCGGCGGGGGCGCTTCTGGGCGCCACGCCTACGTCTTCCGAGCAACACGAAGCAGCAGAGTCTAGCTGCGCGCGCAGACTCCTACGCCGCTTCTCCGCTGATGAAGACGGGCTGCTGGGTCGGCTGCCGGACGCCGCCGGCCTCCTCGACCGTGACGGCGACGACGGCGCCCTCGGGGACCGGCGCCCCGAGCTCCACCACCGTGCTGACGCCCCCGCCGGAGAAGAGCCCGGCTGGCACGGCTGCGTCGCCCTCGATCACCCAGGCCTCGTAGGCCTTCGCGGACGGCGCCTCCTCAAGTCCGAGGACGACGAGCCAGCCCTTCCCCGTCTCGTCGTCGACGACGAGGACGCCGTTCGCTCCGTCGAGCGGGATGCGGCGGGTATCCGCCTGCGCGAGCGCCGCGACCGCCTCCTCGGACAGGTGCGCCGCGTCGCGCTGCTCGTCGAGCTGCTGCGAGAGATCGGCCGCCCAGAAGGCGAGGCCGACCGCGGCGCAGCCGGCCGCGACCGCGGCCGTCGCGGCGACCGGGAAGGCCCAGCGCCGGCGCGGGAGGGACACCACCTTCGGCTGCTCCCGGCGCGCATCCGCGAGAATGCGCTCGCGCAGGGCTTGCGGGGGCGCCGGCGCCTCTGCCTCGTAGGCGAGCTCGGAGGCGACAGCCTGGAAGGACGCCGCGTTCTCACGGCATTCGGCGCAGCGGGCGAGGTGATCCTCGAAGGCCTCGAGCTCGCTCGCGTCGAGGGCGTCGAGGGCGTACGCGGCGCTCAGCTCGTGGATCTCGGCTCTCTCCATCCCTCTTCCTCGAGTTCGCCCTGCGCGAGCACCTCGCGGAGGCTGGCCAGGCCGGAGAACATCCGGCTCTTGATGGTGCCCAAAGGCTCGCCGAGCCGGTCGGCGAGCTCGGACTGGGTGAAGCCGCCGAAGTAGGCAAGCTCCAGCGCTTCCCGCTGCTTGTCGGGAAGCCGCCTAAGCGCCTCCTGCACGCGCGTGCGACGCAGCCGGAGCCAGGCTTCCTCCTCGGTGTCGTCGCCTGTCGGATGGGGCGCGAGCTCGAGCGGCTCGGCCCGCCGCGGCTGCTCCCGGCGGACGAGGTCGACGGCGCGCCGGTGGATCAGGGTGAGGATCCACGTGCTCGCCTTCGCCCGCTCGGCGACGAAGCGGGCGGCCGAGCGCCAGACGGCGAGGAACCCCTCCTGGACGGCGTCCTCCGCGAGCGCCGGGTCGCGCACGACCCGCAGCGCCAGTCCGTAGGCCACGCGGCCGAAGCGGTCGTAGAGCTCGGCGAAGGCCTCCTCGTCCGCACGGGCGACGAGCGCCACGAGCGCTTCGTCCGACAGATGAGCGAGCCCTCGGGCCATGACTCCACGCCTCTTTCGGGGCGCGCGCAACGCTAGCACGGCAGCCATGTCGGCTATTCGGGCGGGGTCGGGAGCCGGTTCGGAATCTCCTCCGAACCGATCGTGGGCTGCGGGCGAATACGGCCCGTCAACCCGTCACGGAGGAGAGGAAATGAGACGGATTGCACTCCCAGTGGCGCTCGTCGCCGCGGCGTTGGCGATCGTGCTCGTGCGCGGCGCCGGCCCCGACGACAGCGTGGCCTCGAGTCACCGCGAGGCCCCCACGATCAGCGAGGACCCGGTCGCGGACAACACGGACGTCTACGCGTTCGTGAGCCCCGACCGGCCCGACACGGTGACGATCGTCGCCAACTACATCCCGCTCGAGGAGCCCGCCGGCGGTCCGAACTTCAACGCGTTCGGCGACGACGTGCTCTACGAGTTGAAGGTGGACAACAATGGCGACGGCCGCGAGGACGTGTCCTACCGCTTCCGCTTCCGTACGGAAACGCGAAACGGCGACACGTTCCTCTACAACACCGGGCCGATCGACACGCTCTCGGACCCGGACTGGAACCGGCCGCAGTTCTACAGCGTCACGCGTGAGACGAAGTGGAAGACGACGGTCCTCGGCAGGAACCTGCCGACGCCGCCGGTCAACATCGGACCGCGCTCGACGCCGAACTACGGCTCGCTCATGCAGGCCGCGGTGCAGGAGCTGCCCGGCGGGATCAAGGCCTACGCAGGCCAGAGCGACGATCCCTTCTACGTCGACCTCGGCTCGGTCTTCGACCTTGCCGGACTGCGGCCGTTCAACCCCGCGCACGTCATTCCGCTCGACGCGGAGGACGGGGTGGACGGCGTCGGCGGATTCAACACGCACGCGATCGTCCTCCAGGTCCCGATCGAGCAGCTGACGCGCGACCGGAAGCTGCACGACGCGGACGACCCCGAGGCCGTCATCGGTGTGTACGCGACCGCGAGCCGCCAGCGACTCGAGATCATCGGATCGAACGGCCGGCGTCGTGACAGCGGCAGCTGGGTGCAGGTCTCGCGCCTCGCCGAGCCGCTGATCAACGAGGTCGTGATCCCGCTCGCCGACAAGGACGAGTGGAACGCCCAGGACCCAGAGGACGATTCGGAGTTCGCGCACTACTACACGAGCCCCGAGGTCACGCGCCTCGAGAACGCGCTCTATCCGGTGCTCGACAACGCTCCGGAGACGGGGCGCGGCGATCTCGCCGCGATCCTGCTGACCGGCGTGCCCGGCCTCAACTTCACGGGCACGACGCAGGCCGACCTGATCCGCCTGAACACCGGCATTCCGCCCAGCGGACCGGTGGGCACGGGGAACCGCCTCGGCCTCCTGGCCGGTGAGTTCGCGGGCTTCCCGAACGGGCGCCGGCTCGAGGACGACGTCGTCGACATCGAACTCCGCGCGTTCGCGTGCGGGTACGGCTCGGTCGTCGCACCGATCATCCAGTCGTTCGGGTTCTGTGCGGGGAACGCAAACCGCTCGCCGAACAATCTGCTCGGCGACGGCGTGGACGCGAACGACCATCCGTTCCACACCACGTTCCCGTACGTGCCGGAGCCGCATCAGGGCTACGAGCATGTCCATCACTCGATGGTGGGCGGCCCGTAGGCGAGGGATGACGGTAGAGGGGCCCGCTCCCGGCGGCGGGCCCCTCGTCCCTCTCGGAGCCATGGGCATGACGAGACGACGACTTTGGATCGCAGGCGTGGCGGCAGCTTTGGCCGCGACGGCCGGGCTGTTCGGCGGAGCCTTCGCTGGCGAACCAGCGGCCAGACCCGCCGACGCCGCTCCCGCGGGCGACGCGGCGGAACGCCTTCTCCAGGGGTTTGCGGCCGGCGACACGGCCGCTGAGATCGCCCGCCTCGAGCAGCGTGTGGAGGCGGCTCCCGAGGACGCGGAGGGCCTGATGCTCCTCGGGCTCGCCTACCAGCAGCGCGCTCGCGAGACGGGCGACCCGAGCTTCTACCCCCGCTCGGAGGAGGCTCTTCGGCGCTCGCTCGCCCTCGTCGTGGACAACGACCTCGCCGTGACCGGCCTGGCCGCGCTCGCGGCCTCGCGGCATCGCTTCGGCGACGCCCTCGCGCTCGCAGAGCGCGCGCGCGAACTCAACTCTTTCTCGGCCGCAGCGCTCGGGGTCCTCGGCGATGCGCTCGTCGAGCTCGGCCGCTACGACGAGGCCTTCGCCGCGTTCGACCGCATGGCAGGTCTGAAGCCGAGCCTGACCTCATACGCGCGCGTCTCGTACGCGCGTGAGCTCCTCGGCCGGTCCCGGGCAGCCGTCGCCGCCATGGAGCTCGCCGTCCGGGCCGGATCCGCCAACGCGGAGAACGCCGCCTGGACGCTTGTCCAGCTCGGCAACCTCCACTTTGACATGGGCCGCCTGCGCCCCGCCGAGCGGGCGTACCGCGAGGCCCTCGCCCGGCTCCCCGGCTACGTGCACGCGCGCGCGGGCGTCGCGCGTGTCGAGGCCGCGAGAGGCCGCCACGACCGAGCGGCAACCCTCTACCGCCGGGTGGTAGACGCGCTTCCGCTCCCCCAATACGCCATCGCGCTCGCGGACGTGCTCCAGGTGTCCGGACGCGAGGACGAGGCCAAGGAGGCGTACGACCTCGTCGGCGTCATCCAGCAGCTCTTCCGCGCCAACGGCGTGCGCACGGAAACCGAAACTGCGCTCTTCGACCTCGACCACGAACGCAACGTCGCAGACGCGCTCGCTCGCGCGCGCGAAGCCGTTCGGCTCTGGCCGAGCATCTACACGCAGGACGTCTACGCCTGGGCGCTCTACAAGAACGGCCGCTGCGGCGAGGCTCGCCGCGCCTCGCGTCTCGCTTTGCGACTCAGCACGAAGGACGCCCTCAAGATCTTCCATCGCGGGATGATCGAGCTCTGTCTCGGCCACCGCGCCGCCGGCCGACGTTTCATCGCCCGCGCGCTCGAGATCAACCCGTACTTCTCCGTTCTCTACGTCCCCGTCGCTCGGGAGGCTCTGCGATGAAGAAGCTCCTTCTCGTCGTCCTCGCCGCCGTTGCGCTCTGGGCGCCGCTCGACGCGCTCGCGCACCCGCTCGGGAACTTCACCGTCAACCGCTACAGCCGGGTAGAGATCTCCGGCGACCGCGTCTACGTCCTCTACGTCCTCGACATGGCCGAGATCCCCGCGTACCAGGAGCGGCAGCGCATGGGGAGCGAGAGCGCGTACCTGCGCCGGCAGGCGGTCGAGATCGGTGAGGGGCTCGAGCTGCGGATCGGCGACGAGCGCGTCGCGCTGAGGCCCGTCCGCCGGGCTCTAGCCTTTCCCGAGGGCGTCGCGGGGCTCCGGACGATGCGGCTGCAGGTCGTGTATGCGAGCGGTTCGCTCGCGCGCGGCGGAGAGACGGTGCGGCTCGCCTACCGCGACACCAACTTTGGCAACCGCATCGGCTGGAAGGAGGTCGTCGTCCGCGCCCGGGATGGGGTCCGCCTGGTCTCCTCGACCGCGCCGGCAGAGAGCGTGAGCCGGGAGACTCTCGCCTACCCGAAGGACCTCCTGCGCAGCCCGCTCGACGTGACTGGGGCAGAGGCGTCGTTCGTGGCCGGCGACGAGGCCGGAACCCCACCGGAGTTGCTCACGCCGGAGCAGCTCGGGGCGCGCGTGACGGTGCGCTCCGCCGACGGCGGCTTCGCGGCCCTCATCGCCGGCGAGGAGCTGAGCGCGGGCGTGATCCTCGTCTCGCTCCTCCTCGCGCTCTTCTGGGGTGCGGCGCACGCCTTTAGCCCGGGCCACGGGAAGGCAATCGTCGCCGCGTACCTCATCGGCACGCGGGGCACCCCTCGCCACGCGCTCTACCTTGGCCTCATCGTGACCGTGACGCACACGATCGGCGTGTTCGCGCTCGGGCTCGTCACGCTCGCGCTCTCCGAGTTCATCGTCCCCGAGCAGCTCTACCCCTGGCTTAATCTCGTCTCCGCGCTCCTCGTGGTCGGCGTCGGCGTGGCCGTCCTGCGCTGGCGCCTTCGCGAGTGGCGCCGGAGCGCGCCCTCGCCCGACGACCTGCACGATCACCACCACCACGAGCACCGCAGTCACGGCCGCTCCCACTCGCACGCGCCGGAGCCCGGGAGCGGCATGCGCGGACTGGTCGGCATGGGGATCTCGGGCGGGATCATTCCCTGCCCGACCGCGCTCGTCGTCCTCCTCGCCGCCATCTCGCTTCACCGTGTCGGCTACGGGCTCGTCCTGATCGTGGCCTTCAGCGTCGGCCTGGCAACGGCCATGTCGGCCATCGGCCTCGTGGCCGTCACCGCCAAGCGTGCCTTCGCACGCGTCGACTTCGAGGGCTCTCTCGTCCGGCTGCTCCCGGCCGCCAGCGCTCTCGTGATCCTGGGCTTCGGTGTCGTCATGACCGCCCGAGCTCTGACCCCTTTGACCTGAAGGAGGCTCCCATGTTCGGACTCGACGACAGGATCGCTGCCTTCTCCGACGGCGCGTCGCTCTGGATCGTGCTCGCGGTCGCTGTGCTGCTCGGCCTGCGGCACGCCACCGATCCCGATCACATCGCGGCCGTCACCACCCTCGTGGCGAGCGGGCGAGACCGCGCCGCACGGCGCGCTGGGGAACTCGGACTCGCCTGGGGGCTCGGGCATGCGGTCACGCTCTTCGCCTTCGGACTCCCTATCCTCCTTCTCAACAGCTACCTGCCTCAGCGCGTTCAGCAGGGCGCAGAGACAGCGATTGGGATCGTCATCGTCTACCTGGCGGTTCGGCTGCTCGTCCGCTGGCGCTCGGGCGCGTTCCACGTGCACGAGCACGGCCACGGGCGCGAGGATCACACCCACGTACACGCGAGCCACGGGCACCGACACGCGCGCACCCCCCTTGGTGCATTCGCCATCGGACTCGTCCACGGGATGGGCGGGAGCGCGGGCGTCGGGATCCTCCTCGTCGCCTCGGTCGAGTCGACGCCGCTCGCCCTCGCCGCGCTCGGGCTCCTCGCGGTGTTCACCGCGGTCTCGATGACGATGCTCTCCAGCGGCTTCGGCGCGACGTTGGTCTCGCGGCCGGTGCAGGCGGCGTTGGGCGGCGTCGCACCAGCGCTCGGACTCGGCAGCCTTTGCTTTGGCGTCTGGTACGCGACCGCGGCGTGGAGCCTCGCGCCGTACCCGTTCTGAGCGGCGACAACGGTTCACCGAGGCGCTGGAAAAGGACGGGGAGGACGGGCATCATTCCGGCGCCACCCAGATGAGCTCTCTTGCCCTCGTTCAGATCGCTTCCTGGTCCCCGCGACGGTGGGTCGTCGGGGCGGCCGCCGCGGCCGCCTTCGCGCTCGTGACCGGCATCCCCACCGATGTGGTCCCGACGTCGCTCTACCGTCGGATGACGCCGGTGACGTGGTGGGACTACCCGATGTGGGCGGCCTCAGCGGTCCTCGTCGGGTTCATCGCGGCGACGTACGTCCGCGCCGGGCCGCGGGTCGTGCGTGCCGGCCGGACGGGGACGGCGTTCGGGGGCGGCGTCCTCTCCTTCCTCGCGGTCGGTTGCCCGGTCTGCAACAAGCTCGTCGTGGCGGCCCTCGGCGTCGGAGGCGCCCTCACGTACTTCGGACCGGTCCAGCCTTTCCTCGGCCTCCTCTCGATCGCCCTCCTGGCCGTCGCCCTGACCGTCCGCCTCCGCGGCCTCGCTGCGTGCGCGGTCCCGCGCCCCTGACCGCGGACGGCGGCGCGCGCCGCTCTACACTCAGCCAGCGTGGACGCTGGTGAGCTCACTCGCAACGCGGTCGACGTGCTCCCGGAGGGCGAGCTCGCGCGCAAGCTTGCGCTGGGCCGGCCCCTGCGTGTGAAGCTCGGGATCGACGTGACCGCACCGGATATGCACGTTGGCCACGCCGTCCCCCTTCAGCGCATGGCCGCGTTCCAGCGAGCGGGGCACGTCGGCGTCCTCATCATCGGCGACTACACCACCCGCATCGGCGATCCCTCCGGGCGCTCGAGCGAGCGGCCCATCCTCTCCGACCAGGAGATCGACCTGAACGCGAAGACCTACCTCGAGCAGGCCGCCCAGATCGTGGATACGAGCCCCGGGCGGCTCGAGGTGAGATACAACGGCGATTGGCTCTCGAAGCTCGACTTCGCAGAGGTCGTCAGGCTCACGCGCACGATCACTCTCGCGCGTCTGCTCGAGCGCGACGACTTCCAGCAGCGATTCGGGGCACAGACGCCGATCTCCGTCTCGGAGCTCCTCTACCCGTTCATGCAGGCGTACGACTCCGTCGCGATCGAGGCGGACGTCGAGCTGGGCGGCACGGATCAGCTCTACAACCTGCTCGCCGGCCGGGAGGTCATGCAGGCCTATGGGCTGGAGCCGCAGGTGGCGCTGACGACGCCGCTTCTCATCGGTCTCGACGGGCGCAAGATGAGCGCGTCGCTGGGGAACTACATCGGCCTCTCCGATCCGCCGGAGGAACAGTTCGGAAAGACGATGCGGATCTCCGACGCGCTCCTGCCGGAGTACTACCGCCTCGTGATGGAGTCCGACGCCGACCCGACGGCGCTCGAGCCGATGGTGGCGAAGCTCGAGCTCGCGCGCTTCGTCGTCCGCCGCTCGCATGGGGAAGAGGCGGCCCGCGAAGCGGAGGCGCATTTCACGCGCGTGGTGCGGGAGGGGCTGGCCCCGGAGGAGGTCCAGGAAGCTGACCTTCCCCCTGGTGACCCGGTGCACCTGCCGGCGCTCATGAAGGAGATCTTCGGGCTCTCGACGAGCGAGGCGCGGCGACTCATCGACCAGGGAGGGGTGAAGGTGAACGGCTCGACGACTGCTGATCTCGACCTCCCGCGAGGCTCGCTCGTCGACGCCCTCCTGCAGGTCGGGAAGCGTCAGTTCGTGCGGCTTCGCGCTGTCTGAGCAGGCGAGGCGACCTCCTTGACACCCCTTCGGCCGCTGCTATCATTGCTCGGCTGCCCTCACGGGTGCGCGAAAACGGTAAAACCACGAGACAACGGAGAGCCTTCGGCCGAAGCCTGATACGACCGAGTATCACTTCCAAGCAAGGGCCTCCTGCGCGAGTGGAGGCCTTTTTCGTGGGAGCCCGAGGCGCCCGGTCTTTGAAAACTCAACAGCGTGAACGTCGAGAACCTCGCGCGTTTCGGCGCGGGAGGTCATGAACCCGTCTCCTCTTTACGAGGGGACTTTGAGCTCAAGCTCAACGGAAACCGTTAGCAACCAGCCTTCGGGCTGACTGCGAAAGGTCTTCACGGAGAGTTTGATCCTGGCTCAGGACGAACGCTGGCGGCGCGCCTAACACATGCAAGTCGAGCGAGAACCAGGGCTTCG
>JAIBJN010000033.1 GCA_020029595.1 Actinomycetota bacterium | reverse complement strand
TCGTCGCGGTCGAACGAGTACGCGTCCTTCATGACGAACTCGCGCACGCGCAGGAGGCCGCCGCGCGGTCGCGGCTCGTCCCGGTCCTTGATCGCGAAGTGGTAGAGGATCTGGGGGAGCTGCCGGTAGCTCTGGATCTCGCGCGCGTGGAAGGTCACGGTCTCCTCGTGCGTCATCGCCAGGACGAAAGGCCGGCCCATCCGGTCCTCGGTCTTCCAGAGCTCGGGGATCGGGTAGCGCCCGCTCGCCTGCCACAGATCCGCTGGGGTGACCACGGGCATGAACATCTCCTGGCCGCCGATGGCGTTCATCTCCTCCCTGACGATCTGCACCGCCTTCTCGTGCACGCGCCACCCGAGCGGCAGGAACGACCACAGGCCGGCGCTCACCTGGCGGATGAAGCCGCCGCGGACGAGCAGGCGGTGGCTCGCCGCCTCGGCATCGCCCGGGTCTTCCCGCAGCGTCGGGATGAAGAGCTGGGAAGCTCTCACGGCTCGTGCCTCTTCGGGCAATCCGGCCGCGCTTCTGCCCCGCGAGAACGCTGCGCCCGAGCCCAGCCTCGCCCTTGCCAAGGCTTCCAGCCTTGGCTCCGGACGAGTGCGGACTCCGGCTTGGTGCTCGCGGGGCAGAGGCCGGCGTGGATTGCCTGGAGAGGCACTGACGCCCCTACGTCGGCCGCTGGGCCGCTTCGGCCATCATGAGAGCCGCCGGCTTGGCCAGCTTGAGGCGCTTCGGCCTCACCATGCCGTCCTCGATCCAGCGGTCGATCTCGGAGAAGAGCTCCTCGACGAGCACGTCTGACCCGACCTTCTTGAGCACGCGCCCGTGCGCATAGATGAAGCCCGTGTCGCGGCCGCCGGCGATGCCGAAGTCGGCGTCCCCGGCCTCGCCCGGGCCGTTGACGGCGCAGCCCATGACCGCGACCTCGAACGCCTGCGGGTACTCCCGCAGACGCTCCTCCACCGCCTCGGCGAGATTCCAGACGCCGACGTTGTCCCGCCCGCAGGACGGGCAGGCGATCATGATCGGCCCCCGCTCGCGCAGCCCGAGCGCCTTCAGGATCTCCCAGGCGACCTTGACCTCCTCGGCCGGATCGGCCGTCAACGAGATCCTGATCGTGTCCCCGATCCCGTCCATGAGCAGGCTCCCGACCCCGATCGCGCTCTTGATCGAGCCGGTCGCGGGCGGGCCCGCCTCAGTGACGCCGAGGTGAAGCGGGTAGGGCACCCTCTCCGCGAGCATCCTGTAGGCCCGGATCATCGTCGGCACCGAGCTCGACTTCACGGAGATCTTGAAATCGTAGAAGCCCATGCTCTCGAGCAGGCGCACCTGCTCCAGCGCCTCCTCGACGAGGGCCTCCGCCGTGTCCTCCTGGGCGAGCTCGAGCAGGTGCTTCGGGAGCGAGCCCGAGTTGGCGCCGATCCGCATCGGGATCCCCCTCGCCTTCGCCGCCTCGACGACGAGAGCGACCTTGTCCGGGCCGCCGATGTTGCCCGGGTTGATGCGCACCGCCGCGACGCCCGCCTCGACCGCCTTGAGGGCGAGCGAGGCGTTGAAGTGGATGTCCGCGATCACCGGGATCGGCGAGAGGTAGACGAGCTTCGGGAGCGCCTCGGCGTCCTCGGTCTTCGGCACCGCCACGCGAACGAGCTCGCACCCGGCCGAGACCAGCTCGCCGATCTGGGCCATCGTCGCATCGACGTCGTGGGTCTTGGTCAGCGTCATCGACTGCACGACGACCGGCGCGCCGCCGCCGATCGGCACGTTTCCGACCCTGATCTGGCGCTCGCTCGCCATCGCGGGAAGTCTAACGGCCCGCCGTTGTCTCTCTAGCCACCGCGGAGCCGGTCGATGTCGTTCGAGAGCCCGATGACAAAGAGGAAGAGAACGAGCGCGATCCCGATCATGGAGAAGCGCTCGTAAGCCTCCCGCGGGATCGCGCGGCCGCGGACCGCCTCGGCGATCGAGAAGGCGATGTGCCCTCCGTCGAGCGGGAGGAGCGGCAGGAGGTTCAGGAGCGCGAGCGAGAGGCTGATGAAGGCGAGCACCTGGAGGTAGTAGCGGAAGCCGGCCTCCAGCGACTCGCTCGAGACGGCCGTGATCCCGACGACGCTCGCCACCTCGTCGCGGCCCGAGCCGGTGACGAGGCGTCCGAGCGACGAGCCGATCGCCTTCGTCACCTCCCAGGTCGTCTCGAAGGCGAGGCCGATCGACTCCAGCGGCCCGTAGCTCTCGTACTCGAGACCGAAGGCGAACCCGAGCCGGTAGACGCCGTCCTCCTGGTCGAGCTGCGGTATCCCTTCGAGTTCGACCTGCGAGCCGCCGCGCTCGACGGTCACCGTGACGGGCTCGCCCTCGCTGTCGCGGATGGTCTCGGCAAGGTCGGCAGCTTCGCCGCTCGCCCCGTCGACGGCGACCACCTGGTCGCCGGGCTGAAGGCCCATCGCGGCCGCGGGCGAGCCGGGCTGCACCTCCTCCACAGTCCGGCTCGCGCCAGTGGGGACGCCCAGCATGAAGACGACGGCGAGCGCGACGATCGCGAAGACGAGGTTCGCGGCCGGGCCGGCGAGGATCACGGCAATCCGCTTCCAGGCGGGCGCGCGCCAGTAGGCCTCCGGGGAGAGCGCGTCCTCGACGTCGTTGAGGCCGCGGCCGGCGGCCTTGCGCGCTCCCTCCGAGAGCTCGGCGCTCTCCACCGTCGTCCGAAGCGCGACCATCCCGGCGCGGGCGTCCTCGAGACGCTCCTCGGCCAGCGCCTGCTCGACGGGGGCGGCGGCCTCGGCCACGGACGGCCTCTCCTTCCGGGCCGACTCGAGGTGCGCGTCCAGGTCGCCGGCGGCCGGCTTGTGCATCCCGGGGATCTTCACGTAGCCGCCCAGGGGGATCGACCCGATCCCGTACTCGATCCCGTTCCGCTTCCACTTCGCGAGCGCAGGCGGGAAGAAGATGTAGAAGCGCCGTGGCCGCATCTTGACCGCGAGCGCAGTGACGAAGTGCCCAGCCTCGTGAATGAGGATCAGGAAGGCCAGGCCCCCGATGGCGGCGAAGATGTTCACGGCCGGCGGAGGGGCACGACTAGTGAACCAGCTCGCGGGTGAGCGCCGACGCAATGCGGCGGGCCTCGGCGTCGATCGCCGTCAGGTCGGCGAGGTCGCGCGCGGGCGGGCAGTCGACCTGCCCGAGCGTCCGCTCGACGACGTCCGGGATGCCGAGGAAGGGGAGCTCGCCGTCGAGGAATGCGGCCACGGCGACCTCGTTCGCGGCGTTCAGGACGCAGGGCGCGGTGTCCCCCGCATCGCCGGCCGCGCGAGCGAGCGCAAGGCACGGGAAGGCGTCGAGGTCGGGGGCGCGGAACTCGAGGATGAGCCCCGCGGCAAAGTCGAGCGGCTCGATCGACGTCTCCGCCCGCTCGGGATACGTCAACGCGTAGGAGATGGGCACGCGCATGTCCGGGTAGCCGAGGTGGGCGAGCGAGGCGCCGTCCCGGAAGCGGACGAGCGCATGCACGACCGACGTCGGGTGGACGACGACCTCGATCCGCTCGTACGGGAGGCCGAAGAGGAAGTGAGCCTCGATCAGCTCGAGGCCCTTGTTCATGAGCGTGGCCGAGTCGACCGTGATCTTCGGGCCCATGCTCCAGGTGGGGTGGGCCAGCGCCTCCGCCGAGGTCACCTCGGCGAGATCGGCGCGGCTGTGGCCGCGGAAGGGCCCGCCGGACGCAGTGAGGACGAGCGAGTCGACGGTCTCCGGCGGCCGGCCGTCGAGAAGCTGAAACGCGGCGGAGTGCTCCGAGTCGACGGGGAGCAGGCGCCCTCCTCCCTCCCGCCAGGCGGCAACGGCAAGATCCCCGCCGGACACCAGGCTCTCCTTGTTGGCGAGTGCGAGATCGACGCCGCGCTCGAGCGCCCAAAGCGTGGCCGGGAGGCCGGCGAAGCCGACGACGGCGTTCAGGACGACGTCCGGCTCGGCGCGGTCGAGGAGCTCGGTGAGGTCGCCGCCCACCTGCGTCAGCTGCGCGAGGCCGTCGATCGGCGTCGACCCCGATGCCGCCGCGACGAGCTCGAGCTCGGGATGCTCCTGGACGATCTCGAGCGCCTGGCGTCCGATCGAGCCGGTGGCGCCGAGGAGGGCGATGCGCTTCATCGCGTCCAGTCTAGAGCCGCCGGTGCCTGATGCCCTTGAAGGCACTAGCCCTACGTGAGGGCGAGGACGGTGTAGTAGGCGGCGGGCCCGGCGAAGACCAGCGAGTCGACGCGGTCGAGGACGCCGCCGTGGCCCAGAAGCACGTGGCCCGAGTCCTTCACGCCCAGGTCGCGCTTCACCATCGACTCGAAGAGGTCGCCGGCGACCGCGGCGAGGACGATCGCTCCGCCGAGGACGAACGCCTCCCAGCCGTCGATGGAGATCGGCTCGCCGTTGAGGGCGAGCCAGGTCGTCAGGATGCCCGCGGCGGCGCCGACGACGAAGCCCTCCCACGTCTTCCCCGGTGAGATGCCGGGCGCCATCTTGTGGCGACCCGCGAGCCGGCCGCCGAGGTAGGCGAAGGTGTCGGCGACGAAGACGGTCACGAGCACGGTGATCAGCACGAGTCGCCCGTCCGGCTCCAGGTCCCGCACGAGGACGAGGTGTCCTAGGCCGAGGCCGATCCACGCGGCGCCCAGCACCGTCGTCGCGACGGCGACGGTCGTCGACTGCCGCGTCTCCGAGACGGCGGCGAAGACGAACGCGAGCAGGAGCGTGACCATGAATCCGCCGAGCATCCACTCCGGCCCGCCCAGCGACGCGCCGAGCACGGTGGTGAGCGCGCCGACGTATCCCGCGAGCACCAGCGGCCGCAGGGGCCGGGCCATCTGGTAGAGCTCGTGGAGCGCGAGCACCGCAGCGAGCGCGACAATGGCGAAGAGCGCCCAGCTCCCGTAGTACGCCGCGAAGAGCACGAGCGGCAGACCCGCCGCGACGACGGCGATCCGACTCAGGAGCGAGCTCATCGGCCGAAGGCCTTCGGCCTATGAGCGTGTGGAGGGGGTGTGGGGGAACCGGGAGGTTCCCTCACTGGAACAAAGAAGATGGCTCGTGGGGGAAACACGGTTTCCCCCACGGGAGCGTGCCGGAGGCGAGCGAGGCTCATCGGCCGCCGTAGCGCCGGCGGCGGCTCGCGTACTCGGCGAGCGCCTCCCGGAGCTGGCGTTCCCCGAAGTCCGGCCAGAGAGTGTCGACGAAGACGAGTTCCGTGTAGGCGAGCTGCCAGAGGAGGAAGTTCGAGATGCGGAGCTCGCCCGAGGTGCGGATGAGGAGGTCCGGCTCGGGCATCTCCGGCGCGTAGAGGCGCGAGGCGATCGCGTTCTCGTCGATGTCGCGCGGGTCGACGCCCTCCTCGACGAGCCGTCGCGCCGCCTCGACGATCTCGGCGCGGCCGCCGTAGTCGAACGCGATCCAGAGCTGGAGGCGCTCGTTCGCGGCCGTCGTCCCCTCGAGACGCTCGATCTTCGCGCGGAGCTCCGGCGTCGCGCGATCGCGCCGCCCGATGAACCGCGTTCGGACGCCTTCCCGGGCGAGGTCGGGGAGCTCGCGCTCGATGGTCTCGATGAAGATCTCAATGAGCGCGTCCACCTCGTCGGAGGGGCGCGACCAGTTCTCGGTCGAGAAGGCATAGACGCACAGTGACTCGACACCGAGGTCGATTGCCGCCTCGACCGTGCGCCGCAGCGCGCGCGTCCCAGCCCGGTGGCCTGCGGCGACGGGGAGTCGCCGGCGCCGGGCCCAACGGCCGTTCCCGTCCATGATGATGGCGATGGATCGCGCGACGTCCGGGAGCTGACGCTCCCGGATAGGGGTCAGCCCCCGAAGCGACCGCAGTCTGGTGAGAATGTTCACAGCCGTAGTCTGAAGTCGCGAGGCGATTTCAGACTTCCATGATCTCCTCTTCCTTGCGCTTGAGGATCTCGTCGATCTTCGCCACGTGCTCGTCGGTGAGCTTCTGCGCCCGCTCCTCGGCGCGCCGCTCCTCGTCGTCGCCGACATCGCCGGTGCGGACGAGCTCCTTCAAATGGTGCATGCAGTCGCGGCGGACGTTTCGCACGGCGACCCGGCCCTCCTCGGCCAGGTGGCGCACGACCTTGACGAGCTCCTTCCGCCGCTCCTCGGTGAGCTGAGGGATCGGGAGGCGGACGATCTTGCCGTCGTTGGAGGGCGTGAGACCGAGCTCCGACTCCTGGAGCGCCCGCTCGATCGCCTTGATCGAGCTGGGGTCGTACGGCTGGATCGTGAGCAACCGCGGCTCGGGGACGTTGATCGTGGAGAGCTGGTTGAGCGGCGTCTCCTGGCCGTAGTAGTCGACCTTGACCCGGTCGAGAAGGGCCGCCGAGGCGCGGCCCGTCCGGATCGTGTTGAACTCGTGCGCGGTCGCCTCGACCGACTTGTCCATGCGACGCTTCGCGTCGTCCAGCAGCTCCTCGATCATGCGTCCCTCCGCGGCGTCGAGATGATCGTGCCGATCCGCTCGCCCGCGACGACGCGCTCGATCGTCCGCTCGTCGTCAAGGCCGAAGACGTAGATCGGCAGCCCGTTGTCCATGCAGAGCGTGAGCGCGGTCGTATCCATCACCTTGAGGCCGCGCTCAATCGCCTCGAGGTGCGTGAGCTCGGGGAGGAAGCGGGCGTCCGGGTCGACCGCCGGATCGCCGTCGTAGACGCCGTCGACGCCGTTCTTGCCCATGAGGATCGCGTCCGCCCCTACCTCGAGCGCCCGCAGAGCCGCGGCGGTGTCCGTCGTGAAGAACGGGTTGCCCGTCCCCGCCGCAAAGATGACGATGCGCCCCTTCTCCAGGTGGCGGATCGCCCGCCGGCGGATGTACGGCTCGGCGACCTCGCTGACGGTGATGGCCGAAAGGACGCGGGTGTGCGCACCCATGCGCTCGAGCGCGTCCTGCACGGTGAGGCAGTTGAGGACGGTGGCGAGCATGCCGGCGTAGTCGGCGGTGGCGCGGTCCATCCCTTCCGCCGTCGCCTGCATCCCCCGGTAGATGTTCCCGGCGCCGATGACGAGGGCCGCCTCGACGCCGCGGTCGTGAACGCGCTTCACCTCGGCGGCCAGCGACTCGACCTTGTCCGGGCTCATCCCGTAGGGCTGGTCGCCCAAGAGGGCTTCCCCCGAGAGCTTGAGGAGGACCCGCCGGAAGGCAGCGCCTTCTGGGACCGGAGGTCCGACGACGTCGGTTTCGGACTGGGCGGTCACTCGCGGCCGACGTTGTAGCGCACGAACGCCATCACCTCGGCGTCGTGCTCGGCGAGCGCCTGGCCGACCGTCAGGCTCGGGTCGTGCACCCACGGCTGGTCGAGAAGGACGCTCGCGGCAAAGAGCCGCTTGGCGAGCATGCCCTCGACGATCTTTCCGCGCACCTCCTCATGCTTCGAGGCGATCTCCGGAAGCTTCTCGTAGACGGCGCGCTCCTCGGCGACCTCAGCCTCGGGCATCTCGTCCCGCGTCAGGTACGAGGGTCGCGCGGCCGCGACGTGCATGGCGACCATGCGCGCAAGCTCGGGCGTCGCCTTCGCGCGGACGAGGACGCCGATCTTCTGCGCGGGCGGGTGGACGTAGTCGGCGACGACCTCACCCTCCTCGCCCTCGTAGCGGTCGGCGCCTTCGACGACGATGTTCTCGCCGAGCTTGGCCACGAGCTCGACCCGCTCCTCCTCGAGGCTCGAGGCGGCTTCGGGTCCCTCGAGCCAGACGACGTCGAGCAGGTGCTGGGCGAAGTCGAGGAACTCCTCGTTTCCCGACACAGGCTCGGTCTCGCAGCCGACGGCGACGATCGCTCCCCTCGCCTCCTGCACGCGGGTGACGACCTTCCCCTCGGAGGTCTCGCGCCCGGAGCGCTTCCCGGCCGCGGCCAACCCCTGCTCGCGGAGGAGCTGCCTGGCGGCCTCGAGGTCGCCGCTCGTCTCGACGAGCGCACGCTTGCAGTCCATCATCCCCGCGCCGGTGAGGTCGCGAAGCTCCTTGACGAGGGAGGCGGAGATCTCGGTCGTGCTCACTCGGCCTCCTCCCCGCTCTCGGCCGATGTCTCGGGCTCGGGCGCCTCGGCGACGGCGACCGCGGCGGCCTCGGGCTCCGGGACGCCGTCGGGGACCTGCGGCTCAGCCTCGGAATCCGCTGCTGGCCCAGCCTCGGCCTCGGGCTGGGGAGCGGGAGCGGCCATCTCCTCCGCAGTCACCTTGCTCTTCCCCGCGGCGATCCCCTCCGCGATCACGCGAACGATGAGGCTGCACGAGCGGATGGCGTCGTCGTTCCCCGGGATGACGTAGTCGGCGTCGTCCGGGTCGCAGTTCGTGTCGACGAGGGCGATGATCGGGAGCCCGAGGCGGCGCGCCTCCCGCACCGCGAGCTGCTCCTTGCGAAGGTCGACGACGAAGACGGCGGCGGGAAGCGACTTCATGTCGGCGACGCCGCCCAGGTTCGTCTCGAGCTTCTCCAGCTCGCCCGTCATGGAGATGCGCTCCTTGGAGGGCAGGAGCTCGAGCTGGCCCTCGTCGCGCAGGCGGCGGAGCTCGTGCAGGCGGCCGATGCGCTCGGAGATCGTTCGCCAGTTGGTCAGCAGGCCGCCGAGCCAGCGGTGGTTCACGTACGGCATGCCGACGCGGGCGGCCTCCTCGGCGACGGAGTCCTGGGACTGCTTCTTCGTGCCGACGAACAGGATCGAGCCTCCGCGCTCGGAGACGTTGCGGGCGAACGCGTGAGCCTGCTCGACGAGGTCGAGCGTCTGCTGGAGGTCGATGATGTAGATGCCGCCGCGCTCCGTGAAGATGAAGCGACGCATCTTGGGGTTCCAGCGGCGGGTCTGGTGGCCGAAGTGCACTCCGGCCTCCAGAAGCTCTCGCATGGAGACGACGGACACAGATTCCTCCTCGGTTACGGTTCGGATGCCGGCGGGAGCGAATGGAACCGGGCAGACTTCCCGGCACCGCCACCCGCGTATTCCGCCGGGTCGGGTGCAGAAACTCCCGGCATACTAGCCGACGCTCTTCCTACCCTGAGATTCGTGCAAGGGGTCGTACGTCTGTCGGCGTGGGATCTGGCCGTCGAATGCGTCGAGGAGGCGCTTGCGACGGGCGTCGTACCGTCGCTCGAGCGGCTTGGCCGGCTCGGCCAGCTGGGCTCGCTTCCTTCCTTCATCGCCGCGCTCGGCGAGGACGACGACGCGGCCGAGCTGGCGGCAGACTTCGCGCGCGAGCGCGAGAGCCTCGGGCTCGCGCCGGCCGAGGTCGCCGCTGAGCTCCTCACGCTCGGGCGGGTGCTCGAGCGGCACGACGAGCCCGAGGCGAGGGCGGTCGTCGACCGCTGCCTGGTGGGCTACGTCGGCCGGGTGACGGCCGAGCTGGCCGACAGCGCGCGGCGGGATCCGCTCACGGGCCTCCTGAACCACCGCGCCTTCCACGCGCAGCTCGCGGCGGAGGCCGCGCGCGCTCGCCGCTACCGCGGGCGGATCGCGCTCGTCCTCTTCGACCTCGACCGCTTCAAGGAGACGAACGACCGCGAGGGCCATCAGGAGGGTGACCGGCTTCTGCGCGCCTTCGCCTCTGCCCTGGCGGGAACGGTCCGCGAGACCGACCTCGCGGGCCGGATCGGCGGCGACGAGTTCGCCGCCCTCTTGCTGGAAGCGGGACCGCGCGACGTCGATGCGTTCTTGGACAGACTCCGCGCCGGGCTTCCCGAGGGGCTCTTGGTCAGCGCGGGAGCCGCCCATCTGCCGGCGGAGTGCTCGGCCGCAGAGCAGCTCCTGCAGGTGGCCGACAGGCGGCTCTACTCGGACAAGACGGCGCGCGCCGCCTAAGAATCCGTTTCGCTAGGCGTCCCTCTGCGGCCTTTGGTTGGGATGGATCACGCGACCCTGGCCTGATCGGCCGAGGCACGCACAGGTTCCTACGCCGGACGCCGCATTTCGACGAACTCCCAGTCGCCGCCGTTCGTCGAATGCATGAAGACCCGAACGACAGTGAAGCCGGCCCGCTCGTACACGGCGATCGCGCGCCTGTTGAAGGTGGCGACCGAGAGGACGAATTGCACGGGCTCGAAGCGGGAGCGCGCGTAATCGAGTCCCGCCTGAAGGAAGGCTCCTCCGAGACCCTGTCCTGTGCGCTCGGGGTGGAGGCCCAGGCCGATCTCAAGCGTCCCGAGGTCTCTCCACTTGAACGAGAAGTAACCGATCAGGTCGTCGGCCCCATCCTCGACGGCGAGGTATGCGTCACCTCGCAATGCCGGGTCGAGCAACTCCGCGAGATCGTCGGGATCCTCTGCCCAGTCGTAGAACGAGAAGGGCTCAGGATAGTGCCAGAGGGCGATCGCCTCCGCGTTTGCCTGAGTCAGCGGCCTGAAGTGGAACGCTGCCTGTGCGTCTTCACTACCCCGTTCGCCCGGCATCGCCACGCTGGGCAGATCATCGCAGGGAAGCGCCGCAGCCCGAAGGAAGTACGTCCAGCGCTCGCTCGGAGCTCGTGCCCATCGCGATCCCAACGCCAACACGAGCGGTGAAGTCGGACTAGGCCCTGTGGCCGCTCGTGCGTCGGCTCGGGCCGGCCGATCCGAGCTTCGCCGTCTTCCTCCCTCGACGGATGACGAAGAACGGATTCGCCGTCGAGCCACGGGTCGCTGCCTAGCGAAATAGGCTTTGAGAACCAGGGCCTAGAAGAGCTTCTCGACGCCGCTCGTCTTGTCGGACGAGTCCTTGCGCGCGCGGTCGGTGCCCGCGCCGCCCTTGACGGTCAGCTCCTTCGCGCCGTCGCGGGCGTAGATCGTGTCGTTCCCGTCACCGCCGTCGAACTTGTCGACGCCGGTGCTGCCGGTGAGGGTGTCGACGCCCGGGCCGCCGCAGATGACGTCCTTGCCGCCCTTGCCGTCGATCTTGTCGTTGCCGCCCAGCCCGACGATGACGTCGGCGCCGGAGCCGCCGTTCAAGACGTTCGCCGCGTCCGTCCCCACCTTCGTCGCCGGAAGGCCCAGGCACGTCGGGGTGGCCGTCCCGAAGACCTCGAGCTCCGCGATGTCCATGTACTCGGCGTGGCCGTGGTTGGAGGTGATCGTGAAGCGGACGTAACGGACGGCCTTTCGCAGCGAGATCGGCACCGAGTTCAGCTGATGCGCCTCGCCGAGCGTGAACGAGCCGGTCTTCACGACCGTCCACGATCCGCTCGCGGCGGTCTTCGAGGTCTCGATCTTGTAGCCCTGGGTCGAGGCCTCGTCGGAGTCGCCGCAGACCGCGCCGGGGTCGACCGAGAACTCGGACACGTCGACGTACGCAGGGAGCTTGACGGTGATCGAGCGGGCGACGCCGACCGGGGCGAACGTCGTTCTCGTCGTCGACCAGCCCGTGCCGACCGACTGGTCGATCGCGTGCGAGGGCCCGCAGCCGGAGGTCGTGAAGTTCGGGCCGGTGAACGCGTGGATGCGCCCGCCGCCGTCGTACGCGGCCCAATCGCGGCGGAGCTGGAAGTCGGCGCTCTGCTCGGTGTCGGCCACGATCGCCACGTCCGCGCCGACGGCGTGGTCGTAGCCGGACTTCGAGGCGACGACCTGCGGGTACGTCCCCACGGGGACGTCGGCGATCGCGTAGTGGCCGATGGCGTCCGTGGTGGCAGAGAAGTCCAGGCCGGCGAACTCGACGCTGACGCCGGCGAGCGGGAGGCCGGTGTCCGCGTCGGTGACCGTGCCGGCTAGGGAGCCGACGCCGTCACCGGGATCCGGCGGGAGGTCGAAGCTCTCGATCGGCGTCGTGTCGTTCGCGTCTTCGGTCGCGGCGAAGTAGCCCATCCCGCGATCGGCGAACGTCTGCCAGATCGTCGCCTCGTGGTCGGTGCGCCCGCCGAGGACTCCGACCTGGTTCGCCTGGAGGATCGCGTTTCGCATGTCGAGGAAGGACGGGTTCTGGGGGGCCAGCCTCATCGCCTCGGTGACGAGGAAGCGGGCGTCGCCGACGCCGACGGCCTGGCGGAGATCCCAGAGCGTCTGGGCCCAGATCTCGCCGTCGGCGTGCACCTCGGCACCGCCCGACCAGATCCGGCCCAGGTCGCCGAACGTGTAGCCGCCGTCCGAGCCGGTGTCGTCTCCGCCGGGGCACGCCGAGGTCGCGGTGGTGAGCGGGCAGTCGAGACCTTCGGTCCGCAGCGTCGGCTGGCCGTTCCCGAGGTAGCGGTCGAGCGTGACCTCGCCCGCGCTCGCGGTGTCGGGCGCGAAGCCCTCGTCCACCAGATAGTCCATCGCGTACCAGTCGCTCCAGCCCTCGCCCATGGCCCCCGACTGGAAGGCGTCGAGGGCGCCCCAGCCGTCCGCGTACGTGATCAGCCGGTTGGAGAGGCCGTGCGTGTACTCGTGGTAGACGACGGCCGCGTCGTCGCCGCCGTTCACGTCCGGCGTCGGGTCGGTCCCGATGTTGCCCGTGAACGACGTGAAGAGGTACATCTGCATCCGCGGCGAGGTGCCGTCGGGCGGCGTGAACATGTTCGCGTTCGAGACGTGGAAGGCGTCGGGCATGTGCTCGCCGAGGAACTCGCCTGACACCCCTGTGTCCGCCCCGTCGCCGGCGTGCGCGACCACCTTGTCCACGTTCTCGAAGTTTCCCGTCGTCCAGGCGATGTCCGGGTCGTTCTTCAGATGGTCGTGGAATCGGTTGACGAAGTAGAAGACCTGGACCGGGTTCTGGCGCCGGTTCGAGTACCAGCCGGGCGGAAAGGGGAAGGGGCCGTTGTCGAAGCTGTTCCACGAGCAGGTGCTCGTGTAGGTCGGCGCGCAGAGCCCGGCGGCGTGTGTGTAGCCGGCGAACCCGAAGCTGCTGTTCGGATTCGTCTGCTCGCTCCCCCAGAAGGACGAAATGTCGACGACGTCGTCGTCGTCCCAGTCGGAGAAGACGTGCGCGTTCGTGCCGCTCAGCGTCGTCGCGGTGGACGAGAGCCAGCCGAGCGCGGTGAAGTCCACCAGGTTCTGGGTGCCGCCCGAGGCCGCGCCCGGGTAGTAGTCCCAGGCGTACCCGCCGACGTCCTCGACCTTGTTCTCGCTCCGCAGCACCTCGCCGCTCGCAGCGTCGACGAGCGAGTTGTAGATCTCGTCGGAGTCGGCGTTCGCCGTCACGCGCCAGGCGAGGCGCACGCCGCGGCCGTCGTTGACGAGGACGAGCCCTGCGCTGTGCCCGCCGGCGAAGCGGGTCGCCCGCGCGGCGCCTCTCGGAACCGCGAGCGCGCGCGGCGCTCGGGCCACGGGATGCCCCGCGTCCCGGAGCGCGACCGTGACGGCCTCGCTGCCGCCGACCGAGAGGGCTTCAGGCGGCAGGGCCAGATCGGGGAGCGGCGAGCCGAGGACGTTCAGGATGCGCCCGTCGGCCGTCACGCTCGCGCGGAGGTCGTTGTCGAAGGCCGGGATGCCGCCCGCCGTTTGCGCCCAGAGCAGGTGGCGGACGCCGGCGGCGTCCGTCTGGTCGCCGACAAGCCTGAGACCAGCGAGGTCGTCCTCGTCGAGCATGAAGACGCGCTCGTTCGCGCGCACGTAGTCGAGGACGAGGTCGACCGCGTCGCCGCCGGACGGCTCGGTGAGGAAGCCGTCGAGCCGCGCGACGACCCGCGGCGTCCCCGTCAGCGGATCGACGTCGACGACGCCTTGAAGCCCGAGCGAGCTCCTCAGGGCCTCGGCGGGCTCGCGGCCGGAACCGGAGGTCGCGGCGGTGGCGGCGGACACGCCGAGGAGGAGCAGCGACGCCAGGATCGCTGCAAGCGCACGGAAGCGTCGGGGCGGCTGCAGAACTGTCACGGGATGGTGTGAACCCCTGACTGACGCTAACTGCGGTCAGAGCGACCGGCGTCCCCCGTTCGAGCCATGTCCAGGGCCCTGGCGAGGTCCGCTGGGAGCGGCGAGGAGACGTCGACGTCGGCAGCCCCGAGGGGGTGCGGGAAGGCGAGCCGGGCCGCGTGCAGGAACTGCCGCTCCAGCCCCAGGTCGCCGGCGACGCCGTAGACGGGGTCGCCGGACACGGGGAGGTCGATCGCGGCGAGATGGACGCGAATCTGGTGCGTCCTCCCGGTCTCGAGACGGACCCGCAGGAGCGCGTGGGCGGGCGCGAGCTCGAGGAGCTCGAAGGACGTGGCCGCCTCCCGCGGTGCCGCCGTGTCGAGAGAGATGCGCGTGGGGTCCCGGCGGTCGCGCCCGATCGGGGCCTCGATGCGCCCCGCGCGCGACAGGGGCCGCCCGCGGACGAGGGCGACGTACTCGCGTACGAGCTCGCGGCGGCGCAGCAGGCGCTGCAGACGCCTGTGCGCTTCGTCCGAGCGGGCGACCACGAGGAGCCCGGACGTGTCGCGGTCGAGCCGGTGCACGATGCCGGGGCGCTCCGGCTCGTCTCCGCCCTCGATCGCCTGCGCGAGGAGCCCGTGGACGAGCGTCCCGCGCGCGTGCCCGGCCGACGGGTGGACGACGACGCCGGCGGGCTTGTCGACGACGAGCAGATGCTCGTCTTCGTAGGCGACGCGAAGGCCCGCGACCGGCTCCGGCGTGAGCCGAGTCTCGCGGCGCTTGGGCGGCTCGAACTCGAGCTCCTCTCCGCCGGCCAACCGGTGGCTCTTGGGGTGCGCGGCCCCGTCCACGAGCACGGCGCCGTCGCCGAGCAGGCGCTCGGCCGCAGCGCGCGAGCCCACGCCCTCACAGGCCGCGAGAAAGCGGTCCAGCCGCTCGCCGGCCGCCTCCGGCGGCACGACGAGCCTCATCCCGTGGTCTTCGGGGCGGTGCGGCGGTGGCGGGGCTGGCGCTCGGCGGAGACCAGCGCTGCGAGGAGGAGCGCCACGCCGACGACGATGAACGCGTCGGCGAGGTTGAACGCGGGCCAGAAGCGAAGGTCGAGGAAGTCGGTCACGTGCCCGAGCCGGAGCCTGTCCAGGAGGTTCGAGAGGCTCCCGCCGACGAGAAGCCCCAGCGCGACCGGGAGCACGGGGTGCCGCGCGCCCGAGCGCGCGAAGTAGAAGAGCATCCAGCCGACGGCGGCGGCGGTGAGGATGGTGACGGCCGTCGCCCAGCTCGAGAAGAGCCCGAAGGCGATGCCGGGGTTCGTGACGTGACGGATCTCGAGCGGCCCGACCACGTGGACAGACTCGCCGAGCTCGAGCTGGCTGACGACGATCTGCTTCGTCACCTGGTCGGCGACGACGGCGGCGAAGGCGACCGCGAGCAGCCCGAACCAGTGGAACGGCGTGGCCGAAAGCGACCGCTCGACCATCGAGATCGGCACGCGTCCGTCCGTGGCCGATCCGACGCGAACGTCGATCAGCCTCGCCGACGGGTTGACTAGCCCCTCTCGGCGAGACGCTGGCAGTCGATGCACCTCGTTGCGTACGGGATGGCCTCGAGCCGCTCCTCGGCGATCTGCTTCCCGCAGCGCGCGCACGTCCCGAACGTCCCGTCCTCGATTCGCTCGAGCGCGTCGTTGATCCCGTCGAGCACGTGCTCGGAGTTCTCCTCGAGCGTGTAGTCGATCTCGCGGTTGAGCGTCGCCGTGGCCGAGTCGGCGAGGTGGTTGTCGTACGTCTCCTCCTCCGTCTCGTCCTCGAGCGACCCGGAGTTCGCCTCGTGCAGATGCTCGATCGTCGACGTCACGCGCTGGCGCTCGTCGAGCAGGATCCTACGGAAGCGCTCGGTGTCCACTCACCGAGTATATCCCGCGGTCCGACGCGCTCTCAGCGGGAATCAGGCGGCCTGGTGGCTGCCGCGGCCGGGCTCGTCCCGGCCGTCCGCGGCGCCGGCCTCGAGGCGCTCCAGCGCCGAGGCGAGGAAGGCCCGAAACTCGGCCCGGACGTCGGCCTCCAGCGCTCGCAGTCGGCGAATCTCGTCGCGCACGCGCTGCTCGTCGCCCTCCGCCGCGGCGGCAATCTCACGCGCCTTCGCCCTTGCCTCCTCGACGATCAGGTCGGCCTCGTGGTGCGCCCGCGCGCGCAGCTCGTCGGCCATGCGCTCGGCGGAGAGCAGCGTGTTGCGGAGCGCCTCCTCGATCTCCCGCTGGCGCTGGAGCTCGCCCTCGAGGCGCTCGATCTCGTCGCGGAGATCGGCGCGGTCGCGCCAGACGTCCTCGTAGCTCGCCGCGATCTCGTCCAGCAGCTTGTCGACGCCCGGGCGCTCGTAGCCCAGCGGCCGGCGGCCGATCCTCACGTGGCGAATCTCGACAGGCGTGAGCGACATCCCGATCTGTGGCCTTCGCCGCGGGGCGGCGGTCCCCTCCTCGCTACAGGGCGCTGAGGCCGCTCTGGATCAGCGAGTGGACGATCGTGAGCACGATGATCGCCACGATCGGGGAGAGGTCGAGCCCGAGACCGCCGAGATTGAGCTGCGGGATGAAGCGCCGGAAGAGGCGCAGATAGGGGTCGACGACGTCGTAGAGGAAGCGCTGGATCCGGTTCAGGGTCGTGTTGTAGGGCAGCGGGATCCAGGAGGCGATGATGTACGCGATGATGCAGATGAGGTAGACGTAGTAGAGGGCCTCGACGAAGCCCTTTGCCGTCGAGATCGTGTCCGCGAGAGGCATCGCGGGAGAAACCTACTCCGCGCTGCGGCCGGAGGGGCTACCTACGCTTGATTAAAGAAGCCGCGGTCGATGAGGCGCGCGCGTTCCTCGGCCGAGACCTCGACGTTGCGCGGTGTGAGGAGGAAGACCTTGTCCGCGACGCGCTGCATGCTCCCGCCGAGCGCGTACGTGAGACCGCTCGAGAAGTCGATCAGCCGCTTCGAGAGCTCGGGATCGGCGCTCTGGAGGTTCACGATCACCGGCACCGAGTCCTTGAACTTGTCCGCGATCGACTGCGCGTCGTTGAAGCTCCGGGGGACGACGAGATGGACGCGCACCGAGGCTGCCGCGACGGCCTCGAGTCGCCGGCTGCTCGGCGAGTGGCGAGCAGCGGCCTGTGCTCCCTGCTGGGCGTCGGGCTCCGACCAGTCCTCGAACTCCTCGCGCTTCCGCGCGCGAGGGTTCAGGCGGCGCACGTTCTGGCGGTCGCGCTCGTACGTCCGCTCGAGATCCTCCTCGGCCGCATACGCCTCCTCGTCCCAGTACTCGTCGTCCTCGACGATGCCGAAGTAGACGAGGGCGCGGCTCCAGACGGCTCCGAGTCCCATGACGGGAACCGATAATAGACGCTCGACCGGAAGCTCCTGCACTCACGGCTGGCGGCCGCGACGCTGCGCCGGATCGTCGCGCTCGCCCTTACCCGTACCTTCGGGTACGGGCTGCGGACGATCGCGACGCCCGGCTTGGTCGCAGCCGTCCCCGTGAGCACACGAGTTCCCGGCCAAGCATCTAGCGGCCGTACAGAACGGAGCCCACGCGAACGAGGGTCGCCCCCTCCTCCGCGGCCACGCGGTAGTCCTGCGACGTCCCCATCGAGAGCTCCGGGAGCCCGTGCGCGGCGGCCAGCTCCCGCAGCTTGCGGAAGTACGGACGCGAGGCCTCGGGGTCGCCTGCCAGCGGCGGCATCGTCATCAGGCCGTGCACGTCCAGCTCGAGCTCCTCCGCCTCGGCGAGGAACGCCGGGAGCGCGTCCGGCGCGATCCCCGACTTCGTCTCCTCCCCGGAGAGGTTCACCTCGACCAGGGCGGGGATGGTCAGGCGCCGGGCTGCCGAGAGGCTCGAGAGCGAGTGGCAGAGCTCGCAGAGCTCCGAGACGTCCCGCGCCTTGCGCGACTGGAGGTGGCCGATGAAGTGCCAGCGAAACGCGTCCGCGTAGCGGCCGCGTTTCGCTCCGAGGTCCTGGAGCCTGTTCTCTCCCACGACGTCCACTCCGGCCTCGGCCAGCACGGCCATGTCGTCCACGCTCACGTACTTGGTGGCCGCTACCACCGTGACGTTCGGCCCGACCTCCTCGCGAATCCGCGCGTAGTTGGCGCGGATGTCCGAGACATCAGGCGAGAGCGGCAACGATCCCCTGGCGGCCCGTGCGACCGCGGTCGCGGCGGTGGGAGAAGAACAGCTTCTCCTCGCAGGACGTGCAGAGCCCGATGCGCTCGACGGTCTCGCAGCCGGCCGCGCGGAGAGCGCGCTCCGTGGCCTCGGCCAGGTCGAGGTTCCGCCCGACGAGGACGCCGTCGCCGAAGTGTCGCCGGAAGGGCTCGGCCACCTCGTCGCCGACCTCGTAGCAGCAGGGCCCGATCCCCGGCCCGATGGCGGCCGCGAGCTCGCCGCCGCCGAGCGCCGAGGCGCCCGCCTCGACAATGCCGGCGAGCAGCCCGCGCCAGCCCACGTGGAGGGCGGCCACCCCGGGGCTCCCGTTCGTGCGCGCGAGCGCGACGGGCAGGCAGTCGGCGGCAAGGAGCACGAGCCCCCGGCCGGGCTCGTCCGTCCAGAGGCCGTCGCAGCGCTCGAAGTCCTTCCCCGGGGTGACGATCCCGCGCCCGTCGGCGCGCACGACGGTCCCGCCGTGCACCTGCCAGGCCATCGTCGCCGTCTCGGGGTCGACGCCGACCTCCCCGCACAGACGGCGGCGGTTCTCGACGACGTTCTTCGGCGCGTCATCCGTGAGGATGCCGAGGTTGAGGGACGCGAACGGCCCCTCGCTCACGCCCCCGAGCCGCGAGGAGAACGCGACGCGGTGCGGCCCCGGCGCCGCCCACTCGAAGAGCGTCATCCACCCACGATACTGACCATCACCCGAGTGGTCTCGTCCAGGACTGTCGAGAAGAACTCCCAGAACCGGTCGTTGAAGACGAAGATCAGCCCGAAGAGCGCGATCATTCCGACCTGGTCGAGCTGCGCCCAGCGCGCGTAGAGCGCGCTCGGGAAGACGGCCGCGACGATGCGCGATCCGTCGAGCGGCGGGATGGGGATCAGGTTGAAGATTCCGAGCACGATGTTCACCTCGTAGGCGCGGAGGGCGACATCGAAGGCAGTCCCGTCGAGGTCGCCGTGGACGAGGAGCGCCACGCAGACGAGCGCGACGACGAGATTCGTCGCGGGCCCGGCCGCGGCAACGAGCGCCATGTCTACCTGAGGACGCCGAAACCAGCGCGCATTCACGAGGACGGGCTTCGCCCAGCCGAAGATGAAGCTGCCGATGAACGCGGTCAGGACGAACATCGCCGACCCGAGCGGGTCGAGATGGACGATCGGGTTCAGGGTCAGCCGGCCCTGCTCCCTCGGGGTCGGGTCCCCGAGCCAGGTGGCCACGTAGGCGTGCGCGAGCTCGTGCAGGATGAGGCTGCCCAGCAGGAACGGCAGCAGGTACAGGAAGGTCTCGAGCGGCACGCGGAGACTCAGGCGCCGCCGGAGATGAGCTCGGTCGCGGCCGCCAGCTCGGCGTCGCGCCCGTCGAGCTCCCCGTTCAGCTTGCGGCGGAGGACCTCCTCGAGGACGGCGCCCACGCGCGGGGACTCGGCAAGGCCGAGCTCGGCGAGATCGCCGCCGGAGATCTCCAGGTGCACGTCGCGAAGCTCGTCGAAGTAGCGCTCGAGCCGGGCGCGCACGGCGTCGTCCGCGCCGGCCATGGCCATGAGGATCCCGTCCGGGTCATGCGGCTCGGCAAGCGCCCGGAGCGCCGCGGGCTCGTCCGTCGCGGCCACGAGCTCGCGCAGGCGCGGGGCCACGGTGACGGCGTCCGCGATCCGGTCGGCGTCGCGGCGACGAAGCCTCAGGCGCTCGAACCAGTCGTAGAGCTCGTCGGGCGGGAGGCGGCGTGCGAGGGCCGCCAGGCGGAGCCGCCATGAGGGCGCCTGCGGCGCGAAGCGGCTCCGGAGCCCGTCGAGCTCCGCGACGAGCTCGACGGCGTCCTCGCCGGCGGCGAAGTGCGGGTGCACGGCCTGGTCGAGCTTGAGCTCGGCCAGGCGCCGCAGCGTGTCGCCCACCTCCTCCTCGGAGAGGAGCCCCTGGAGCTCGTCCCGAAGCCGCGCCGACGAGAGCTCGCCGACGAGCTCCATCTCCACGCACGCGCGCGCGAGGCCGAGCGTGTGCGCGTCCATGCGAAAGCCGTAGCGGTTCTCGTAGCGGATCGCCCGGAAGAGGCGCGTCGGGTCGTCGATGAACGAGAGGTTGTGCAGGACGCGGATCACGCCGGCCTCGAGGTCGCGGAGGCCTCCGAAGAAGTCCACGAGGCGGCCGAAGTCCTCGCCCTTCACGGAGACCGCCAGCGCATTGATCGTAAAGTCGCGGCGGTAGAGGTCCTGGCGGATTGACGCCTGCTCGACCGCGGGCAGGGCGCCCGGGTAGTCGTAGAACTCGGTGCGGGACGTGGCCACGTCGACCCGGCCGCCCTCGTAGAGAACGACGGCCGTGCCGAACTTGTCGTGGGGCACCGCGCGGCCGCCGAGCGCCTTCGCCAGTGCCCGCCCGAAGGCGATTCCGTCGCCCTCGACCGCGATGTCCACGTCGAAGCTCGGCTCGTCCATGAGCAGGTCGCGCACCGCGCCGCCGACGAGGTAGACGCCCTCGAAGCCCTCCCCCACGACCTGCACTGCCTCGAAGAGGCGCTCGAGGCCGGGGACAGCGAGGAGCCGCTCGCGCAGGTCGGGCCCGCCCAGCGCCGCCTCCTCGGCGAGCGGCTCGCCGAGCGCGCGCAGGAGGTCGCTCCTGGCGACGACGCCGACCACCTTGTCCTCCTTGAGCACGGCGACGCGGCCGGCGTCGGAGGTGCGCAGGAGGCGAGTCAGCTCGGGAAGCGGCGTGTCCTCCGCACACGTGACCACCTCCGAGCTCATGACGCTCTTCACGGGCGCGTGCGAGAGCTCGTGGGCGATCGCCTGATCGAGGTTCTCGCGGGTGACGAGCCCGGCGAGGCGATCCTCCTCCTCGACGAGGATCCCGCTCTGGCGGTGGCGCTGGCAGAGCACCATCGCGTGCGCCACGGTGTCGTCCGGGGCGACGAAGCGGGCCGGCCGGGACATGATCTCCGCGGCCGTGCGGAGGCGCCGCGTCGCCCGCGGGAGCGCGCCAAGCGCGAGCTCCCGCGCCTCCGCGAGCGATCCGCGATGAACCGCCGACGACGCCTGCGCGTGCCCACCCCCGCCGAGGGCGGCCGCGACGACCGCCGCGTCGAGCTCGGGGAGCCGCGAGCGGACGACGCAGAAGACCCGCCCGTCCATCTCCACGAGGCAGACGAGCGCCTGCGCGTCGGTCAGGTCGACGATCTTGTGCGCGAGGTTCGAGATGCCGTCGACGTAGACCGGCCAGGAGACCGGTGCGAGGAGCACCTCGAGGCCGCCCACCGAGTGGGTCTCCAGCGCCGAGACGAGGCCGTCGAGCAGTGCCCGCTCCTCCTCCGCGAGCGGGGAGCGCAGGTACTGCGCGACCATGTCCTGGCGGGCGCCGTGCCGCAGGCACCAGGCGAGCGCCTCGGCGTCGCGCACGCCGACGCCCGGATACCCCAGCGAGCCGGTGTCCTCGTGGATGCCGAGCGCGAAGACCGTCGCCTCGAGCGGCGTGACGACGATCTCCCGCTCGGCGAGGATGCCGACCATCGTCGTCGTCAGCGCCCCGTCCTCCGAGAGGACGAGGTTCTCGGGCTTCACCCAGTCGGGCGTCTCGCCGGCATGGTGGTCGAAGACGACGACCTCCACGGACGGATCCCGTGCGACGCGCTCGAACTCGCCGAGCCGCTCGGGATGGACGGTCTCCACGACCACGAGTCGGCGGATCGCGTCGAGGTCCACGCGGCTCGCCTCGTAGAGCTCCAGCTCGTCCGCGTGCAGGCGGTAGAACTCCCGGACGTTCCGGTTCAGGGAGCCCGAGAGCGCGACCACGGCGCCCGGATAGAGACGCTGAGCCGCGAGCATCGCCGCGAGCGCGTCGAAGTCCGTGTTCGTATGCGAGACGATGACGTCCATGGATGGATTCTAGGCTTGCGCCTTCTGCGGTCCATTCCGGGGACCAGTTCCGTCCACCTTGACTTCGCGTCGCAGCGCGATACGGTGCCGCGCATGGGTGACTACGAGCCTGAGGAGCCAGAGGGGCAGTTCGACATCCAGGTGCCGCCCGACCTCGAAGTAGGCGTGTACTCCAACTTCCTAAGCGTGTGGCACAGCCCGTATGAATTCACGCTCGACTTCAGCCAAACACAGCCTCCCGAGCCCGTTGACCCGGTCGATCCCGAATCCCTCGTGCGGGTGCCGTGCCGCGTCGTGGCACGTGTCAAGATCCCAACGACACTCATCTTCGCCGTGCTCCAGGCGCTGAATGGCAATATGACCCAGTACGAGAATTCCTTCGGTAGCATCCAGCGCCCCGGGGAGGAACAGGAGGGAGGACAGCAATGATCTCGCGCAAGGGAGCTTCGGGCTCCGGCACCAGGCGTGATGTGCCGGTGGTCCCGGACCCGCGGGTCCGGTATGCGCCTGCGTCGAAGCAGCGCTCGTCCTACACCGTTCGCGCGGCGAGCGGCAAGAAGAAGAAATAGCGAGGGCTCAGGACGGCCCCGTCGCCGCTTGTAAACCGCTCGAGCGCGTAGACCGTCCAGAAAGGCCATCTGGGCACGCGCCCCCTCGCCGGCGTAGCCTGATCTCGCCGGGGCGTGGGCAGGGTAGTCCTAGGGAGACCTTGCGGCCCGCGTCTCGGCGGCGGCGCTGACCCTAGTCCTTTACGATCCGCGCCACTCGCGGTAGAACCCGTACCCGAGCACCACGAAGACGAACGCCATGCCGCCGAGCAAGGCGAGGTCCAAGCCGACGCCCATGGCTTCGAGGCCGCGGGCGAAGACGGAGCCCAGGGCGATGACGGTCAAGATCGCGAGGATGCCGACGACGGGCTCGGCGATGGCGCGGCGTCGGGACGTTCGGCGTCGGATCGGCTCCATGTTGCGTGATGCTACTCCTCGACCGTTTGCGAGCCGCCTGCGCTTCCTTCCCCCGCGGATGAGCTGGGCGACGCGCTGCCGGCTGACGCCGAGCGCGAGGACGTCTACTCCTGCACAATCCCGCAGTTCGCCGACGGGAGCCGGGACGCCAGCCGCGGTCGGCTGCTACATGGTCGTCGGCGGAGAGGCTATCGACGCCCGAGGCACTCGGCCCGGCCGTCGCAGCACCGGGCCGAGACGGGATCAACTGCGGCTAGACACTCTGGGCGCCTGTCAGCGCCTCGAGCTCACTCCGCAGCTGGGCTAGCTGCTCGGCTACCCACCCTTGCGAGCGGCCGTACCGAGCCCCGATCTCGTTTTGCGAGTAGCCAATCGACAGCAGCGTCCCGATCGTCGTCGCGATCTCTGCGCTCTCGGGCGAGAGCAAACTCCAGGGTATTCCTTCCGACCTCAGGGTCGACGCGGTCGAGCTCGACGAGGCGTCCCTGCCCGAACCTCTGCTCGGATCGAGTCCCGTAGGGCGCTCGAAGGTGGTCGCGGAGACGGAAGGCGAGTTGCCCCTGCGTCCAGGCGGCGAACGGAACTCGGCCACGGGCGGGATCGTAGCGAGGGGGCCACGACGTAGCTCTCGCCGAGCAAGAACGTGAGCGCCTCGAGATAGTCGCGCCGCTCGAGCGAGGTCGCGCTCGCCCGCAGATGCCCGTCCAAGACGACGCGGCAGAGCCGCTCCAGATCCCAGACCGGGTGGGCGGGGTCGCGGTCAGGTCCCTCGACGAGGCG
>JAIBJN010000137.1 GCA_020029595.1 Actinomycetota bacterium | reverse complement strand
GAGGATGACGGCCGAGGAGGTCGTCGGCTACCTGCTCGAGGGTGAGGGCCTCGACTTCCTGCGCGAGTCGCTCAGCTGGGTCTGCCAGCAGCTGATGGAAGCGGAGGTGTCCGAGCTGATCGGCGCCGGCCGCGGCGAGCGGGCGCCGGAGGAGCGGCTCACCCGTCGCAACGGCTACCGGCCGCGGCCGTGGGCGACGCGCGCCGGCGAGCTTGAGCTGGCGATCCCGAAGCTGCGCCGCGGCAGCTACTTCCCCAGCTTCCTGGAGCCGCGACGGCGAAGCGAGCAGGCGCTCGTCTCCGTCGTGCAGGAGGCCTATGTGGCCGGCGTCTCCACGCGCAAGGTCGACCAGGTGGTGGAGTCGCTCGGGCTGAGGATCTCCAAAAGCGAGGTCTCCCGGATCTGCCAGGGCCTCGACGAGCAAGTGGAGGCCTTCCGAGGCCGCCCGCTCGAGGGCGCCTACCCCTACCTGTGGCTGGACGCCAAGGTGGAGAAGGTGCGCGACGGCGGCCGCGTGGTCAGGAAGTGTCTTGTGCTCGCCTACGGGGTGCACGAGTCCGGCTATCGGGAGGTGATCGCCCTCGACGTCGGCGAGGCGGAGACGGAGGCCTTCTGGCGAGCGTTCCTGCGCTCCCTGGTGGAGCGCGGCCTGAGCGGCGTCCAGCTCGTCGTCTCCGACGCCCACGCCGGCTTGAAGAAGGCGATCGCCCAGGTGCTCGGCTGCCCCTGGCAGCGCTGCAGCGTCCACTTCCTGCGCGAGGCGCTCGGCCACGCTCGCCGCGAGCAGCAGCCGATGCTCGCTGCGCTCCTGCGCCCGCTCTTCAACGCCGACAGCGGCGAGGCCGCGCGCGAGCTCGTCGGCGATGCGCTCGAGCGGTTGGGAAAGCCGCTTCCAAAGGTGGCGGCGCTCCTCGAGGAGGCCGAGGAGGACCTGCTCGCCTTCTACGCCTTCCCCGCCGACCACTGGCCGAAGCTCCGCTCCACGAACCCGCTCGAGCGCGTCAACCGCGAGATCGGCCGCCGCACCGACGTCGTCGGCATCTTCCCCAACGACCGCTCACTGATCCGTCTTGCCGCCAGCATCGTGATCGAACAAAACGACGAGTGGCTCGTCGGGCGCCGCTACCTCAGCAACCACTCGCTGGAGGCGGTCATCGATCAAGAGAATGAAGACAACGACAGAGAGGAGGCCCACGAGCTCACCGCGGCCTGAGCAGCCGACAACTCACCGACGAGTTACACCACGTCCTGGGACTTTGACGTGCCCGACCCACCGACGAACGCGCCCGCGGTGGACGAGCACCCAGTCTGAGACCGCCCGAGGCGTGGTGAAAACGGCCCGGCCGAGCGCCCGCCGACCACGACTCGCCCGCCCTAGCCCGATTCGCAAGTCTAGCCGGTCGTCTAGTTGCCTCTGCTAAGCAGCAGCCGTATCTTGTCCTCATGAAGGTCGTGGAGAGGCCCTACGAGGCTCCTGAGTTGAGAGTGCTCGGCTCTGTCTACGAGCTGACTCAGACGCACATCGTCCGGCAGGACGGCCAGGGTCGGTGGTGCGTCTTCAACAAGACCTTCGGCGAGCCCGACTTCTGGTCGCAGATCCCGATCACGACCTGTTCATAGCGCCCGGTCCAGGGGCTCAGAAGACGGGCGTCTCGCGCCACGTCCCCCAGACCGCGCGGAGCGCGTCGCACATCTCGCCCATCGTTACATACACGCGCGAGGCCTCGACGATCGCCGGCATCAGGTTCCTGTCCTCCACGGCGGCGTCCGCCCTGAGGCGGACGAGGGCGGCCTCGGCGGCTGCCGCGTCGCGGCGCTCGCGCAGCTCCTTGACTCGCGTCACCTGCTTGTCCTCGAGGGCCTGGTCGATCTTGAGGAGCTCGATCGTGCGCTCGTCGGGCTCCTGGAAGCGGTTGACGCCGACGATCACCCGCTGTCCGGCCTCGAGCTCGCTCTGGAAGCGGAACGAGGCCTCGGCGATCTCCCGCTGGAAGAAGTTCTCCTTGATGGCCGCGACGACGCCGCCCAGCCTGCGGATGCGGCCGAAGTAGTCGTAGGCCTCGGCTTCGAGCCGGTTGGTCAGGTCTTCGAGGAAGTAAGAGCCGCCGAGCGGGTCGATCGTCGAGGCGACGCCCGTCTCGTGCGCGAGCACCTGCTGCGTGCGGAGCGCGATCTTGACCGCGTGCTCCGTCGGGAGCGCAAGCGCCTCGTCGAAGGAGTTCGTGTGCAGGGACTGGCAGCCGCCGAGAACGGCGGCAAGCGCCTCCACGGCGGTCCGCACGATGTTGACCTCCGGCTGCTGCGCCGTCAGTGAGACGCCGGCGGTCTGCGCGTGGAAGCGCATGAGCCAGGACCGGGGGCTCTTCGCCCCGTACGTGTCGCGGAGCTCGCGCGCCCAAATCCGACGGGCGGCGCGGTACTTGGCGATCTCCTCGAAGAAGTCGATGTGCGCGTTGAAGAAGAACGAGAGGCGCGGGGCGAAGTCGTCGACGTCCAGCCCACGCGCGACGGCGGCCTCGACGTACGCGAACCCGTCGGCCAGGGTAAACGCGAGCTCCTGAGCGGCGGTCGAGCCAGCCTCGCGGATGTGGTAGCCGGAGATGGAGACCGGGTGCCAGAGCGGCACCTCCCGGGCGCAGAACTCGATCATGTCCACGCACAGCCGCATGGACGGCTCGGGCGGGAAGATCCACTCCTTCTGCGCGATGTACTCCTTGAGGATGTC
>JAIBJN010000136.1 GCA_020029595.1 Actinomycetota bacterium | reverse complement strand
CGGATGACGACCACTTTGATGTGGCCGGGATACTGCATCTCGGCTTCGATGCGCTTGCTGATGTCCTTGGCGAGCTGGTGCGCGTCGAGGTCGGAGATGACGTCGGCCTTCGTCATGACGCGCAGCTCCCGCCCCGCCTGGATCGCGTAGCACATCTCGACGCCCTTGTAGGAGAGCGCGATCTCCTCGAGCTTCGCGAGCCGCTTGATGTACGACTCGAGCACGTCGCGCCGGGCGCCGGGACGCGCCGCCGAGATGCCGTCGGCGGCCTCGACCAGCACGGCTTCGATCGTCTCGGGCTCGACGTTCTCGTGACCGCAGAGCGCCGCGTTGATGACTTGGGCCGACTCGTTGTATTTCGTCAGCACCTGCAGCGAGAGCTCGGGGTGGCTGCCCTCCTGCTCGTGCGTGAGCGCCTTGCCGATGTCGTGGAGCAGCCCCATGCGCTTGGCGAGCTTGGCGTCGGCCTTGACCTCGGCCGCCATCATGCCCGCGAGCCAGGCGACTTCCTTGGAGTGCTGCAGACAGTTCTGGCCGTACGACGTCCGGAACTTCATCCGGCCCACGAGCTTCACGAGCTCCGGATGGAGGCCGTGGACACCGACCTCGAAGCACGCCTTCTCGCCCTCCTCGCGGAGGTGCTGATCCATCTCCTTCTTGACTTTCTCGACGACCTCTTCGATGCGGGCCGGGTGGATCCGGCCGTCGGCGATCAACACTTGCAAGGCGCGCCGCGCGACCTCGCGGCGATAGGGATCGTAGGCGGAGATCAGGACGGCTTCGGGCGTGTCGTCCACGATGAGGTCGACCCCGGTGTGCTGCTCGAGCGCCCGGATGTTGCGCCCCTCGCGGCCGATGATGCGCCCCTTCATGTCGTCGGAGGGGAGGTCCACCACGGAGACCGCGGTCTCCACCGTGTAGTCCGGGGCCAGGCGCTGGATCGTCGTCGCGAGGACTTCCTTCGCCTTCGCCTGCGCGGTCTCGCGCGCCTCTTCCTCCAGACGCATCCCGATCAGCTGCGCCTCGCGCCGCGACTCGACTTCCATCTGCGCGAGGAGCTGGCGCTTGGCCTCTTCCGCCGTGAGGCTGGCGATCGCTTCGAGCTTGCGCCGCTGCTCGTCCAGCGCGACCGCGAGCCGGCTCTCCTTCTCGCCGACCGTCTTCTCGCGGCCGGTGAGCTCGCGGTCCTTCGTGCTGGACTCCGTGAGTCGCCGCTCGAGCTGGTCGAGCTTGCGCGCGAGCTCCTCCTCCTTCGAGAGGACACGCTGCTCGATCTGCTGGACCCTGTTCTCGCGCTGGCGCGTCTCCGCTTCGACGGCCGTGCGCGCCTTCAGCCCGGCTTCCTTGGCCTCGAGGTCGGCGCTCTTCAGGCGGTTCGCCGCGTCCCGCTCGGCGTCGTGAACGATGCGCACGGCGCGACTCGACGCTTCCCCGATCTTCCGATCGCTGATCCACTTGTGCAGGATGAATCCGAGCACGAGGGCGAGCACCGCGATGAGTGAGTCGAGAATGAGCCAAATGCCTTGCATTGCCGCAGTATAGGGGGCACCGAGCGGGGGAGTCAAATCCCCACCTCTGCCGTGTGCCGACGGTGTTTCGAACCTGGTATTACCAGGTGGGCGCCGTTAATTGGAGGGCTTTAGGCTTCCCCTTCTGGAGGGGCTTGCGCACAACCCTCGGCCACAGCTCCCAATTTGTTTACGAGGTTGAAACTTCCCCCCGGCATCACGAGCAGCGCAGGGACACGTCTTGGTACCCTACGGCGCGACCTCACGTCAAGAAGATTGTTGCTCGCGCGGCGCGACCTTCTCGAGGAGCGTCACCAGGGCCCCGAGGCGAGCGCCCACGTCGCCTTCGTCGCGCGTCTTGTCGTCGCGGGCGCGGAACAACTCGTCGGTGATGTCGAGCGCCGCCAGGGCCAGCGCCGTCATCGGGTCCTTGACGCCCGACCGCTTGAGCGACGTCACGCGCTCCTCGAGATACTTCGCGAGCGTGCGCAGGTACTCGGGCGACGCCTCGGACCGGATCGTGAGCGTCTGCCCGAGCAGGTTCAGCTCGATCCGCCGGGGCTCAGTCATTCGGATTCTCCGTCGGGGCGCCTTCGCCGGGCCTCCGGCGCCCGACGTTCGGGCCAACGTCCCGGGGCGTTCATTCCTGGGGCCTGTCGAGATCGAGCTTGCCGATGTCCTTCAGGATCATGTCCACCTGAGAGAGAACCTGGCGCCGCTCCTCGCCGAGGCGCCTGACCTCGCGCTTGAGCTGCGCATTCTCCTCGCGCAGCCGGCCGATCGCGGCGGCGGCGCGCTTCACCGCCTCTTCGAGTTCGGTCAATCGCTCGACGACGCCGTCGCCCATCATCCGCTCCGCAGGGTGATGTGGAAGGTCTCGGTGATCCGCCGGACGACACGCTCCTGGATCGCGTTCACTTCGTCGTCGGTCAGCGTGCGGTCCTCGGCCTGGAAGAGGAGCCGCCACGCGAGGCTCGACCGGCCGTCGGGGAAGGGGAAAACGTCGAAGAGCACGAGCCGTCGCAGAAGAGGTCCGGCCTCCTCCCGAAGCGCCGACTCGATCTGGGCGGCGGTCGGCGCCTGGCCGCCGACGACGACGAAGGCAAGGTCGCGCTCCACCGCGGGGAATCGTGGGAGCGCCTGGTAGCGGGTCGGCGCTGGCGCCACCGCCCCCACGGCGTCGAGCGAGAGGACCGCGGCGAAGACGGGCGCCGGAATGCCC
>JAIBJN010000032.1 GCA_020029595.1 Actinomycetota bacterium | reverse complement strand
GCAGTGGTTCAGCCGCGAGACGCGCGAGGTCGCCGAGCAGCGCGGCCGGGAAGCGCTCGAGAACGCGCTCAAGCAGCACAACCTCCCGTACAAGAAGCTTTCCGGCTCGCCGCTCCTCGCCGAGATCATCCGGGAGATGGGCTTCAAGAAGGCCGAGGACTTCTACCTCGCGCTCGGCTCCGGGAAGCTCCAGGTCTCGCAGGTTGCGAACAAGGTCCTCCACCGGCTGAAGACCGAAGAGGTCGTCGAGGAGGAGACGCTCCCGCGCAAGCCCAAGGCACGCGAGGCCGTCGCCTCCCAGAACTTCGGCATTCTCGTCCCGGGCGTCCAGGACGTGCTCGTGCGCCTCGCCAAGTGCTGCACGCCGGTGCCGGGCGACGAGATCGCCGGCTACATCTCCCTCGGTAAGGGCATCACGATCCACCGGCTCGACTGCCCGAACGTCAAGGCGCTCATGCGGAACCCGGAGCGGTTCACCCCGGTCGAGTGGGACGGCGGCGCCTCGCAGAGCTTCCGCGTCCAGATCGCGGTCGTCTCCTGGGACCGCCAGCGCCTTCTCGAGGACGTCGCCCGGACGTTCGCCGAGCACGGTGCGAACATCGTCGAGTACGGCGGTCACGTCGAGGACCAGATGGCGAAGAACTGGTACGTGGCCGAGGTCGGCGACATCAAGGCGCTGCGAGCCCTCCTCGGCTCGCTCCGCAACCTCGAGTCCGTGTTCGACGCCTTTCGGGTGACGCCGTCCTGATGGAGGATCGTCGCGCCGCGCTTCTCCGGGAGCTCGAGCGCGCGGACGAGGCGATCGCCGCCGAGCTCGCGGAGGTCGACGAGCTCTACGTCGCGTGCGAGACCGCGCGCGGGCGGGCGCTCGAGCTGGAGGCGTTCCTCGGACGCCTTCCGGACGAGCGGGCGCAGGCGGCGCGCGAGGTGGAGGAGACGCGCCGGGCCGCAGCGTCGGCCCGCGCGGCCGCCGGAAAGGCGGCCGAGGAGGTCGCGGCCGCAAAACTCGAGCGCAACTCCGAGCGACAGGCCGCGGCCCGTCGCTTCGAGGTGCGCGCCCGCGATGCCCTTCGCATCGGCGCGCGCCGCGCCGAGGAGGCGGGAGAGCGAGCCGCAGCGTTGGAGGCCGAGGCCAGGACCGCCGCCCGAGAAGCCGAGGGCCTCGACGCTCGGGCACGCGAGCTCGCGACCGCGCTGCGCGAGCGGTCTCGCGTGGCCGTGGAGGCCGGGGAGAAGCCGACTCCGGGCCCCGCAGGCGTGGCGGAGTGGGGGACGCGGGCTCGTGCGGCGCTGCTCGTGGCGCGGAGCCAACTCGTCACCGAACGTGACGCGGTCGTCCGGCAGGCGAATGAGCTGGGCGCGTCCGTTCTCGGCGAAGCGTTGCCGGCGACGAGCGCGGCCGGTGTCGCGCGGCGCGTCGAGCGGGAGCTCGGGCGCTCCTAGCGGGGACGCGGCGTCCCCCGTTCGAGGGATGCCCTCACCCGTTCGCGTCACTCGAACGAGGGATTCGTCCCTCGATCGGGGGATGCGGCGCTCACCCGCTCCGCCGACGAACCGTGCGAGAGGTCACATGCGGAACGGCCACGATCCACCTGCCCGCGGGCTCGGCCGCCAGGCGGCGGGGCTCGAGCTCGTCCTCGTCCTCGCGACCGTCACCATCGTCGCCGGGCTGGGGCGGCCGACCGCGGTCGACCGCGACGACTGGATCTCCTTCGCCGTGCTCCTCCCGCTCGTCGCGGTCGCCCACTTCCTCGGCGCCGACCGGACGAAGCATCAGGGCTCGCAGCTCTCCCTCGCCCCGATCTTCACGGCCGTCCTCATCCTCCCGCCGTCGCTGACGACGCTCCTGATCGCCCTCGCCGTCCTGCCGGAGTGGATCCGGAGGCGTTCCGACTGGTACATCGCCGTCTTCAACGTCTGCAACCTCGTCGGCCCGGCGCTTCTCGCGCGTGCCGTTTTCGACGCGGTGGACGGGCGGGGCTCCGCCGGGTGGACGCTCGGCGCCGCGCTGGCGATCGTCGCCTTCCTCCTCCTCCACTACGGGCTCCTGGCGATCGTGCTCCACGTTGCCCGGGGAGTCAGGTTCGCGGACACCGTGCGCCTCGACTGCCTGCTGATCGACGCCGGCCTCCTCTCGCTCGGCGCGATCGCCGCCGCGCTCTGGGAGGACTACCCGGGGCTCGTCGCCCTCACGCTTCTGCCCTTGGCGCTGGCCTACCGGTCGCTCGCCATTCCGGCGCTCGTCGAGGCCACCCGCATCGAGCCGAAGACGGGCCTGTACAACCTCCGGCACTTCCAGGCGGCGATGGGCCAGGAGCTCGGACGCGCGAGCCGGTTTGACCGCTCGATCGCCCTCCTCATGATCGACGTCGACCACTTGAGGGAGATCAACACGGCCCACGGCCACGTCGCCGGCGACCGTGCGCTCGCGAGCGTCGCGGAGGCCCTCAAGCGCGCGACGCGGGAGTACGACGTCGCCGCCCGCTTCGGCGGAGACGAGTTCTGCGTCCTCCTGCCCGAGACGGACCTCGAGGGCGCGCTCGTCGTCGCGGAACGCATGCGGACGCTCGTCGAGGAGACGACCCGCACGACCGACCTCGCGGTCACGGTCTCGATCGGCGCGGTGGCACACCGCGGGCCGGGCACAACCGCGGAAGAGCTGATCGCGATCGCCGACCGCGCCGCCTACCAGGCGAAGGCGAGCGGCCGCAACGCGATCGCCGCGGCGCCGGCCGGCGGCGCCGTCGACGAGGCCGAGCGGCTGCTCCTCGACGCCGTCGACGGCCACTGAGGCTCCCGCAACCGGGCCCGGTTTCACCTCGCGGCCGAAGGCCGCTTGTGTTCCATGCGCACAAGCGAATCGACAGCGGAGCCGGGCTCCAGAGCGCCTCGAAACCGTGTGAACTCGCGCAGAGGAACTTTGTGTCGGTGAAACACAAGCAGCCGCCCGGAGAGCCCGAGGCGGCGCCTTGTGGGTCGCGCTAGGACGTCTCGGGCCAGGGCTCGCCGCCGGTAGCCCACCCGACGAGGCAGTGCGGCGAGATGAGGAGCGCGACGCGCTCGAGGAAGGCCTTGTCCTCCGAGCCGAAGGTGGCAGGGGCGTCCGAGTCGATGTCGATCTCGCCGACGACGCGGCCCTCGTACACGATCGGGACGACGATCTCGCTCCGTGTCGAGACGAAGCACGCGAGGTAGCGCTCGTCGGCGTTGACGTCGTCGACGATCTCCGTCTCCCCGCTCGCCGCCGCCGTGCCGCAGATCCCGTGCCCGATGGGAATGCGCAGGTGGTCCGTCGCCTGCGGCCCCTGCCACGGCCCGAGGACGAGGTCGTCTCCCTCGACGAGGTAGATCCCCACCCAGGAGTAGTGCTCGAAGCGGTCGTGGAGCACCTCGACGGTCTTCCGGAGCACCTCGTCGGCCTCGGTCTCGCGGTTGACGATGCGGTCGACGGCCTCCAGGGCGCCGCGAAACGTGTCGGATGTCGTGCTCACTCGACCGGCACCGCCAGCGCGACGTCGGCCCCTTCGAACTCGGCCACGGCGCGGCGATACTCGTCTGAGATCGGCGTCGGCCGCCGCTCGGGCACCGCGACGAGGACGAGCGTCTGCTGGGCGGTGCACATGAGGATGTCGTCGTCGACGCGATGCGCGCAGTACTCGTTGGTGACGCTCGTCCGCCCGACGCGCTTCGTGCGCACGAACACCTCGAGCAGCTCGTCGAAGCGCGCCGGCGCCTCGTAGATCACGGACGAGGCGCGCATGACGAAGTCCTTCCCCACCGCCTCGCGCCGCAGAAGGCCCAGGTGGCGCTCGTACTCGACGCGCGCGAGGTCGAAGTAGGGCAGGTAACGGCCGTAGTAGACGATGCCCTGCGCGTCCGTATCCGAGAAGCCGACACGCGCGAAGGCCGAGAACTTGAACGGCGGCTTGCGGTCGGTCGGCTGCCCGAGGCGCACGGTCATCGCCGGACAATCCTAGCCCGGGGTCGGTCCCCATTCCGGCGCCCACCGGCCTTCAACCCGAGATGACGGCGAGGGCCTCGTCCCGCTTGCGCTCCATGAGCTTCGGATCGAGGGCCTCGAGGTTCAGGCGGAGGAGCGGCTCGGTGTTCGAGGGCCGCACGTTCAGGTGCCAGTCCGCGCCGGTGACCGAGATCCCGTCGAGGTGCGAGACCTCGCCCTGCGTCGAGAAGTGCTCCTTCAGCTCCTGGAGCGTGAGGGCCACGTCGGCGACCCGAGTGTTGATCTCGCCCGTGAGGAAGTAGCGGTCGCGGAAGGGGCGGAGGAGCTCGGAGAGCTTCGCGCCGCGCTTCGAGACGAGCTCGAGCATGAGCAGCGCGGGGACCGTCCCGGAGTCGGCCTGGTAGAAGTCGCGGAAGTAGTAGTGGCCGGAGACCTCGCCGGCGAAGACGGCGTCCACTTCGCGCATCCGGAGCTTGATGAACGCGTGTCCGACGCGGTTCGGCAGCGCCGTTCCGCCGAGCCTCTCGACGATGTCGCGGACGGCCCAGCTCGCCCGGACGTCGTAGATGATCGTCGCGCCCGGCTCCTTCTCCAGCATCGACTCTGCGAGGAGCGCCGTCACGAAGTCCCCCGGGACGAACTCGCCCGTGTCGTCCACGAAGAAGCAGCGGTCGGCGTCCCCGTCGAAGGCGATGCCGAGATCGGCGCGCTCCTCCCTGACCTTCGAGACGATGAACTCGCGGTTCTCCTCCAGCAGTGGGTTGGGCTCGTGACTCGGGAAGCTTCCGTCCGGCTCGAAGAAGCAGCGGATCGCGTCCACCGGGAGCCGTTCGAGGATCGGCGGGAGCATCGCGCCGGCCATGCCGTTCGCGGCGTCGATGACGACGCGGAGAGGCCTGACGGCAGCGGGGTCGATGAAGGTCAGGACCTTGTCGACGAAGCCGGGATAGATGTCCTGCTTCCGGACGGGTCCGGGTCCCGGGGTCTGACCCCCTGCCACGCCCTCGAGGGACAGGGCGCGATCGCGAATGTCGAGCAGGCCGGAGTCGCCGCCGACGGGGAGGGCCCCGCGGCGCACGATCTTCATCCCCGTGTACTCCTTCGGGTTGTGGGAGGCGGTTATGGCGACGCCCCCGTCGAGTCCGAGCTCGCCGACGGCGAAGTAGAGCATCTCGGTCCCGACCATGCCGATCTCGACGACCTCGGCGCCGGCCTCGGAGGCGCCCCGAATCAGGGCGTCCGCCATCGAGGGGGAGGAGAGGCGCATGTCCCGCCCTACGGCGACCGCCTTCGGCTCGAACCGCTCCGCGTAGGCCCGCCCGATTGCGTACGCGCCCTCCTCGTCCAGCTCGGCGGGATAGATCCCCCGAACGTCGTACGCCTTGAAGACCGCCGGGTCTAGGGCCATGCCTCGGCGAGTTTACGCCGAGTCGCCTCCAGCGCCTCCGGCATCACCTTGACGTCCGCGAGCACGGGCATGAAGTTCGTGTCCCCGGCCCAGCGCGGGACGGCGTGGAGGTGGACGTGGTCGACGACGCCGGCGCCGGCGATCCGCCCCAGGTTCCACCCGACGTTGAAGCCCTGCGGGGCCATGACCTGGGAGAGGACGCCGAGGCCCGTCGCTGTGAGCCGGTGGACCTCGAGCGCCTCCTCGGCCTCGAGCGCAGCGAAGTCGCCCTCGTGGCGGTACGCCGCCACCATCAGGTGGCCGGACGCGTACGGGTACCGGTTGAGGAGGACGAAGGCCCGCTCGCCGCGGTGGACGACGAGACCCTCCTCGTCGCCGAGGCCGGGAGCTCGGCAGAAGACGCACCCCTCCTGCTCGTCGGCGCCCTGGATGTACTCGAGGCGCCAGGGAGCCCAGAGCTGCTTCAAAACCACCCTCGCAGCCGGAAGAAGACGAGCAGCACGATCAGCGTCGCCAGCTCCAGGCCGACGCCGAGCGCGACGAACGCCTGCCAGCTCCCGACCTCCCCGACCATCCAGCCGAAGTTCTGCCCGAAGAAGCCGGTGATGAACGTGAGGGGCAGGAAGATCGTCGCGATCACGGCGAGCTGCTTCGTCGTCACGTTGAGGCGGTTCGAGGCCATGGAGAGATAGGCGTCGATGGAAGCGTTCATCAGCTCGCGGTTCGCGTCGATCGCCTCGCCGAGCCTGACGAGATGATCGTAGACGTCCCGGAAGTAGCGCTCCGCGTCCCCGCTCATCCCCGGCAGAGCCGTGACGCCCCCGACGAGCCGCCCGAGCAGGTCGCGCTCGGGCGTGACCACCCTCCGCAGCCGGACGAGCCGGCGCTTCATGCGGAAGATGTCCTCCAGGTGCTGCGGCTTCGGCGAGGCGAACATGTGCTCCTCGATCAGGTCGAGGCGGTCGTCGAGCTGGTCGAGCACAGGGAAGAAGCCGTCCACGAGGCCGTCGACGACCTCGTAGAGGAGAAGCGCGCCGTCCGGGAAGCGGCCGCCCTCCTGCTCTAGCCGCCGGCGGAGCTCGTCGAGAGCCGGCGCCTCGTCCCGGCGGACCGTGACGAGGTAGCGCTCCGAATAGAAGCAGTGGACTTCGACGAGGCCGTCCTCGTCCGGGGACCAGCCGTAGACGACCAGGAAGACGAAGTCGTCGAAGTCTTCGAGCTTCGGTCGCTGCCCGAAGTGCTCCGAGTCCTCGACCGCGAGAGGGTGGAATCCGAACACGTCCCGGAGGAGGCCGAACTCCTCCTCCGACGGATCGTGCAGGTCGAGCCAGAAGAACTCGCCGGCGCGAAGTCGCGCCGCCACCGCCTCCCGCGACCCGGCCGCCTCCGACACGAGCCCGGCCGGGGCGATCAGGTGCGCGCTCACGTGAGGCAGCCGGCGGCGTCGCTCACAGCCAGCGCCGCCAGCGGAAGAGCGCGAGCAGCCCCCCGCCGAGGACGACCATGATCCCCAGGATCGCCCAGAACGGCGCGATCTCCCCCTCGCCCGGAACCCGCACGTTCATGCCGAAGACGCTGGCGAGGAGCGTGAGGGGCAGCAGGATCACGGTGACGACCGTGAGGAGCTGGAGCCGGTACTGCTGGTTGTGCGAGATGAACGACTCGTTCGTCGACTCGAGGCCCTCAATGACCTCCTTGTAGTTGTCGAGGAGGTCCCAGACGCGCTCGGAGGCGTCGACGATGTCGTCGAAGTAGAGCTCGAGCTCCTCAGGGAGGAAGCGCTCCGTCGAGCGCTCGAGGAGGCGGAGCGTCGAGCGCTCCGGCTTGATGATCTTGCGGTACGCGATGATCTCCTGCTTCGCGTTCGAGATGTCGCGCACGACGTCCTCGGAGCGCTCCTCGAAGATGGCCGACTCGATCGCGTCGAGCTTCGTCCCGATCTTGTCCAGGATGGGGAAGCAGTAGTCGAAGAGGTCGTCGAGGACGTGGTAGAGGAGGTACCCAGAGCCCTGCGAGAACAGGTCGCGGCGGAGCGCCTCGTCGTCCTCGCAGCGCCGGAAGAGGTGGGTGACCGGCAGCAGCTCGACGTTCGGCAGCGTGATGAGGAAGTCCTGGCCGAGGAAGATGTCCGCCTCGGCGGCGTTCAACCGCTGGATGCTCTTGTCGTAGACGGGAAAATGGAGGACAACGAAGAGGTAGTCCGGGTACTCGTCGATCTTGGGCCGCTGGCGCTTCGAGAGGACGTCCTCGATGTCGAGCTCGTGGAAGCCATAGCGCTCGGCGAGGTAGGCGACCTCGAGGTTGCCCGGCCGGTCGGCGTGGACCCAGGTCAGGCCCTCAAAGGAGAGCTCGGAGATGCGCGGCTCGGTCCGCTCGGCGACCTCGCCCGCCGTGCCGCGGGCTCGTCCTCGCCGAAGGCGTGAGAGCGTGGGCCGTGCCATGGGTACTGAGTGGGTCGTCCAGCTGCATCTCCGAAGTACGTGATTCTACCCGCAAACCCTTGCCGGGCCCCCGCGCAGACGGAAGGTAGCTACGCCTCCGATGCGGCGCTTGACGAACGCATGCCAAGCAGGCGCTCACGCAGGGTCTTGAGTTCCCGCCAGTTCCCGTCGTCGCCCTGGTACTCCCAGAACGTCCAGCCGTTCGTCTGGTAGTAGCGCCGCCCGTCAGGAGGAGGTCCCTTGACTGAGACACGGGCTGCACCGGCTGCGGTCGACAGCGACCTGTACGCGCGTTCGCCGAAACGGATCTGTCCGTCGGGCTCGACTCGAGCCAAGACCTCCTGGCCGAGGTACACCTTTCGAAGCGTGGTGCCCGGTCTGATGAGGCCCTCCTGCACGAGGTCAGCGACGGTGACGTCGTAACTGGCCGGGCCAGCTCGTACCGATCCTTGGCGAGGTTTCGGAGGATCGCTCCGCGGTGCGGGCGGAACGGAAGGTCCCTCGGTTGGGGGTGCAGGCTCGGCCGCGGGGAAGTCGAGGCTGATCCGGGCCCGGCCGAGGGCGGCCCTCACGTCACCGTGCGTGATTCCTTCGAGGTCACGGCCCAGGCGTCGAACAAGCCACGGGTCGGGCTCCGGCGCGAAGAGCCCCCCGACCGCGCGCCCTACCCGGCTGTCGATCGAGTGTGCGCGCCAGAGCTCGCCTAGGGACTTCCGCCGGACCTCCTCCTTCGAGAGGAGGCGTAGCGCCTCCTCCGCGTCATCCGCGTCGCCGCTGATCCGTACGGAGCGGAAGAGCTTTTCCTCGACGGGGACGGGAGCGTGCGCGTTGTAGACCCGATAGTCGTCGCCGTTGGTGAGCACCACCCATTCAACGCCAGCGACGGCGGCGTAGCTGATCACCTGGCTTGCCCATCGCCGGTCTTCCAGGTTCTCGCCGAGCCCTTTTGCTTCCAGAAATAGAGCCGGCTCCCGCTGAAGCATGAGCGCATAGTCGACGGGCTTGTCGGCAGGCTTACGCCGGTACTCGAGCCGAACTTCGTCGAGGTCCTCGACGTCCCAGCCGAGCCCACGGAGTACGGGCATGATCAGTGACACCTTCGTGTTCTGCTCGCCGATGCTGGAACCGCGGTAGCGGGCGACTCGATCAGCCACCTCTCCGAGAGTCTGGCGGAGGCCTTCCGGCTCAGTGCTCGCGGCCATCTGGCGGGAGAATCGTCCAACAGCTCTGGCCCGTCAACTGCGCAGCCTTGTCCACTGTGCAGCTGCGGGTACCGAAGGCCACGAGCCAGGCCAACCTCAATGCGCCTGGCAGGAATCGAACCTGCGACCTCGCGCTCCGGAGGCGCGCGCTCTATCCCCTGAGCTACAGGCGCGGAGAGGCTTAGTCTACCCAGGGTGAGGCTGACCCACCGCCGCGCCGTGCTCCGCCTCGCGGAGCCCTTCACGATCTCCCGCTCAACGAGCGTCGAGGAGGAGGTGCTGTGGGTGGAGCTCGCCCACGACGGCGTCTCCGGCTGCGGCGAGGCGGAGCCGCAGGATCACTACGGCGAGACCGTCGACGGCGCCGAGGCGTTCCTCGACCAGGCCGCCGGGCTCCTGGGCGACGATCCCTTTGCGCTCGAGGCAATCGGCCGGCGGCTCGCCGAGCTTCCCGGGAACCAGGCGGCGAAGTCGGCGCTGGACGCCGCGCTGCACGACCTCTGCGGCAAGCTCGTGGGCCAGCCGGTCTGGCGGCTCCTCGGGCTCGAGCGCGGCGGCCCGCCGACCTCCTGGACGATCTGGCTCGGCGACCCGGACGACATGGCGCGGCGCGCCGAGACGGTCGACCCTCGCTTTCGCCGCCTGAAGCTGAAGCTCGGCGGGCGAGACGGGCTCGACGTCGAGCGGGTCCGGGCCGTGCGCGGCGTCACCGACCTTCCGCTCCAGGTCGACGTCAACGAGTACTGGGATGTGGACGAGGCGCTCGAGGCCGTGCCCGAATTGGCCGCTCTCGGCGTCCAGTACGTCGAGCAGCCCCTTTCGGCCGGGGATCCCGAGGGATCGAGGCTGAGGAACGAATCGCCGCTCCCTATCTTTGTCGACGAGGATTGCCACACGCTTCGCGACGTCCGTGGCTGCGCGGAGCGCAGCCACGGCATCGTGATCAAGCTTGCGAAGAGCGGCGGGATCCGCGAGGCCGTGCGGATGGCGCAGGCCGCGCGCGCCCTCGGGCTCGGCGTCATGCTCGGCTGCATGATCGAGTCGGGCCTCGGGATTGCCGCCGCGTGCCAGATCGGGAGCCTCTGCGACCACCTCGACCTCGACGGCAACCTCCTCCTCGCCGAGGACCCGTGGCCGGGGATCGACTTCGCCGACGGCGTCCAGCTGCCCTCCGAGCAACCGGGGCTGGGAGTCCATGAAGCGGTATCTGGCGCTCGCTGAGGGGTACTCCGGGGACGACCACTACGGGAAGACGACGTACGGGGTCATCCGGTACGGCACGGACCCCGTCGTCGTCGTCCTGGACTCGGCGCGCGCCGGGCAGACGGTGGGGGGCGTCCCGGTCGTCGCCTCGGTCGCCGACGCGCTCGCGTACGAGCCGACCACCGCGCTCGTCGGCGTCGCCGTGGCCGGGGGCCGCCTGCCGCCGGTCTGGCGCGGGATCCTCCTCGACGCGATCGAGGCGGGACTCGACGTCGAGGCGGGCATGCACGAGTTCCTCGCGGACGACCCGGAACTGTCGGCGCTCGCCCGCGAGCGCGGCGTGGAGCTCCGCGACTACCGCAGACCGCCCGCCGACCTGAGCGTCTCGACGGGGGAGAACCTCCAGCACGGCGCCGCCGTCGTGCTCACGGTCGGCTCGGACTGCGCGGTGGGGAAGAAGACGGTGGCCGTCGAGCTCGATCGGGCGGCGCGCGAGCGCGGCCTTCGCTCGGTCTTCGTCCCCACGGGGCAGACCGGCATCATGATCGCCGGCTGGGGGATCGCCGTCGACGCCGTCGTCTCGGACTTCCTCGCCGGAGCGGGGGAGAGGCTCGTGGTCGAGGGGGCGAAGCGAGGTGACCTGCTCTTCGTCGAGGGCCAGGGCGCGATCGTCCACCCGCAGTTCTCGGGCGTCACGCTCGGCCTCTACCACGGCGCGGCGCCGCACCTGCTCGTCCTCGTCCACCGAGCGGGCGACACGGAGATCGAGGGCAGCCCGGGGAATCCAATCCCGCCGCTCCCCGAGCTCGTCGACCTCTACGAGCGCCTGGCCCTGCCGGCGCGGCCCGCGCGCGTGGCCGCCGTCGCCCTGAACACGGGGCGCCTCGAGGAGGACGCCGCGCGCGAGGCGGTCGCAGCCACCGCTCTCGCGACCGGGTTGCCTACCGACGACCCTGTCCGTTTCGGCCCTGACCGCCTGCTGGACGCCGTGTTGGAACGCCTGCCGTCCGGTATAACGCGGCGATGACCGATCCACGCGTCGACCGCCTCGCCGGCCTCCTCGTCGACTACTCGCTGGCTCTCAGGGAGGGCCAGGTCGTGCGGATCGACGGGCTCGAGGCGTCCGCCCCGCTTGCCCTCGCCCTCTACGAGGCTGCGCTCCGCGCCGGAGCCCAGCCCTACACGAACATCGGCCTTTCGGGCCTCGGCGAGACGCTCCTCCAGCACGGCTCCGACGAGCAGCTGGCCTATCTCTCCCCGATCCAGTGGGAGGAGATCGAACGGCTCGACGCGCTCGTGACGATCTGGTCGGAGGTCAACACCCGCGCGCTCTCCCGCGTGGACCCCGGCCGCCACGCTGCGTACATCGCAGCGCAGCGCAGGCTCTCCAACCGCCGCTGGGAACGCATCTCGAACGGCGAGATGAGCTGGTGCGGGACGCTCTTCCCGACGAACGCCCATGCCCAGGAGGCGGAGATGTCGCTGACGGAGTACGAGGACTTCGTCTTTGCCGCCTGCCACGTCCACGAGGACGATCCCGCGTCGCACTGGCGCGCCGTCTCGACCCAGCTGCAGGCCCGCGCCTCGGAGCTCGGCGCCGTGCAGGAGCTCCGCGTCGTCGGGCCGGACACCGATCTGCGTCTCGGGGTCGACGGCCGAACGTGGCTCGCAGCCGACGGCCGCTACAACATGCCGGACGGCGAGGTCTTCACGAGCCCGATCGAGACAGAGACGGAAGGAGAGATCCGCTACACGTTCCCCGCCGTCTACCAGGGTCGCGAAGTCGAAGACATCCGCCTGCGCTTCGAGGAGGGCCGGGTCGTCAACGCAGCGGCCGCGCGAGGGAACGACTACCTGCAGTCGCTTCTCGACATGGACGCGGGTGCCCGCGTGGTCGGCGAGGTCGCGTTCGGGCTCAACTACGAGATCGACCGCTTCACGCGCAACATCCTCTTCGACGAGAAGATCGGCGGAACGATGCACCTCGCCCTCGGCTCGGGCTTCACGCAGGCCGGCGGCCGGAACACCTCTGGCCTGCATTGGGACATGATCTGCGACCTGCGGCGGGAGGGAGAGGTGTACGCCGACGGGGCGTTGATCTGGAAGGAGGGCCGCTTTCTCGCGGAGCCTGCCTTCGAGGTCGTCGAGAGCGGGGTCCGTGGCTGAGAACCTCGTCCGAGCTCGAGACACGGTCTCAGCCTGACATGGAGTCTGAGAGCCGAGTGGAGCGCCTCGCCGGCGTCCTCGTGGAGTACTCGACGCGAGTGGGCAAGGGCGACCTCGTCTGCATCGACACCGGGCCCGCCGCCGCTCCGCTCGTCCATGCGATCTGGGGGCGCGTGCTCGCGGCGGGAGGCCACCCGCATCTCCGCATCGACCTCGACGGCGCCCCCGAGCTCCTGCTCAGGGAGGGCAGCGACGCCCAGCTCGACTGGGTGAGCCCCGTCCGCCGGGCGGAGGTCGAGCGGGCGGACGTTCGCATCGCGATCGAGGCCGACGTGAACACGCGGGGAAACACCGGCGTCGCCCCGGAGCGGCAGGTGCGGGCCGAGCGCGCCCGGGAGCCGCTCCGCCGTCTCCACTTCCAGCGGGCGAGCGCGGGCGAGCTCCGCGCAGTCGTCACGCTCTACCCGACGAACGCGGCCGCCCAGGACGCGGCCATGTCGCTCGGCGAGTACGAGGACTTCGTCTACCACGCCGGGCTCCTCGACCGGGACGACCCGATCGCGGAGTGGACGGCTCTCGGGCGCGCCTACGCTCGGCTCGCGGACCGGCTGGGCGAACGGCGGGAGATTCGGGTCCTCGGGGACGGCACCGATCTGACGCTCGGCGTCGCCGGCCGGACCTGGGTGCCCTGCGACGGGCGCGAGAACTTTCCCGACGGCGAGGTCTTCACGGGGCCCGTGGAGACCCAGGTAGAGGGAACGATGCGCTTCACCTACCCGGCCAGCTACTCGGGGCGGCGCGTGAGCGGAGTCGAGCTCGAGTTTCGGGACGGCGAGGTCGTGCGGGCCCGCGCCGACCAAGGGGAGACGTTCCTTCAGGAGATGCTCGCCCTCGACGAGGGCGCGCGGCGGGCCGGCGAGTTCTCTTTCGGCCTGAACGACGCGATCGCCGAGTTCACCGGGCACACGCTCTTCGATGAAAAGATCGGAGGCACCGTCCATCTGGCGCTTGGCGCTTCGTATCCGGAGTCCGGCGGGAAGGTGCAGTCCGCGCTCCACTGGGACCTCGTCTGCGACCTCCGGAACGGCAGCGAAGTGTACGCCGACGGCGAGCTCGTCTACCGCGACGGGCGCTTCCTCGACGGCCTCCTCTGATCCCGCTCCTCGGCGACGCGCACGTGCCCCCGAGCCGGGCACGCGGTCCGTCCGCTGGGCGAGATACCATGCGAACAGATGTTCGCTCTCCGCCCCTTCCTTCTCCTTTGCGCCGTCGTGGTCGCCCTCCTGCTCGCGGTGCCCCGCCCCTCGAGCGGCGTGGGCGCCGAAGAGCGGTACGTCGTCCGTGCCGGGGACACGTTGTGGGACCTTGCTGCCCAGCGGTTCGGCGGCGACCCCCGCGAGGGCGTGTGGCGGATCCGCGCTCGCAACGGCTTGCAGGGAGCCTCGCTGCAGCCGGGAACGGTTCTCTACCTGCCCGCGCGGGCAGGTGATGCGTAGCGCGAGAGGTTGCCTAGCCGGCCGCGCGAACGTCTTCGCTCTCGTCCGACGCGCGAAGCTCGCCCGGCCGCGTCCGTACAACTGAGAAGAACGCATCGACGACCTGGGGCACGAACTGGGTGCCACGACCGTCGCGGACCTCGGCGAACGCCTCCTCGAGGTCGAGGGCCCGGTGGTATGGCCGTTCCGTCGTCATGGCATCCCAAGCATCGGCCAGGCCCACGATCGCTGCCGAAAGCGGGATCTCGTCGCCCCCGAGCCCGTCGGGGTAGCCACGGCCGTCCCAGCGCTCGTGGTGATGGCGGATGATCGGCACGGCCTCGCGAAGGCGGCCGAGCTTTGCAACGATCCGCGCGCCCTCGGCGGAGTGTTGCTTGATCCGGTCGTACTCGTCGTCCGTAAGCCTGTCGGGTTTCGTGAGGATCGAGTCCGGGATCGCGATCTTGCCGATGTCGTGGAAGAGGCCTCCGAAGCGCAGCGCCTCGAGCTCCTTCGGGGTGAGATCGAGCTCCTCGCCGACGGCGACGGCGATCCGCTGCACGCGCAACGAGTGCCCCGCCGTGTAGGGATCCTTCGCCTCGACGGTTGCGTTCAGGGTCTCCACCGCCTCGAGCGCGCTCTCCTCCAGGCGCCGGTACGACTCGGCGAGGGCGAGCGAGCGTTCCCGGACGACCTCCGTCTGCCGCCTCAGCGTGCGGGAAGCGCCGCGAACGAGGAGGACGAGCAGCGCCCACAGGAGGACGAAGACGGCGGCCGTCGCCACCCAGATGAGCCGGCGGCGGTCGGCGATGGACGCCTCCAGGGGAGCTGCGTCCGCGTAGATCTCGTAGGCACCGACGACCTCGCCCTCGGCGCGAATGGGAGCGTAGACCTCGAGGAGCTTGTCGATGCCGAGCGACTCCGCCGCATCCTCCGCCTCGGGGAGGTCTTCGAGGTGACCGTCGGGCTGGCCGGTCTCGATGGCCTTCAGGAGGCCTCCGCCGAGTGGATAGCGCTCGCCGATCCGCTCCGGCGCGAGGCGCGTCCACGCGAGCACGCCGTCGGCCGTCCAGACCTTGACGTTCACGATATGAGGGCGCTGCTCGAGGTCCTGCTGGATGACCGCGGTCGCCTCCGGGCCGACGACGATCTCGCCGCCCTGGACGAGGTGCGGGCCGATGACGGCCGCCGTGTACTGGGCGAGGCTCGCCTCGGCGTCGTCGACGGCCTGGTCGCGCAGCGCTCCGGTCAGGACCGTTCCGAGCACGACCGCGCCCGCGGCAAGGATGACCGCGCTGAGCAAGAGAAATGCTCGGAGGAGCGTGAGCGAACGCGCGACGAGCTCTGACATCGAGCGACGAGCCACAGCCCGAGATGTATCGGATCGTGGCGAGGCGAACTTGAGTGGGGCAGCCCCTACACTTGCGCGGTGGATCTCGATCTCGTCTTTCTCGGAACGTCAGGGTCCGTGCCGACCGCCCGGCGCGGGCTCGCAGGCATGCTCGTCCGCCGCGGGGGCGAGCGGATGCTCGTCGACTGCGGCGAGGGGACCCAGCGCCAGCTCCTCCGCTCGACGGTCGGCCTGATCGAGCTTCCGGAGATCTTCCTGACGCATTACCACGCGGACCACTACCTCGGTCTTCCGGGCATGCTGAAGACGTTCGCGCTTCGCGGGCGGGACGTCCCACTCGTCGTCCACGGGCCGCCTGGCCTCACGGATCTGTTCGCGGGTCTCCAGCGGATCTTCGGAAAGCTCACGTACCCGATCGAGCTCGTCGAGCTTCGGGACGGCGACGTGCTCGACCGCGGCGAGTACCGCATCGTCGTTTTCCGGGTCTCGCACGGCGTGGCCGCGAACGGCTACGCGTTCGTCGAGGTGCCCCGACCCGGCCGGTTCGACGTCGACGCGGCGCGCGCTCTGGGCGTGCCCGAGGGGCCGCTCTTCGGCCGGCTCCAGGCCGGCAAGGCCATCGCGCTTGCGGGCGGGGTCGAGGTGCGGCCGGGTCAGGTCCTCGGGGCACCGCGCTCCGGCCGGAAGGTCGTCCTCGCAGGCGACACGGCCCCGGCCGCGACCGTGCTCGAGGTCGCCGGGGAGGCAGACGTGCTCGTTCACGAGGCGACCTTCGCCGAGGAGGAGAGCGAGCGGGCGGAGGAGACGGCGCACTCGACGGCGACCGGCGCCGCCCGCCTCGCCCGGGCGGCGAAGGTGAAGATGCTCGCCCTCACACACCTCTCGAACCGCTACTTCGGGCCCGAGATTCTGCGCGAGGCCCGCGGGATCTTCCCCGAGACGGTCGTGCCGCGGGACTTCGATATCATCGACGTCCGGTTCCAGGAGCGGGGCAGTCCCCGACTCGTCAAGGCCGGAGCGCGAACGACGCGGGAGGAGGCCGAGCCGCATGGCGAGCATGGTGCAGGTGGCGGTGGCGGGGGACCTCGCAGAGGCGGAGGAGATCCAGACGATCCTGGAGTCGGCGGGGATCCCGTCGGAGCTTCACCCGGCGGTCGAGCAGCATCCGGCGGCGCTGGATGACTCTCCGCAGAAGGTCCTGGTCCCCGAGACGTCTCTCGAGGCGGCCCAGCATGCGATCGAATCCATGACGGATCCCGACGAGCTCATTGGCGGGCGCTGAAGCGCCGGACTTCGGACCGCTCGCGGAGGACTACGACCGGCTGCGGCCGGTCGACGAGAACTGGTGGGAACTCGTCGATCTCCTCCTCTCGGAGGGCGACCTCGCGGGACGGCGCGTCCTCGACGTCGGCTGCGGCACCGGCCGCCTCGCCGCCGCCCTCGTCGAGCGTGGCGCCCGTGTGTGGGGGGTGGATCCCTCCGAGGAGATGCTCGCCCTGGCCCGCGCCGCAGGCGGGGGGCGCGTCGGCTTCAAGCTGGGCCACGCGGAGGCCCTCCCCTTCAAGGACGGGTGGTTCGAGCGCGCCGTCCTCCGGCTCGTCGTCCATCTCGTCGACCGCCCGCGCGCCCTGGCCGAGCTCGTTCGCGTGCTCCAGCCGGGCGGCCGCGCAGTCATCGCCACCTTCACGCCGGATCACTTCGAGTGGTACTGGCTCACCGACGTCCTCCCGGAGGTGGCGGAGGTCGACCGCCGGCGTTTCCCGACGCCAGACGCCCTCGCCGCGGAGCTGGAAGCGGCCGGCTTCGCGTTCGTCCGCACGCGCACGCTCCGCCAGCGGGCGCGACTCTCCCGCGCCGACGCGCTCGAGCGCATCCGCGGCCGCTACATCTCGACGCTCCGCCTGCTCGACGATGAGACCTTCGCCGCCGGGTTGGCGCGGGCGGAGCGCGAGCTCCCCGAGGAGATCGAGACGCCGCTCGAGTGGGCCGTCCTCACGGCCGAGGCTGGAGCTCAGTAGACGAGCGTCGAGTCCGCCCAGGCCGCGAGCTCGACGAGGGTGGACGGCAGAGCCAGCTCGACCCCGTGCCTCGTCTCGGCATCGACTCCTCGCGCCTTGCTCGACATCCCGGAGAGGAAGACGGGAACGCCGGCGTCGGTCAGCGCCTGCCAGTTCTCGGCGATGGAGCCCGTCCCGATCCCGTGCACGGCATCCGCAGTCTCCGGCCGGGCGAGCTGGACAGCGTCACCGGCGAGGAACATGCGAATCTCGTGGCCTTCGTCCACGGCGGTTCGGGCCACGAGGAATGCGAGTGCCGCCCGGGTCGGGTTCTCCGGCCCCGTCGCTAGTTGCACGAGCATCCGCACGGCGCTCAGGCCTCCTCGGCCATTCCGAGGATGTCGTCGCGGGAGAGCTTGCCGACCATGTCCGGATGGTCACGCTCCACGTGAGCTTCGACCCGAGAGACGAGCTCGCCGTCGCTCTCGGCCCTCACCGTCTCGCCGCACTCGCAGTTGACGACCTTGGTCATGAATCGCTCCTTGTTCGTAGGGACATCGCCATTGTCGCCCGGGCCGCTTGCGGTTACCTTGGCGAAACGTTGGGGAGCGGTGAAGGCACGAGGATCCAACTCTGCGGGCGTCTGGTCGTGGAGCTGGCCGGACACCGTGTCGAGAGAGCGCTTCCCGGCCGGCAAGGGAGGCTCCTCTTCGCCTATCTTGCGGCGAACCGCGCACGACGCGCGACGCGGCCTAAGCTGGTGGAGGCTCTCTGGCCCGAAGGCCCGCCCGACGCGGCCGACGCCTCGCTCTCCGCGCTCCTCTCGAAGCTCCGACGGGCGCTCGGGCCGGAGGCCCTCGAGGGGAAGGCCGAGCTGCACCTTGTCCTGCCGCCCGAGGCATGGATCGATGTCGAGGAGGCCGGCGTAGCTGTGCACCGGGCCGAGTCCGCCGTCGCCCTCGGCGAGTGGGAGCGGGCCTGGGCGCCAGGCCGCACCGCCCTCTACGTGGCCAACCGAGGCTTCTTTGCCGGGGTACGAGGCGCCGAGGAGCGGCGCCGCTGGCTCGAGGACGTGAGGCTCCGGGCGCTGGAATGCGTCGGCACGGTCCGCCTACGGATGGGCAGCACAGAAGTCGCGGCCGCGGAGCGGGCGGGTCGCGTGCTGATCGAGGCCGCGCCGTTCCGCGAGAGCGGCTACCGGCTGCTCATGGAGGCCCTGGCGGCGCGAGACAACGCCGCCGAGGCGCTGCGGGTCTACGACCGCTTGCGTGTCCTCCTCCGCGAGGAGCTCGGGGTGGCACCGGGCGCCGCGGCCCAGGACCTCCACCGCGGCCTCCTCCAGCAGTTGGACGCCGTCCGGCGGAGCGGCTAGCCTTCTCCGCGCACCTTTAACCCGGTCCCGTGAGGCCGGAAAGGAGTCGATGGTGGTTGCGCCCGCACAGGCGAAGCACGTCTTGCTGGACGGAGAAGGGCTCCGGCGCACCGTCGTTCGCATCGCGCACGAGATCGTCGAGCGGAACCCCGAGCTCGAGCGGACGGCGCTCGTGGGAATCCATACGCGCGGCGTGCCGCTCGCGCAGCGGTTGCGGCGGCTGATCGAGGAATTCACCGACCGCGAGATCGCGCTCGGGACCCTCGACATCACCTTTCACCGCGACGACGTCCACGCGCGGGACAGGGGCGGGCCGCTCCACCCGCAACCGGTCGTCCGCGCCACGCGCCTCGACTTCCCGCTCGAGGGGATGACGTGCGTGCTCTGCGACGACGTCCTCTACACGGGTCGCACGATCCGCGCGGCGATCGACGCGCTCTTCGACTACGGGCGGCCGGCGCGCGTCCAGCTCGCCGTGCTCGTCGACCGCGGTCACCGCGAGCTCCCCATTCGCCCCGACTACGTCGGCAAGAACCTGCCCACGTCCCATGACGAGCGCGTCCAGGTGCAGCTCGTCGAGATCGACGAGGTCGATCGCGTTCTGCTCGTCCCAGCCCCCGGAAAGTGAGGAAGCCCATGGCAGACGTCCGACCCTTGCTCCGCTCGGAGCTTCTCCCGCCGAAGACCTCCGCGCGGCGGCATCTGATCTCGATCGCCGACCTCGCACGCGAGGACGTCGAGCGGCTGCTCGCCCTCTCCCGCACGTTCGCGCGCTCGCTCGAGCGCGACGTGAAGAAGCTCCCGACCCTCCGAGGGCGCACGGTCGTCAACCTCTTCTTCGAGGCCTCGACGCGGACGTCGTCGAGCTTCGAGCTGGCGGCGAAGCGGCTCTCGGCAGACGTGATGTCCGTCAAGTCCTCGGGCTCCGCCGTCGAGAAGGGCGAGTCGCTGAAGGACACGCTGCTGACGATCGGCGCGTACGACCCCGACGTGATCGTCATCCGCCACGCCCAGATCGGCGCCCCGCACTTCGCCGCCCGCTTCACGGACGCCCACGTCGTCAACGCGGGAGACGGCAAGCACCAGCACCCGACGCAGGCGCTCCTCGACCTCTACACGCTCGACGAGGAGCTGGGCGGGGTCGACGGTCTCCACGTCGCGATCGTCGGCGACGTCCTCCATTCCCGGGTCGCGCGCTCCAACGTCCAGGCGCTCGTCCTCATGGGGGCCCGGGTGACGCTCGTCGGCCCGCCCCCGCTCATCCCGCGCGGCATCGAGGCGATGGGCTGCCAGGTCTCCTACGACATCCGCGACATCAAGGAGGCGGACGTCGTCTACGTCCTGCGGATGCAGCGGGAGCGCATGGTCGAGGGAGCGAACTACGTCCCCAGCCTGCGCGAGTACACGGCCCGCTGGGGCGTGACCCCGGAGCGGCTGCGGCCCGGCCAGCGGGTCATGCACCCGGGGCCGATGAACCGGGGCGTCGAGATCGATCCCGCCGTCGCCGACGCCGCCGAATCGCTCGTCGAGCGCCAGGTGCGAAGCGGGCTCGTCGTCCGCATGGCCGTCCTCTACGACCTCCTCACGCAGGGCCCGGTGGAGGTCAAGGTCGCCGAGATCGAGGAGGTGGCGTAGTGCCCCTGCAGGTAATGCTCTTCGGCAGGAACGGGCGCAAGGACTCTCTCGCCTTCGAGAACGTCCGCGTGCTCGATCCCGTGCACGGGATCGACGAGCCGCTGACCGTCCGGGTCGAAGGCGGGGTTATCTCGGCGCTCGAGCCCGCAGGCGGGAGCACCGAGGAAGGCAAGGTTCTGGCGCCGGCGTTCGTCGACCCGCACGTCCACCTGCGCACGCCCGGGCGCGAGGACGAGGAGGACATGGGCTCGGGCACGCGCGCCGCGGCGGCAGGCGGCTACTGCGCGATCCTCGCCATGCCCAACACCGACCCGGTCGTCGACTCGGCGGCCGTTCTGGGCGCACTCGTCGAGGAGGCCACGCGCGTGGCGGAGGTGCCGGTCGGCTTCCTGGCCGCCATCAGCAAGGGCCAGCAGGGCGCCGAGCTGACCGAGATGATCGAGCTCGCGGAGCGTGGCGCGGCCGGGTTTACCGACGACGGCCGCCCGGTCGTCGCGCCTGGCCTCGTCCGACGAGCGCTCCAGTACAGCGCGGCCGCCGGCAGGCCTATCGCCGTCCACTGTGAGGAGCCGACGCTCTCGCGCGGCGGCCACGTGCACGAGGGCCTCGTCTCCGCGGAGATCGGCTTCGGAGGCTACCCATCTGTGGCCGAGAGCGTGATGGTCGGTCGCGACCTGGCGCTCGCCGCCTACGAGGAGCGCCCGCTCCACCTGCTCCATCTCTCCGCGCGGGAGTCCGTGGAGGAGCTGCGCCGCGCCCTCGAGGCCGGCGTGCCGGCGACGGCGGAGGCGACGCCGCACCACCTCTGCCTCACGGACGAGGCGGTGCGCTCGCTCGATCCCAACGTGAAGATGAACCCGCCGCTGCGGGCCGAGGAGGATCGCAAGGCTCTGGTCGAGGCCCTGCGCGACGGCACGATCGGCGCGGTCGCGACTGACCACGCCCCGCACGCGCGCCACGAGAAGGAGGTTCCCTTCGAGGAGGCGCCCTTCGGCGTCACCGGGCTGGAGACGGCGTTCTCCGCGCTCTACACGCAGCTCGTCGAGCCGGGCGTCGTCCCCCTCGTCACGCTGCTCGAGCGCCTGAGCGCCGGGCCGGCGCGAATCTACGGGCTCGAGCCCCCCACGATCGCCGTGGGGGCGCCCGCGAACCTCGTCCTTCTCGATCTCGAGGCCGTCTGGCACGTCGACGAGGGCGGGTTCAAGTCGAAGTCGGCGAACTCCTGGCTCCTCGGCTCGCAGCTGCGCGGCCGGGTCCTGCAGACGGTCGCGGCCGGAAAGCTGGTGTATTCCGCATGAGCCCTTCGTGTTGCCAAGTAACAGCGTGTTACGTGCGTTTCGGCGCCGCGGACGAGGCTCGCTGTTTCCCCTTTGCCCCTCCGCACGCTCATGCGCGAGAGGCCGGCCGATGAGCGGCCTCCTCGTGCTCGAGGACGGGGCGGTCTTCCGCGGACGCTCGGTCGGGGCGCTCGGCGTCGCTCACGGCGAGGCCGTCTTCACGACCGCGATGACCGGCTATCAGGAGGTCGTCACCGACCCGAGCTACGCCGAGCAGCTCGTCGCCTTCACGGCGCCGATGATCGGGAACTACGGGGTCTCGCCGCAGCGATCGGAGTCGGCACGGGCCCACGCCCGCGCGGTGCTCATGCGGCGGGCGACCGGAGAGGACTGGACGCGCTGGCTCCACGGGCGGGGGATCGTGGCGCTCGAAGAGGTCGACACGCGAGCTCTCGTCGTCAGGCTGCGGGAACGGGGAGCGATGCGGGCGGCCGCGGTCGCGGGGGCGGCCTCGGTGGACGAGGTGCTGGCGAACGTGCGCGCGCAGGCCTCGATGGCGGGGCGGGCTCTCGTCGCCGCCGTCTCGACGCAGGAGCCGTACCGAGTCGGGCACGGCAGCACGCACATCGCCGTCGTCGACTACGGCTGCAAGCGCTCGATCTTGCATCGCCTGAGCACCTGCCGTGTGCAGACGACGGTCTGGCCCCACGACGCGGACGCGGCCACCCTGCTCTTGTCGCGACCCGCCGGGGTGCTCCTGTCGAACGGCCCCGGCGACCCGGCCGCGCTGCCGGGGGAGGTGGCAGTCGTGCGCGAACTCCTCGGCCGCGTCCCGATCCTCGGTATCTGCCTCGGTCATCAGCTGCTCGCGCTGGCGGCCGGTTTCGACACGTTCAAGCTCCCCTTCGGGCACCGGGGCGCGAACCATCCCGTGCTGGAGCTCGCCTCGAGCCGCGTCCTGGTCACGAGCCAGAACCACGGCTTCGCGGTGCGGGGCGACGGCCCGGCGGTCACGCACGTCTCGCTCTACGACGGCACCGTCGAGGGGATCGGGCTCGCCGGCGAGCGGGCCCGCTCCCTCCAGTTCCACCCCGAGGCGGGCCCCGGCCCGCACGACGCCTGGCCGGAAATAGAGGCCTGGGTCGACGGGATCAGGTATGCCGCGGCGGCCTGACCTGACCTCCATCTGCGTGATCGGCTCCGGGCCGATCGTGATCGGGCAGGCCTGCGAGTTCGACTACGCGGGGAGCCAGGCGCTCAAGGTGCTACGCGCGGAGGGCTACCGCACGGTCGTCGTCAACTCGAACCCGGCGACGATCATGACCGACCCCGGCTTCGCCGACCGCACGTATCTGGAGCCCCTCGACCTCGAGGGCGTGGTCGGCGTCCTCGAGCGGGAGCGACCGGGCGCGCTGCTCCCGACCCTCGGCGGACAGACCGCGCTGAACCTCGCGCGGCGACTCGCGGAAGACGGCCTCCTCGAGGAGCTCGGGGTCGAGCTCGTCGGGGCGAGCTTCGAGGCGATCTGCCGCGCCGAGGACCGGGGGCTCTTTCGGGAGACGATGTCCGCCGTCGGGCTGCGCGTGCCGGAGTCCGTCGTCGTGACCTCGCCGGACGAGCTGCCCGAGGCGCTCTCGTTCCCGCTGATCCTGCGCCCGGCGTTCACGCTCGGAGGCCACGGCGGAGGCATCGCGAGATCGCCGGAGGACCTCGAGCGGCTCCTCGAGCGTGCGCTCGAGGAGAGCCCCGTCCACCAGGTGCTGGTCGAGGAGTCGCTGGTCGGCTGGGACGAGTTCGAGCTCGAGGTCATGCGCGACGCGCGCGACAACGTCGTCGTCGTGTGCTCGATCGAGAACCTCGACCCGATGGGAGTGCACACGGGCGACTCCGTCACCGTCGCGCCGCAGATGACGCTCTCCGACGAGGCCTTCCAGGAGCTTCGCGACGCGGCCGCGCTCGTGATCCGCGCGGTCGGCGTGGAGACGGGCGGATCGAACATCCAGTTCGCTCGCGAGCGCGAGAGCGGGGAGCTGCGGGTGATCGAGATGAACCCTCGGGTCTCCCGCTCGTCCGCGCTCGCGAGCAAGGCCACCGGCTACCCGATCGCAAAAGTGGCCGCGAAGCTCGCCGTCGGCTACACGCTCGACGAGATCCCGAACGACCTCACGCGGACGACGCCGGCGAGCTTCGAGCCGACCCTGGACTACGTCGTCGTCAAGTTTCCCCGCTTCGCATTCGAGAAGTTCCCCGGCGCCGACGACGATCTGGGGACGCAGATGAAGTCGGTGGGCGAGGCGATGGGCATCGGACGCACGTTCACGGAGGCGTT
>JAIBJN010000031.1 GCA_020029595.1 Actinomycetota bacterium | reverse complement strand
GCTCAGCTCGGCTCGAGCTCCTCGGCGAGCAGCCCGGCGGCGTAGGCCCGCCAGGCCACGTCCGGCGCGTCGACCAGTCCGTGCAGCGCCTCGCTCACGTGCGGGAGGCCGGCCGTCTCGAGGCGGAGCTGCCGAAGCCCCTCCTCGAGCGCGAGCTGGCGGTCGACGGTGCGGAGGTCCTCGGCCATGGCGACGACCGCCCGCCCATGCAGGTCGAGCCCGCGCGAAGGGTCGCCGCCGGTGCTGAGGAGCAGGAGCGCGCGCCGGGCGGCTCCGCGCGCCTCCTCGGGGTCGACATGTACCTCGCGGCCGGCGACCGCGGCCAGCACGACGAGCCCCGTGGCGAGCGCCTCCGTCCCCTCGTCCTCGGCCAGCGAGCGTTCCAGGTCGAGGAGCCAGGCCGCGGGGCTCACAGCTCGAGCTGGGTGCCGACGCCTTCCGCGCGCGCCCGCTCGAGGACGACGTTGGCGAAGGCCGCGTCGAGGGCGCCGATGCCGAGGTTGCAACAAACGACTTTCGCGGGCGAGCTCTCGTTCCCGAGGCCCTCGCCGACGTTCCCCGCGGGCTCCGGCCAGCCCTGGAAGTGGCCGAGCTCGCGGTAGTACTCGAATTGGCCCACGTCGTCGGCAAGGAAGAGGTCGGCTCCGGCGACGGTCTCGGGCCGGAAGTAGAAGTCGAAGTCGACCGGAAGCGCAAGCCAGCGGCCGCCGAGGTGCTGCGGCCGGATCGGCGGCTCCGGATCCTCGACGATCGGGCCTGCCGTGACGACGACCTCGGCGCCGGCGACCGCCTCTTCCCAGCCCGCGGCGGCCTCGACGCGCTCCCCGAGGCGCTCGATGCGCTCCGGGTGCGGGTCGAAAGCACGGATCGTGACGTCCGGGTTGAGCGCCCGCAGCAGCTCCGAGTGAAAGCGCGCCTGCTCGCCGCAGCCGAGGATCGCAGCCTCGCGCCAGCCATGGGGCGCGAAGCGGCGGATGCAGACGCCGCTCGCGGCTGCCGTGCGCGCGGCGGTGATCTCGGCGCCGTCCATGATCGCGAGCGGGAGGCCGGTCTCGGCGTCATTCACGACCACGAGGCCCGTGATGTAGGGCAGGCCCCGTTCCTTGTTCGCCGGGTAGCCCGCGATCCACTTGAGCGCGACGACGTCCTCGTCGCGCAGGTAGGCAGGCATGGCGTGCACGAACGAGTCCTTGCGCGGGTGGACGCCGGGCTTGGGCGGCAGCTCGACTCGGCCCGCCGCGAGGGCCCGGTAGGTGTGCTCGACGAGGTCGAGCCGCTCGGGGACCTCCGGGAGAAGGCCTCTGACCTCCTCCCGGCTCAGGAAGACGAGTCGGCTCAACCGGCGACCGCGACCGGCTCGACGAGCACCTTGATCCGGGTCTCCTCGGGGTTCCGCCAGGGGTACTCGTCCTTGCCGAGGTATTTCTTCGCCAGCTCGTCGATCTGCCGGTCGGCCTCCTCGCCCTCGATCATCTCGACCACACGGCCGCGAATGTCGACCTTGTCGTAGAAGTTGTCCTTGTCGGCGATCGAGATGGCGACGCGCGGGTCGCGCCGCATGTTTCTCTCCTTCACCCGCCCGGCCGCCGTGTTGAACGTGATGTAGCCGTTCTCGAGCGCGATCCAGACGGGGCTCACGTGCGGCGAGCCGTCCTTCATCACATCGGCGAGGAAGGCGAGGTTGGGCGCTTCGACCTTGCTCCGGACGTTGTCGCTCAGCTCTGCCACTGCTCCTCCTCGTTCGACGGCGGTCGCAAAGGAAAACGGGACCTCGGCCAGTTTGTTCCCGCGCGTCCACCGCCGCAGCTGTAAGTAGCGCCTTATGTAAGTCTGTGCTTAAATAGCGCCGTGGAGGCCGCCATCCGAGCGCTCGCCGAGCCCCGCCGACGGAGGATCCTCGAGCTCGTCCGCAACGAAGAGCTGACCGCGGGCGAGATCGCGTCCGAGTTCGACGTCACCCGTCCCGCCGTCTCTCAGCACCTTGCCGTCCTGAAGGACGCCGGCCTCCTCGAGGAGCGGCGCCTGGGGACGAAGCGTCTCTACCGCGCGAGGCGGGAGGGCCTGGTTGACGTCCGGCTGTTCATCGAGGGATTCTGGGACGACGGGCTCGAGCGGCTCCGGCTGGCGGCGGAGCTCGAGGAAGGGAGAAGGCACAGTGGCCGTTCGTCAGCATGAGGCCGTCGAGCGCGAGGTTCGTATCGCGGCCGGGCAGGAGACGGTGTTCGAGTTCTTCATCGACCCCGAGAAGATGATCCTCTGGAAGGGGCGGCGCGCGGAGCTCGACGCCCGGCCCGGAGGGATCTACCGCGTGGAGATCAACGACCAGGCGATCGCGCGCGGCGAGTACGTTGCCGTCGACCCGCCGAGCCGGATCGTCTTCACCTGGGGCTGGGAGGGCCAGGAGGCCGGCAGCGGCGAGCACGCCGTGCCGCCGGGGTCGAGCCGCGTCGAGGTGACCCTCGAGCCCGACGGCGACGGAACGCTCGTCCGGCTCCGCCACCTCGACCTGCCCGAGGCCTCCCGCGAGATCCACGGGCAGGGCTGGGACCTGTACCTCGGCCGCCTCGCGGTCGCAGCGTCGGGCGGCGACCCCGGGCCCGAGCCGATTCCGCAAACCCCTGAGGAGGACTGATGCCGACGTTCCTGGATCATCACGCGATGGGAGAGATGTCCCCTGAGATGAAGGAGGGAATGGCCGAGCGCATCCGCTCGGGACAACCCGACGAGAACGGGGCCAAGGCTCTGAACCTCTACCTCGCCGACGGCGAGGCCTACTGCCTCTCCGAGGCGCCGAACGCCGAGGCGGTCCAGAAGGCGCACGAAGCCGCGGGCGTGGCGATCGGGCGGGAGGACATCGTCGAGGTAGAGGCGCTGGTCTGATGGCAACCCCGTCGCCTGGTTCGAGGCTTGAGGGTTGAAAGCGGTGTCGAGCTAGGGCGCAGTACGGTACGCGGGTGCCGCTCCTCCGGGGCACCCGCGTCCTCGCCTTCGAGAACGGCCTCGCCGGGCCGCTCGCCACCCGTCTCCTCGCAGACCTCGGCGCGGACGTCGTCAAGGTCGAGCGCCCCGACGGGGGCGACGTCACGCGGGCCTGGGACACGGTCGCGGCCGGGCTCTCGAGCGGCTTCGTCTGGGTGAACCGCGGGAAACGGAGCGTCGCTCTCGACGTGAAGGACCCAGGCGACCGCCCGGCGATCGAGAGGCTCGTCGAGCGGAGCGACGTCTTCCTCCAGAACTACACGCCGGGCTGGGCCGAGCGGGTCGGCCTGAGCGAGGAGGCGGTGCGTGCGCTTCGCCACGACGTCGTCTACGTCGACATCTCCGGCTACGGGCCGGACGGGCCCTACGCGCGTAAGAACGCCTACGACCTCGTCATGCAAGGCGAGGCCGGGCTCATCGCCGTCACCGGGACGCCCGAGGAGCCCGCGCGCGTCGGAGTCTCGGTCTGCGACGTCGGCGCCGCGAGCTATGCCGCCGTGGCGACGCTCGCCGCGCTCGCGCGGCGAGCGGAGACCGGCGAGGGCGCGCGGGTCTCCGTCTCCCTCTTCGACACGATGGTCGACTGGCTCGGCTACTTCCCTCACCTCTGGTGGCACCGGCGCGAGGTGCCTGAGCGGACGGGTATGCGCCACCCGCTCTTCTGCCCCTACGGGCCGTTCCCGGCGGGCGACGGCCGTCTCTTCGGGCTGGCGATCCTCTCCGCCGACCACTGGCGGGTGCTCTGCGGGGACGTCATCGGGCGGCAGGAGCTCCTCGAGGACGCACGCTTCTCCACGAACGAGGGCCGGGTGGAGCACCGGGGCGCACTCGAGCCTCTCCTCCGGGAGGCCTTTGCCGCCCGGCCGGCCCGCGAGTGGCTCGACCTCCTCGAGGCTGCGCGGATCCCGTGCGGAGCGGTGAACGAGATTCCGGATGTCCTCGAGCACCTCCAGCTCGAGCACAACGGGCTCGTTGTCGAGGTGGGCTCGCCGGCCGGCCCGATCCCCGCGATCGGAAGCCCCTTCCTCGTCGACGGCGAGCGGCCCGAGTCGGGCGCCGTACCGGCGCTCGGAGAGCACACGGCGGAGATCCTGCGCGAGCTCGGCCTCGAGTCGCGCTGAGCGGGCCTCAGCTCCGGCGGGAGGCTCGAACGCCAGGTGCGTCCGAGGGTTCGCCGCTCCATACTGTTCCCACGATGCCCTCGGCGAGCGTACTCGACGCGCCAGAGCTCGCCGCGGCCCGGATCGACGCGCGGGCCTCCGGCGAGAACTTCCCGGTCGCCTCGCTGCTCGCACCACGCCGGGCTCGGCCGCACCTCCGCGCCGTCTACGGGTTCGCGCGGCTCGTCGACAACCTCGGCGACGAGGCGGCCGGAGACCGGGACGCCCTCCTCGACGAGCTCGAGCGCGAGCTGGAAGGCCCGCCGCGCACCGAGATCATGCAGCGCCTCCACGCGACGATCGCCGCGCGCGCGCTGCCGCTCGAGCCGTTCCGCCGACTGATCGAGGCAAACCGCATCGACCAGGTGCGGAGCCGCTACGAGACGTGGGAGGACGTGCGCGAGTACTGCGCCTACTCCGCCGACCCGGTCGGCCGCCTCGTCCTCGGCATCTACGGCCGTGACGGGGAGCCTGAGCTTGTGGTGATGAGCGACGCCGTCTGTACCGGCCTCCAGCTCGTCAACTTCCTCCAGGACCCGCCACGCGATCTCTCCCTCGGCCGCGTCTACCTCCCTCAGCAGGACCTCCGGAGTTTCGGCATCGCCGACGAGGACCTCGCCGGGCCGCTCACCGAGCCGATCGTGGGCCTCCTGCGCTTCGAGGCCGAGCGCGCGCGGTCGCTCCTCGAGCACGGGCTGCCGCTTCGAAAGGCGCTGAGTGGGCGGCCCGGGCTGTCCGTGGCGCTCTACGCGCGCGGCGGCCTCGCCGCGCTGGACGCGCTGGAGCGGGCTGGCTGGGACGTCTTCACGGAACGGCCTGCTCCGACCCGCCTGACATTCGCGCGGCTCGCGCTCCGGGAGCTCGTCCGGCGATGAGGGTGGAGGACGCCTACGCCGAGGTCGTCCGCATCACGCGCCGGGAGGCGCGGAACTTCGCCTGGGGGATCGCCGTCTTGCCGCGCCGAAAGCGGCTGGCGGTCGCAGCGCTCTATGCGTTCGCGCGGCGCGTAGACGACATCGCCGACGACCCCGAGCTCGAGGCAGAGGAGCGGCGGCGGGGGTTGGAGTCCTTCCGTGCAGCCGTCGAGGCCCTCCCGGAGGCACCGACCGACGACCCGGTGCTCGTCGCTCTCGCCGACGCGACGCTGTGCTACCCGGTGCCGCGGAGCGCCCTCCTCGATCTCGTCGCCGGGGGGCTCATGGATGTGGAGAGGACGCGGTACGCGAGCTGGGAGGAGCTCCGCGAGTACTGCCGGTGCGTGGCCGGGGCGGTCGGGCTCGCCTGTACCGCTGTCTACGGCCCGAGCGACCCGCCCATGGCTTCGCCTCGGGCGGAGGCGCTCGGGCTTGCGCTCCAGCAGATCAACATCATGCGCGACGTCGCCGAGGACTGGCGGCTCGGCCGGGTGTATCTCCCCCAAGATGAGCTCGAGCTCTTCGGCGTCTCCGAGGGGGACATCGCGTCGGGCAGTGTCGGATTGGAGTGGGTCGCGCTCATGGAGCACCAGGCTCAGAGAGCGGAGGGCCTCATGCGGGAGGGGCTGGGCCTGCTGCCGCTCCTCGATCGGCGGAGCGCCCTCTGCGTCCGCGTCTTCGCCGGGATCTACCGCGGGCTCCTCGTCCAGATGCGCGGCCGTGACTACGACGTCTTCTCCCGGCGGCCGCAGCTCTCGGCCGCCGGCAAGCTGCGGGCGGTGGCCGCCCTGTGAAGGCCGTCGTCGTCGGCGGCGGCCTCGCCGGGCTCGCCGCCGCGCTGGAGCTCGCCGACGCCGGCCACGCCGTGACGCTCCTCGAGGCGCGGCCGACGCTCGGCGGGGCAGTCCAGACGCTGCCCGAGCGGGAGGACGATCCCGACCCGCCGCCCGACAACGGCCAGCACATCGCGCTCGGTTGCTGCACCGAGTACCTCGCGTTCCTCGAGCGGATCGGACAGGCAAGCGCGGTGCGCCGCGAGCGGCTCTCTCTGCCGGTGATCGCGGAGGACGGAAGCGTCGCCCGCATCGGTCCGGGGCCGGCCGCGCTCCTCCGCTACCGGCACGTGTCGCTGGGGGACCGGCTGGCGATCGCGCGCGTGACGCGGCGGCTCGGGCGGCTCGTCCCGGCGGAGCACGACGACGAGACCTTCGCGGCGCTCCTCAGGCGGCTGGGTCAATCCGAGGCCGCGATCGACCGCTTCTGGGACGTCTTCATCCGGCCGGCCCTCAACCTGCCGTGCAACGAGGTCAGCGCGGCGCCGGCGCTCTTCACCGTGCAGACGGCGCTGCTCGGCGAGCGGGGCGCGAGCGACGTCGTCCTGCCGATCGCGCCGCTCGGGGCGATGCACGGAGAGGCCGCCGGGCGCCTGCTCGGCGAGCGCGGGGCCGTCGTGCGCACGGGGGCGCGCGTCGCCGCGGTCGAGGACGAAGCGGTCGTGCTTGCCGAGGGGGAGCGGCTCGAGGCCGACCTCGTCGTCGTGGCCGTACCACCGGAGGAGAGCGCACGCCTGCTCGGGCAGCCTGACCCCGGGCTCGAAGACTCGCCGATCGTCAGCGCGCACCTCCTCTTCGACCGGCGAGTCCTCGGTTTCGATCTCGCTGCGCTCCTCGGCAGCCCGGCGCATTGGGTCTTCGACCGTGGGGCGCTCACGAGGCGGCCGCAGCGCGGGCAGTACCTCACCGTCGTGTCGAGCGGTGCGCCCGAGCTTCTCGACGTGCGCGGTCGAGCGCTGGTCGACCTGCTCGCGGGGGAGGTGACACGGCGGCTCGGCCGCGCCGAGCTCCTCTGGTCGCGCGTGAGCCGGGAGCCGGCGGCGACGTTCGCCGCCCGCCCCGGCACCGCCGCCGCCAGGCTCGGGCCGAGGACGAACCGACCGAACGTCATGCGGGCCGGCGCCTGGACGGCCACGGGGTGGCCGGCGACCATGGAGAGCGCCGTACGGAGCGGGCGCGAGGCGGCCTCCGTCTTCCGTTCGGCCTCCCTGCCGACCCGGGCACCGGCGTGAGAGACTTGGGCCATGGGGCACCCCAGCCCACCACCCGCCTTCGAGCGTAGCGCGGAAGGGCGCGCGCGTGGCGCGCGCATCGTGACGAGAGCGTGACGAGATGAGCGCGACCCGAGAGCGGCGGCGCCCGCCTGCCTCCGGGGTTCTCCCACGCGCCGACCTCGATCGCGCGCTCGGTGCGGCCGTCCGGCGTCTGCTCGCGCTCCAGAAGCCTGGCGGCTGGTGGGTGGGCGAGCTCGAGTCGAACGTGACCATGACGGCCCAGCATCTCCTCCTGCTCGAGTTCCTTCGCCTCCGCGACGAGGAGACGACACGCCGCCTCGCGAACGAGCTGCTCGCGCGGCAGCGGCCAGACGGTCTCTGGGCGATCTACTGGAGCGGGGAGCCCGACCTGGCCGCCACGCTCGAGTCCTACGCGGCGCTCCGTCTCGCCGGGCTCTCGGCCGACGACGAGCGCCTCGCTCCCGCGCGCCGGTTTTGCGAGGAGCACGGGGGCATCGGCGGCGCCCGCGTCTTCACGCGCATCTGGCTCGCCCTCTTTGGCCTCTGGCCCTGGGAGGAGATCCCGCAGATCCCACCCGAGCTCGCGCTCCTCAAGTCGTGGCTGCCGCTCTCCGTGTACGACTTCGCGTGCTGGGCGCGGCAGACCGTCGTGCCGCTCACGGTCGTCCTCCACTACCGGCCCGTGCGCAACCTGCCGCCGGAGCGGGCCTGCCACGAGCTCAACCTCGGCCCTGTCTCACGGAAGGCGACGGTCGGGCTCCTGAGCGACCGGGCCCTTGCCTGGTATGCGGCGCAGCGTGTGCAGCCGGGCCGCGAGCACGCCCTCGCGCGGGCGGAGCGCTGGATCATCGACCGCCAGGAGCTCGACGGCTCCTGGGGCGGCATCCAGCCGCCCTGGGTGTGGTCGCTGATCGCCCTTGCCTGCCGCGGCCACGGGCTCGACTCCCCGTACCTCGGTCGCGGCCTCGCCGGGTGGGAGCGCTTCATGGTCGAGGAGGGGGACCGGCTGCGCCCCGAGGCGTGCCAGTCCCCGGTCTGGGACACGGGCCTCGCGCTCGTCGCGCTTCGCGCCGCCGGCGTGTCCGCGGACGACCAGATTCTGCGGCGGGCCGGGGACTGGCTCGTCGCGGAGGAGATCCGCGAACGCGGCGACTGGGCCGTACGGCGCCCCGGGCTCGAATCCGGCGGCTGGGCCTTCGAGTACGACAACGACCTCTACCCGGACATCGACGACGCCGCGATCGTGGCCATGGGGCTCGACGACCTCGGCCTCGGCCGCGCTGTGGTCGAGCGCGCCTGCCGCTGGATGGCCGGCATGCAGTGCGGGAACGGAGGCTGGGGGGCCTTCGACGCCGACAACGACTCAGAGTGGCTCTACAGGATCCCGTTCTGCGATTTCGGCGCCGTCACCGACCCGCCCTCGGCGGACGTCACCGGCCACGTGGTCGAGCTGCTCGCGCGCGAGGGCGGCTACGAGAAGGAGGTACGCGACGGGATCGAGTACCTCCTGCGCGAGCAGGAGGACGACGGCGCCTGGTTCGGGCGCTGGGGGGTCAACTACGTCTACGGGATCGGGGCGGTCCTGCCGGCGCTCGAGGCTGCCGGTTTCCCCCCCGACCATCCGGCGATTCGTCGCGCGGTCGCCTGGCTCGGAGCGCATCAGAACGAGGACGGCGGCTTCGGCGAGGACTGCCGTTCCTACGATCGCAGCGAGGCGGGCGTCGCCTGGCGGGGTCGCGGGGAGTCGACGCCGTCGCAGACGGCCTGGGCGCTTCTGGGCCTCGTCGCCGCCGGCGAGGCAGGCTCGGACTCCGCCGGCCGCGCTGTCGCCTGGCTCTGCGGCCGCCAGCGCCCCGACGGCGGCTGGGACGAGGACTTCTTCACCGGCACCGGCTTTCCGCGCGACTTCCTCATCAACTACCACCTCTACCGGGAGGTTTGGCCGGTGATGGCGCTCGGGCGCGTACGCCGGGCGCTCACTTCGTGAAGGTCTACGTCTCCGGCTCCACCGGCTTCGTGGGGAGCCATGTCGGCCGGGAGCTTCGCGAGCGGGGCGCCGAGGTCCGCGACGAACGCGTCGATCTCCTCGACCGAGCCGGCCTCGAGCGCGTCGTCGCCGGCTGCGATGCCGTCGTCCACGTGGCGGCCCTCTACAGCTATGACGCGCCGGCCCCGCTCTACGAGCGCGTGAACGTCGAAGGAACCCGCCTGCTTCTCGACGTCGCCGCCGGCGCCGGGGTCAGCCACTTCGTCCACACGAGCACAGCCGGAACGTGCGGGCCCGTCCCGGGCCGGGCCGCGACCGAGGAGGACACGCCACCCTCCTGGGAGCTCGAGGTTCCCTACAAGCGTACGAAGCTCGCGGCCGAGCGGCTGGCCCTCGAGGCGAAGGCCGTGGTCGTCAACCCGACGACGCCCGTCGGCGAGGGCGATCGCAAGCCGACGCCGACGGGGCGCATGCTTGCCGGCGTGGCGACCGGGCGGATCCGCGGCTTCGTCGGCACGACGGGGCTCAACGTCGTCGACGTCCGCGACGTCGCACGAGGGCACGCGCTCGCGCTCGAGCACGGCGAGCCCGGGGAGCGCTACCTCCTCGGCGGCGTCGACCTTTCTCTGGAGGAGCTCTTCGGCGCCGTCGCGCGGCTGGCGGGACGGCCACGGCCGCGCCTTCGCGTTCCGTATGCTGTCGCCAAGATGGCCGGCATGCTCGGCATCGCCAACCGGGACGAGGTACGGCTCGCCCGGCTGCCCATGTATTTCTCTTCCGAGAAGGCTCGCAGTAGACTCGGCTACGAACCGGGCCCCGTCGAGCCCGCGCTCGCCCGGGCCGTCGCCGAGGCGCTCTCGAAGGGAGGAGCATGAAGTTTCCGCTTCGCAGCACCGTCCAGATCGGGCGCTACGTCGCGTCGCAGAAGGGGAAGGACCGCTACCCGCTCGTGATCATGCTCGAGCCCACGCTCGGCTGCAACATCGCCTGCATCGGCTGCGGGAAGATCCGCGAGTACGAGTCCAACAAGGCCCGCCTGACGGTCGAGGAGTGTCTCCAGACGGCCGTCGAGTGCCCGGCTCCGGTCATCTCCGTCTGCGGCGGCGAGCCCCTGATCTTCAACGGCATCGAGGACGTCGTCGGCGGCTTCCTCGAGATGAAGCGGAACGTCCAGCTCTGCACGAACGCGCTCCGGCTCGTCGACATGCTCGGAGGATTCGAGCCGAACCCGCGCCTCACATTCGTCGTGCACCTCGACGGGATGCAGGAGATCCACGACTACATCTGCGACTACCCAGGCCTCTGGGAGATCGCCGTCGACGCGATCGGAAGGGCCCGCGAGAGCGCGTTCCGGGTGACGACGAACACGACCATCTTCAAGGAGACCGAGGTCGACGACGTCATCCAGATGATGGAGTACCTGACGAACGAGGTCGGCATCGACGGGATGCTCGTCGCGCCCGGCTACCAGTACTCGCAGATCGACCCGAACCTGACGATGACGCGCGCAGAGCACGAGGTGAAGTTCCGCCTCATCCGCGACGCCGTTCGCCAGCACGGCTACCGGTGGCTCGCCAGCCCCGTGTACCAGGACTTCCTCACCGGCGACCGGAAGCTTCCATGCGCGCCTTGGGGCTCCGTGACGCGGAACCCGTACGGTTGGAAGGGCCCGTGCTACTTGCTCACCGACGGCATCTTCCCGACGTACGAAGCGCTGGTGAACGGGATCGAGTGGGAGCGCTACGGGCCCGGCAACGACCACCGCTGCGAGCACTGCGGCATCCATTCCGGCTTCGAGCCCGCCGCGACGATCGCGGCGACCTCGAGCGTGAAGGAGACCGTTCGGAGCCTCGCATGGACGCTCCGCTAGCAGTCCCAGAAAGTGCTGACGCACTTTCTGGGAAGGGGTCTCCCCTGATGCTCGCGTGCGCTCTCGCCGTCGAAGAGCGAGTGGCTCGAGCTGGCGGTGCTCACGTGGCTCGCGTCGGCTTGCACGCCCGGCTGCCGTTGCCGGAAGGGCGCCTGGTCTCCTTCGGGCTCGCCGGGGCGCTCGTCTCGGGTCTTCCGCCCGGAACGCTCCTCACTGCACGCCGCGTCGTCGACGCCGACGGTACCGTGCTCTGGGAGGACGAGGCCCTCCCGATCCCGGGTGCACTCACGGCCGTCGTCTGCGACGCCGGCTACGTCGTCGACGACCCGGTGGAGCGCCGGGAGCTTGCCCGTCGGACCGGGGCCGCCGGGGCAGACACGGAGAGCGCGACGCTGGCCGCGACCGGCCGGCTCGCCGGAGTCGTGCGTGCGATCTCCGACACGCCCGAGCAGCCGGTGGGCAGGCTCGCGCGCGCGGCCGTCCCCGACGGGCGAACCGACTGGCGCGTCGTCCTGGGCGCGCTCGTCGCAGAACCGGCCGGCACCGTGCGCGCCGCGCTCGCGGCGAGGCGGGGGCTCGAGTCGCTCCGGCACGCCGCCGCGGCGCTCGCGCCGGAGGCCGCGCCGTGAGCAAGCGTGTCCTCGTGGCGAGCCCGCGGAGCTTCTGCGCCGGCGTCGTCCGCGCGATCGACATCGTCGAGCACCTGCTCGAGCGGCGCGGCCCTCCTGTGTACGTCCGCCACGAGATCGTTCACAACGTTCATGTCGTACGCGACCTCGAGTCCCGCGGCGCCGTCTTCGTCGAGTCGGAGGAGGACGTGCCGGAGGGCGCCCTGGTCGTTCTCTCCGCGCACGGTGTCGCGCCGAAGGTCTACGAGAAGTGCGCGGAGCGCGGCCTCGAGATCGTCGATGCTGTTTGTCCGCTCGTGTCCAAGGTGCATGCCGAGGCGCGCCGGTACGCGGCGCGGGGGCACAAGATCGCGCTCGTCGGCCACGCGGGCCACGTGGAGGTCGAGGGAACGATGGGGGAGGCGCCGGACTCGATCGTGCTCGTCGAGACGCCCGAGGACGCGCGCGAGCTCGAGCTCGAGGACGGCCAGCGCCTCGCCTACCTGACGCAGACGACGCTCTCGCTCGACGACACGGCCGAGGTCGTCGACGCGCTGCGCGACCGGATGCCCGACCTCGTCGGGCCGCCGTCCGCGGACATCTGCTACGCCACCCAGAACCGCCAGGACGCGGTCAAGCGGATCTGCGAGGAGGCGACCCTCGTTCTCGTTGTCGGCTCCGAGACGAGCTCGAACGCGAACCGCCTCGTCGAGGTCGCGCGGAGCAGCGGCTCGCACGCGCACCTGATCGACGACGAGACCGACCTCGACCCGGACTGGCTCGCCGGTCACGAGACGGTCGGGCTCACCGCCGGGGCGTCGTCCCCGGAGGTCCTCGTCGAGCGGGTCGTCGACCGTCTCGGCGAGCTCGGCTACCACGAGCGCGAGGACGTCGAGATCGCGCGGGAGGACGTCTTCTTCCGCCTCCCGGCCGAGCTCCGCTAACGTCGGAGCATGACGGCGAGCGTGGCCTACCCGGGCCGGGACGGCGCCCACAGCGCCGCGGCCTGCGACCGGCTCTTCCCGGACGGGGCTGAGCTCGTCTCGCTCCCCAGCTTCACCGCCGTCGTCGAGGCCGCGGCCGACGGGGAGGTCGCCTTCGGCGTGCTCCCGATCGAGAGCTCACTCTCCGGCCCGGTCAACGAGACTCACGACCTACTCTACGACTCCTCGCTCTCCATCACCGGCGAGACGGTTCTGCCCATCCGCCACTGCCTGGTCGGCCCCGCCGTGGTCACGCTCGAGGAGATCCGGGTCGTTCGCTCCCACCCGGCGGCGCTCGACCAGTGCCGGCGGCTCCTCGCCGCCATGCCGTGGGCGACCGCGATCGCCGCGTCCACGACCGCGGACGCGGCGCACGAGGTCGCCGAGGACGGCGACCCGTCGGAGGCCGCGATCGCGAGCGAGCGTGCGGCGAGCATGTACGGGCTGACGGTGATCGCCGGGGACGTCGGCGACCATCCCGAGGCGTACACGCGCTTTGTCGCCGTGGCGCCCTACACGCGGCTCGACCGCGCGAGCGAGCGCTGGCGGACGGCGTTCTCGTTCGTGACCGACCACCAGCCGGGCGCTCTGCACCGCGCGATCGAGCCCTTCGGACGCCATCGGCTCGACCTCGTGCAGCTCGTCTCGCGGCCGATTCCGCGGACGCCGTGGCGCTACCGTTTCGACGCCGTGCTGGCGGGCCATCCGCTCGATCCCGTCGTCAGCGAGACGCTCGCCGAGGTACGCGGCCTGACGCGGGACCTCCGCGTGTTCGGCTCCTACCCGGCGCATGCATAGGGCGGACTAGGGGCTGATGATCGTCGGCGGCGATCCGTCGCCGGGGTGGAACGTCTCGGCATCACCCTTCCAAAGCGCGTCGCACACGTCGCCCACGACCCGCTCGCTCCGGCGAGATCCGCGGACGCTCCAGCGAAGTGCCTTCCAGTCCGGCAGCGAGCCAGACGACCGCCGCAACGACGCCGAACGGGAACACGAACTCGACGAGGAGGACGAAGAAGAGGGCCGCTGCGATGAGCAGCAGCCGGGCTGCGAGGCGCAGCAGCCAGGGCAGGGTCACGACGAAGGCGACCAGGAGAATTGCGGCGACGACGTACGGCAGTGCGCCCGTGAAGTAGCCGGCGAGGAGTGCGAGCGCGGCACACGAGTCTGCGAAGACCAGAAGGGTACGCTTGTGATGATGGCTTTGTAGCGTTCGAGCAGCCCATCGTTGGGCCCTGCCGATGGCTTTTTCTGAAACGAGGCCGCGAACTCCTCGCGGCGCGGTTCCGGGGGCTTCGTCACACCGAGCCCGAATGGGAGGCGCCGAACCATCCAGTCCCGGCCGTCCGCGCTCCGCTGGGAAACCATGTCGCTCCCGCGCCCTCCTCAGGTCGCCACAGCTTCGTGCGATTGTCACTCCAAGCCGAAGCCGCGGTCAACCTGGCCGGGAGAGGAGCTACGAGGCTGCGGCCGGGGCCCTGAGCGTCTTCTCGTACCGTGTGTGCTCGCGCGCGACCGTCATGCCGGCCCGCTCGTAGAGCTCCTTCGCGCCCGTGCGGTTCCCCGAGTCGACGACGAGTCCGATCTCCTTGCGGCCGCGCCGGCTGAACTCGGACATCGCCTGGCGCAGGAGGGCCGTTCCGAGGCCGCGCCGGCGCCAGTCGCGGGCGACGGCGAGCTGGCGGACGTAGCCCTCGTCCTCATAGTTGGGGCAGAGGACGCAGCCGACGATCTCGCCCTTCGACTCGGCGATGAACCACAGGCCGGGCTCGAATGCCTCGCGATCGATCATGAACGCCTGCCATTCCTCGAACGACTCGGCCGCGTAGCGCTCGTTGTCGCCGAAGGCGTCCTGGACGAGCGCGAAGACCGCGCGCGTGTCGCGCTCCTGGTCGAACGTCCGCACGAGGACGCCTTCGGGCCAGGCCGGCGGCGTCGGCGTCTCCTCGAGCGGCATCGACATCCGCCAGTAAGTCCGCGCGGGCTCGTAGCCGTGCCGTTCGAGAAGCGTGCGAGCGCCGTCGTGCCCCGAGGTGATGACCTGGCCGAGCCGGATCTCCTCCCCCGGAGGCGTCCGCTCGAGACCGCGTCGCTCGGACCACTCGAGGATCGATCTCCCGATGCCGCGGCCGCGAGAGTCGGGATGGACGTAGACGTCCACGTAGTCGTTCCTGACGAAGACCGCGTAGGCGACGATCCGGTCGCCGTCGACGACAACGACGGCGTCCCGCTCCAGGTCGAAGCCCGGCATGTGCCAGTCCGTGAGGAGGTCGTCGAGCTCGAAGTCCGGCTCGCCGAGCTCGTGGATGTCGCAGGCGATTACGAGATCGGTGACCGCCTGCGCCTCGTCAGGGCGGGGAGCACGCGTGGTCAACGCCGTGTCCATCAGTAGAGGGCGGTGGCCAGGCGGCGGCGGTAGCTGGTTGTGAGGGGATGCTCCGGCCCGAGCTCGCCGAAGAGCGAGACCATGATCTGGCGAATGCGCTCGCGCCGCTCGGGATCGGCGTCCTCGAGATCGCCGAGGAGCCACTCGAGCGCGCGCTCGTAGTCCTGCTCGGCGAGCGGGCCGAGGATCTCGGGGAACTCACCCGACTCGGCGAGCTCGTCCAGGAGGCGCTCGGAGGCCCGCGAGCCCGTGAGCCCGTCGAGGAAGGCTGCGACAGCCTGGGGCGAGAGAGCTCCGACGAACTCGTCCACGACCTGGCCGTCGCGGAAGGCCTTGACGTTGGGGATGCCGCGCACGTCGTACCGCATCGACAGCTCCGGGTTCGCGTCGGTGTCGACCTTGGCGAGGACGACCTGGCCCCCGCGCTCCTCGACGGCGTTCTCGAGGACGGGCGTGAGCATCTTGCAGGGCCCGCACCACTCGGCCCAGAAGTCGACGACGACGGGCACGGTCGCCGAACGCTCGATGACGTCCTCTTCGAAGGTGTCGGTCGTGACGTCCATCTCAGACGGCTGCGAGCACGGCGCCCACGAGGCCCGGGAGGGCCTGCGGGTTGTACCCGCCCTCGAGGACGAACGCTACCCGCTCGGAGATGGCGGCCGCACGCGACCCGAGCGCCGCGAAGCCCTCCTCCGTCATCTCGAGGCCGCCGATCGGATCCACGGCGGCGGCGTCGAAGCCCGCCGAGACGAGCAGGAGGTCGGGCGCGAAGGCCTCGAGCGCCGGTGCGACGACCCGCTCCATCGCCTCCAAGACGCGGGCGTCGCCGGACCCCGCCGGGAGAGGGACGTTCAGCGTCGTCGCGTTCCCGTCTCCCGGCCCGCCGGTGCCGGGATAGAACGGCCACTGGTGGAGCGAGGCGAAGAAGACGGACGAGTCGTCCCAGAACGTGTCCTGGGTGCCGTTCCCGTGGTGGACGTCCCAGTCGAGGATCGCCACGCGGGCGAGGCCGAGCTCCCGCTGGGCGAAGCGGGTTGCGATCGCGACGTTGTTGAAGAGGCAGAAGCCCATCGCGCGGCCCCGGAGCGCATGGTGGCCCGGCGGCCGCGCGAGCGCGAAGCCGCCTCGCTCGACGGCGCCGATAGCGGCGCCGGCGGCGAGGAGCGCCGCCTCGAAGGTCGTCTCTGTGCAGAGCGTGTCTACGTCGATCAAGGTCGGGTGCCCGCTCGCGGAGACGTCGCGGACGGTCTCGACGTAGTCCCGGTCGTGGACGGAGACGACCTCGTCCACGGTCGCCGGCCGTGCCTCGACGAAGCTGGGAAACGCCTCGTGCAGGACGCGAATGCGTTCCTGACCCTCCGGATGGCCACCCGTCGGGTGGAGCTCGGCGAAGGCCGCGTGGCTGACGAGCTCGATCACTCCCGAACGCGAACGTGCCCGGGGTCCACGTCATCCGGCGTCGCGCAGCCGAGGAGGACGAGCGCGAGCCGGATCTCGTCGCGGAGCAGCTCGAGGACGCGGCGGGCGCCCGTCTCCCCTCCGGCGGCGAGACCCCAGAGGGCGGGCCGCCCGACGAGCACGGCCCGCGCGCCCAGCGCGAGCGCCTTGGCGACGTCGGTGCCGCGGCGGATCCCGCCGTCGAGGTAGACCTCGGCCCTCCCGGCGACGACCTCCGCGACCTCCGGAAGGGCGTCGAGCGTCGCCGGGACCCCATCGAGCTGGCGCCCGCCGTGGTTCGAGACGATGATCCCGTCCGCGCCGTGCTCGCAGGCCAGCGCCGCGTCCTCGCCCGTGAGGACGCCCTTGACGACGAGGGGGACCGCGCACTCGGCGCGCAGCCATTCGAGGTCGCGCCACGTGAGCGACGTGTCGACGATCTCGCCCAGCGTGTCGTGGAAGGAGTGCGCCCCGACGAGCGGCCGAGGGAGGTTCGGCATGGGCAGTCCCTCGGGAAGGCCGAACCCGCTGCGGAGGTCACGCTCCCGCGGGCCGGCCGCCGGCAGGTCGACGGTGAGAACGAGTGCCCGGAAGCCGTTCTCGGCGGCCTCTCGCACGAGCTCGCGGGTGAAGCCGCGGTCACGCGACCAGTAGAGCTGGAACCAGCGAAGGGAATCCGGCACGGCGGCCGCGAGCTCCCCGGGACGGACGCTCGCGAGGCTGGAGAGGCAGTAAACGGTCCCGACCGCTGCGGAAGCGCGGGCGACTGCCGGCTCCCCCTCGGCATGGGCGACACGCTGCAGCGAGGTCGGGGCGACCATCAGCGGCATCGCGACCTCGGTCCCGAGCACGGTCGTCCGCGTCGAGACGTTGCTCACGTCGACGAGCATGCGCGGCCGCAGGAGCCGCCGGCGAAAGGCCGCCACGTTGTCGCGGAGGGTGACCTCGTCGCCGGCCCCGCCGACGACGTATCCCCAGTAGCCGGGCTCGCAGCGCTCCTCCGCGAGGCGCTCGAAGTCGGCGACGTTGATGGGCTCACTCATCGGTCGGGATGGTAGTTCCGCTCAGGGCGTCCGCTCGCGGAGCCGCTTCGCCAGCCCGCTCAGGCCCCAGGACTCGGCGAGCGCGCCCGCTGCCTCCCAGCTCGGCTCGACGTCGGGGAGCTTCGGGATCGGGGCGTCAGCCTGGAGCCGCGCCATCCGGAGGTAGTCTCGCAGTGCGTTCGCCTGGTCCGGGAACCCGCCCGCCGCCAGCGCCGCCTCGAGCGAGCCGTGCTTCGCGAGGATGCCGGCGGCCCGTCCGGGCCCGATCCCCTTGGCGCCGGGAATCCGGTCCGACGGGTCTCCGCGCAACGCGACGAAGTCGGGCACGAGGCCGGGCGGGACGCCGTAGATCTCCTTCACCTCGGCCGGGCCGACCCGCTGAAGGTCCTTCATGCCCGTACGCGGTCTGAGGATCGTCGTCTGCGCGCTCGCGAGCTGGAAGAGGTCGCGGTCGTTCGTCAGCACGAGCGTCTCCCCGCCGCGCTCCTCCTCGGCGTGGGCGGCAGCGCCGAGGAAGTCGTCGGCCTCGTAGCCGTCCCTCTTCGCCCAGGCGAACCCGAAGGCGCCCACGAGCGCCGGCAGGCGGTCGAGCTGCGAGGTGAGCTCGGGTGGGAAGTCGCGTCCTGACTGGTACTCGGGCAGGAGCTCGTTGCGGTAGGTGGGAACGCCGACCGTGTCGAAGCCGACGAAGACCGTGCGCGGTAGCTCGTCCTCCCAGACGCGTACGAGCATGTTGGCGAAGCCAACGACCATGTTCGCCTGGTTTCCGTCGCCGTCGCGGATGGACGAGGGCAGGGCGTGGAAGGCCCGGTGGGCGAAGTTGTCGCCGTCGACTGCCAGGAGAGGTCTCAAGTCAGCGCCAATTCTTGCCGTTTGCAACGAGTTCAGAGCGCGTTGCTAACGTGATCGTGATGTCCAAGACCCTCGTCATCGCCGAGAAGCCCTCCGTCGGCCGCGACCTAGCCGGCACGCTTCCGGGTGCGTTCAAGCAGAGCCAGGACAAGACGCACCTCGTCGGGGACGACGTCGTCATCTCGTGGGCGATCGGCCATCTCGTGGGCCTGGCCGACCCGGAGCAGTACGACGAGAAGCTCAAGAAGTGGCGCTTCGCCGACCTCCCGATCGTCCCCTCGAGGTTCATGCTCGTCCCGAACGATGACAAGGCGAGGAAGCAGCTCCAGGCCGTCCACAAGCTCATGAAGGAGCCGGATGTCGAGCTCATCGTCAACGCGTGCGACGCCGGGCGTGAAGGCGAGCTCATCTTCGCGTACCTCTACGAGACGTCCGGCGTGAAGAAGCCGGTCAAGAGGCTCTGGCTCAACTCGATGACGAAGGCGGCGATCCAGGATGCCTTCGAGCACCTGCGCGAAGGGGAGGAGATGCGCCTCCTCGAGGAGGCTGCCCGCTCGCGCTCGGAGGCCGACTGGCTCGTGGGCATGAACGCGACCCGCGCGGCTTCGATCCGCCTGCGCGCCGCCTTCGACGGCGCCGTCTCTCTCGGCCGGGTGCAGACGCCCACGCTCGCGCTCGTGGCCCGGCGCGAGCTCGAGATCCGCGGGTTCGTTCCCGAGCCCTACTGGCTCGTCGAGGCCGACTTCGCCGCCGCCGGCGAGCGCCTCTACAGCGGGCGCTACCTGGGCGGGAAGCGCATCAAGGAGGACGAGGCAAGCGCCATCGTCGCCGACTGCACGGGCCAGCCCGGCACGATCAAGAAGCTCGAGAAGAAGGAGGAGCGCGAGTCGCCGCAGCTCCTCTACGACCTCACGTCACTCCAGCGGCATGCGAACACGCTCTTCGGCTTCTCCGCGAGGCGGACGCTCGCGGCCGCGCAGAAGCTCTACGAGGAGCACAAGGCGATCACCTATCCGCGCACGAGCTCGCGTTTCCTCACGTCCGACATGATCGGCGAGATCAAGCCCACTGCCGCCCACGTCGGGCGACACGAGCGCTACGCGCAGGGGGCCGCCTACGTTACTCGCCTCGAGAAGCTTCCGCTCGGGCGCGTCGTCAACGACAAGCGCGTTGAGGACCACCACGCGATCATCCCGTCCCGTTCCGAGCACGACCTGACGAAGATGGGGCCCGACGAGAGCCGCATCTACGACCTCGTCGCCAAGCGGTTCCTCGCCGTCTTCCACCCGGACGCCGTCTACGAGCGAACCCGAGTGGAGACGACCGTCGCCGACCACGTCTTTCGCACGTCCGGCCGGGTCCTCGTCGAGGCCGGCTGGAAGGGCGTCTACGGAGAGGAGGCGCAGAGGAGCGGCAAGGACGAGGACGACTCGGGCGGCGACCAGCTTCTGCCCGCGCTCGAGCAGGGCGAGCAGGTGGAGACCCGGTCCGTCACGTCCCTGCGCAAGGAGACCCAACCGCCGCGCCGCTTCACGGAGGCCTCGCTCCTCGGGGCGATGGAGACGGCCGGCAAGGACATCGAGGATGCCGAGCTCCGGGAGGCGATGAAGGACTCGGGGATCGGGACGCCGGCGACGCGCGCCGCGATCATCGAGCGGCTCATCCAGGTCGGCTACCTCGAGCGCGAGGGCCGGGCGCTGCACGCGACCGAGAAGGGCGTCCAGGTCATCTCGCTCCTCGGCGCGCATCCGCTCACGTCGCCCGAGCTCACAGGCAACTGGGAGCACCGACTCGCCCTCATCGAGCAAGGCGAGGACACGCGGCCCGCGTTCATGTCGGACATCGTCAAGTTCACGACCGACACGGTCGCCGAGCTCGACAAGCTCAAGGGCGTCAGGATCGAGCGGGCGAACCTCGGTCCGTGCCCGGTCTGCGGGCGAGACGTGATCGAGAACCGCAAGGGCTACTCATGCTGGTCGAAGGACGACCCGGGCTGCGGTTTCGTTATCTGGAAGAAGAAGGCAAACAAGATCCTCCCGGTCTCGGTCGTCAGGGAGCTGATGGAGACCGGGCGGACCGCAAAGCCCGTCAGCGGCTTCCGTGGCCGCTCCGGCCGGTCCTTCAGCGCCAAGCTCCGGCTCGAGCAGGGGGAGGACGGCAAGTGGCGAGTCGAGTTTGACGAAGAGTGGGCGAAGCCGGAAGCCGCCAACACTTCTGCGAGAGCGGCGTCTTAAACTCGCGACAGGCAGCACGAACTCGTGCGTTAACCCGCGGTTAAGCAACCCTCCGCGGGTAGGCCTGCGAGGGAATGAGTCGTAAAGTGCGAACGTTGAGGGGGATGGAGCCGCAATCCAACCTGCCCTCGTTCGGCGAAAGGACGTAGAGAGACAAGGTGAGTCAGAACTCCGTGCACGATGTGCTTGACACCCAGGCTGGCCGCCACCTCCTCGAGAACGCGGAGGAGCGTGGCTATGTCGAGCCGGCGGAGCTCGAGGCGCTCGCGCTCGAGCTCGACCTGGGCGACGAGGAAGTCGCCGAGGTGACGCACGAGCTCGAGACGATTGGCCTTGAGGTCGGCGCCCCCGCCGAGGAGGCCGTCGAGATCGCCGCCGATCCGGTCACCGGTGCCGGCGACAGCCTTCAGCTCTTCCTGGCCGACGTCGGTCGGCACAAGCTGCTCACCGCCTCGGAGGAGGTCACGCTCGCCAAGCGCATCGAGCAGGGCGACCTGCTCGCCAAGCGGCGCATGATCGAGTCGAACCTCCGCCTCGTCGTCTCCATCGCCAAGGGCTACCGCGGCCTGGGCGTCCCCTTCCTCGACCTCATCCAGGAGGGCACGCTCGGTCTCAACCGGGCCGTCGAGAAGTTCGACTGGCGCCGTGGCTTCAAGTTTTCCACCTACGCGACTTGGTGGATCCGCCAGTCGGTGCAGCGCGCCGTGGCCAACAACGCGCGCACGATCCGCGTGCCCGTCCACGTCGTCGAGCGGCAGCAGAAGCTCGGCCGCGCCGCCCGCCGGCTCGAGGTCGAGCTCGGGCGCGACGCGACGCGCGAGGAGCTGGCGGAGGCGACGGGCCTGCCCGTCCAGCACGTGGACGAGGCGCTCTCCGCGGCGCAGGCCTCGGTCTCCCTCAACCAGAGCGTCGGCTCCGACGACGAGGGAGAGCTGGGCGATCTCTTCGCCGACCGCGAGGCTGCCGATCCGTTCGAAGAGGCCGAGGAGTCGCTGCGAAAGCAGGGCGTCCGCAAGGCGCTCGACGCGCTCCCCGAGCGCGAGCGGCGGATCCTCGAGCTGCGCTTCGGCTTCGAGGGCGACCCGTGGACGCTCGAGGCGATTGGCGCCGAGCTCGGGCTCACGCGCGAGCGCGTCCGCCAGCTCGAGGGCCAGGCGCTCCAGCGCCTCGCGGCGCTGCGCGAGCTCGCCTCGGTCGCGGCCTAGCCCAGCACTACCTTCAGATGAGCGGCGGGGCGGGAGCCCACCGCATGGGGACCCCGCCCCGGCTTTCGCCGGCCAATGCCCCCGCCGCAACGGGGCCGGCCGGCAAGTGTCCCTCGAGTATGTGCGGAGAGGGCTCGCTTGATCCATCCCCCGACGGTTGGTTCACCGCTCCGCTTCACTGTCCGGTCGGAGTGTAAGAGCAAATAAGTTTCCTTTCTGATGCCCGCGCTTCCACCTAACCGCTGGGCTCGCCTGGACGTCCAAGCTCCTGGATACTCACTGCCCTTGAGGCAATGGGCAGGGGGCAACGAGTCAAAGGAGAGGATGTGAGGGCAAAGTCATTCAGGCTCCTCCTGCTGCTCGTCACGCTGCTGTTCGCACTCGGCCTGGCCGGCTGCGGCGGCGACGACGACGAGGCGGCAGAAGACACCGGAGCCACCGAGACAACAGAGGGCGAAGCGGGCGGCACGCTCGTCTTCGGCTCGTCCTCCGACCCGGTCGTGCTCGATTTCGCGCTGATCTCGGACGGCGAGTCCTATCGCGTCAACCTGCAGATCTACGAGACGCTGATCAGGCTGAAGCCCGGCACGACGGAGCTCGAGCCCGGCCTGGCCACGAGCTGGGAGGCGAACGAGGACGGAACCTCGTGGACGTTGCACCTCCGCGAGGGCGTGACGTTCCACGACGGCACCCCGTTCAACGCCGAGGCGGTCTGCGCCAACTTCGACCGCTGGTTCAACTTCAAGGGCTCGTTCCAGAACGCGAGCGCGACGTACTACTGGCAGTACGGCTTCGGCGGCGGGTTTGCCGAGCCGGAAGAGGGCGTGGCCGGTCCAGAGGAGAGCCTCTACAAGAGCTGCGAGGTCGTCGACGAGTACACCGTCATGCTCAACCTCACCCGGCCGTCTGCCACCATCCTCCAGGCGCTCACGCTCGGCCCCCTCTCGATCCAGAGCCCGACCGCCATGGAGAAGTACGGGGCGGACGAAGGCGAGGTCGACGCGGACGGGATCTTCCATCCCACGGGCACCTACGGGACCGAGCACCCGACCGGGACGGGCGCGTTCATGTTCGAGTCCTGGACGCCCGAGGACAAGCTCGTCCTCGTGCGGAACGATGACTACTGGGGCGAGAAGGCCAAGCTCGACGAGCTCATCTTCCGGCCGATTGCCGACAACGCTGCGCGCCTCCAGGCGCTCCAGACCGGCGAGGTCAACGGCTACGACCTCGTCGAGCCGCAGGACATCCCCACGATCGAGTCGGATGAGAACTTCCAGATTCTCAACCGCCCGGCGTTCAACGTCGGCTACGTCGGCTTCAACATCTCGACGCCGCCTCTCGACGACATCGAGGTCCGCAAGGCGATCGCGTACGGCCTCGATCGCCAAGCGGTGGTGGACAACTTCTACGCCGGCCGTGGACAGCTTGCCACGCAGTTCATGCCCCCCGATCTGGAGGGCACGGCCGACGACGTCATGCAGTACGAGTTCGATCCCGAGAAGGCCAAGCAGATCCTGCAGGACGCGGGGTACGAGCTGCCGGTCAAGATCGAGTTCTGGTACCCGTCGGACGTCACGCGTCCGTACATGCCGGATCCGAAGCGCAACTTCGAGGCCTTCCGCGCGAGCCTGGAGAAGTCCGGGTTCAAGGTGACCCCGAAGAGCGCGCCCTGGGATCCCGACTACCTCGGCCTCAACAACGAGGGCAAGCAGCCGGTTCACCTGATCGGCTGGACGGGCGACTACGGCGATCCGGACAACTTCATCGGGACCTTCTTCCAGACGGACAATCCGCAGTTCGGCCTGGACAAGAGCAAGGAGCTCGACGGAGTGCAGGAGATCCTCAACCAGGCCGAGATCGAAACCGACGAGGCCAAGCGGATCGAGCTCTACAAGGAAGCGAACCGACAGATCATGTTGCTCCTCCCGGGCGTCCCGTACGCTCACAACCAGCCGGCGGTCGCCTTCCAGGCGAACGTGGACGGGCGCTAGATGCTTCGGTTCGTCGTCCGCCGGCTGTTCCTCCTCGTCCCGATCCTGCTCGGGCTCTCGCTTCTGGTCTTCCTCTGGGTCAGGAACCTCCCGGGGGGGCCGGCGCAGGCGCTCCTCGGCGAGCGGGCGACGCCGCAGGCGGTGGAACAGATCGAGCGCCAGTACGGGCTCGACGAGCCGCTCCCCGTCCAGTACTGGCGCTATCTCAGGAACGTCAGTCAGGGTGAGTTCGGCGAGTCGACGAAGACGCGCCGCCCGGTCGTCGAGGAGTTCAGGCAGCGGTTCCCCGCGACCGTCGAGTTGGCGGTGACAGCCGGCCTCTTCGCCGTCCTCTTCGGCGTCCCCTTAGGTTTCCTCGCGGCGAAGCACTACCAGGGACCTGCTGACCACGCGAGCCTCGTCGTCACCCTGATCGGCATCTCGACTCCGATCTTCTTCCTCGCCCTGATCCTCAAGTACATCTTCGCGGTCAGGTTGGGCTGGCTCCCGAGCGTGGGCCGCATCTCGGTCCTCATCGACCTCGACCACCCGACGAACTTCTACGTCCTCGACGCGATCATCGCGCTGAACTGGACA
>JAIBJN010000030.1 GCA_020029595.1 Actinomycetota bacterium | reverse complement strand
GAAGGAGCTCGTCGGCAAGGACCCGCACAAGGGCGTCAACCCGGACGAGGTCGTCGCCGTCGGCGCGGCCATCCAGGCCGGCGTCCTCAAGGGCGAGGTGAAGGACGTCCTCCTGCTCGACGTCACGCCGCTCTCCCTGGGCATCGAAACGAAGGGCGGCGTCTTCACGACGCTCATCGAGCGCAACACGACCATCCCCAAGAAGAAGTCCGAGACGTTCACGACCGCCGAGGACAACCAGCCCTCCGTCGAGATCCACGTTCTCCAGGGCGAGTCTGAGATGGCCGCGTTCAACAAGACGCTCGGCAAGTTCCAGCTCGTCGGGATCCCCCCGGCGCCGCGTGGGATGCCGCAGATCGAGGTCGCCTTCGACATCGACGCGAACGGCATCCTCAACGTCTCGGCCAAGGACCTCGGCACCGGCAACCAGCAGCAGATCCGCATCGAGGGAGGCTCCGGCCTCGCCGAGGAGGAGGTCGAGCGGATGGTGAAGGACGCCGAGGCGCACGCCGACGAGGCTCATCGCCTGCGCGAGCTCGCCGAGGCGCGGAACCAGGCGGAGACGCTCGTCTACTCGACCGAGAAGAGCCTCGCCGAGCACCGCGAGTCGCTCGACGAGGAGACGGTCAAGACCATCGAGGAGCGGATCGAGGCGCTCAAGTCGGTCGCCGACGGCGAGGACGCCGCCGAGATCCGCGCCAAGAGCGACGAGCTGATGGAGTCCGCTCACAAGCTCGCGCAGGCCGTCTACGAGAAGGTGCAGGCCGAGCAGGCCGCCTCGCACACGGCCGCCGGCGACGGCGGCACGGGCGACGACGAGGTCGTCGAGGAGGCGGACTACGAGGTCATCGACGAGGAGGCGAAGCAGTCCTGATGGCCTCCGAGGAGACCACCGGCTCCGAGCAGGCCGAGAAGGCGATCGCGGAGCTGGAGGATCGCATCGCGCTCCTCCAGCGAGAGCGGGACGAGTACCTCGACGACCTGAAGCGCGTCGCGGCCGACTTCGACAACTACCGCAAGCGGGCGCTGCGCGACCAGGAAGCTCTGGTCGCGCGGGCCCACGAGCGGCTCGTGAAGGAGCTCCTGCCGGTGCTCGACGATCTCGGGCGCGCGCTCGAGGCCGCCGAGGAGCACGAGGAGGCGAAGCTCGAGGAGGGCGTCCGGCTCGTCCACCGCGAGCTTCGCGATGCGCTCGCCAAGGAGGGTCTCGTCGAGATCGAGACGAACGGCAGCTTCGACCCGCACGTCCACGAGGCCCTGCTCACCCAGCCCTCGGAGGAGGACGACGGCGCCATCCTGGAGGTGATCCAGAAGGGCTACAGGCTCGGCGACCGGGTGCTCCGCCCCGCGCGGGTCGTCGTGTCGCAGAAGGCGTCCGAGTGAGAGACCTGTACGAGGTGCTCGGCGTCTCGAAGACGGCCCCCCAGGACGAGATCAAGAAGGCCTATCGCAAGCTGGCGCGGAAGCACCACCCGGATTCGAATCCGGGGGACGCCGAGGCCGAGGAGCGCTTCAAGGAGCTGCAGGACGCCTACGACGTTCTCTCCGACCCGGAGAAGCGGAAGCAGTACGACCAGCTCGGCGCGCGAATGTTCGCGGGCGCGCCCGGGGGCGGAGGCTTCCAGTGGTCGGGGAACGTCGGCGATCTCGGCGACCTGGGAGACCTCTTCGGCGGCCTCTTCGGGCGCATGGGCGGGGGGACGGGGCGCTCGCGGACGCGCGGGCAGAGAGGCGTTGACGTCGCCGTGACCGTGAACCTCTCCTTCGAGGACGCACTCAAGGGTCTGACGACGAGGATCCCCGTCGAGCTGGAGGTCGCGTGCTCGACGTGCGGAGGCACGGGCGCCGAGCCCGGAACGACGCCGACGATCTGTCCGGAGTGCCGGGGTCGCGGCGTCACCTCAGAGGACGAGGGCTTCTTCGCCTTCTCGCGGCCGTGTCCGCGCTGCGGCGGCAACGGCACCGTGGTCGAGAAGCCCTGCCGGACGTGCCACGGCTCCGGGCGCGAGCGGCGGACGAAGCGCTACACGGTGAAGATCCCGGCCGGGGTGAAGGACGGGACGCAGATCCGCCTCAAGGGGAAGGGCGAGGCCGGCTTCGGCGGCGGCCCGGCCGGCGACCTGATCGTCACCACACGCGTGACCCCTTCGCCGATCTTCGAGCGCCGCGGCTCCGACCTCGTCATCGAGGTCCCGGTGACCTACTCGGAGGCCGCGCTCGGCGCCGAGGTCGAGGTGCCGACCCCCGACGGGCGCATCTCCCTCAAGGTGCCCGCGGGCTCCCAGGACGGGAAGCTCCTGCGGGTGCGCGGCAAGGGCGCGCCGAAGCTGAACGGCAGCGGCCGCGGCGACCTGCTCGCACGCGTCCGCGTCGTCGTCCCGACGAAGCTGACGAAGGCCGAGCGCGAGGCGATCGAGGCGCTCCAGAAGGCGTCCACCCGCGACGTGCGCGAGAAGCTTCGAGCCTGATGCGTGACGAGCTCTCCCCAGAGCCGACCCTTCCGGCCCTGTCAGGGGTCAGACCCCGGGCGTGTCCGGAGGGGACCTGCTGGCGCGCCCGAGTCCGATGGATTCGACCCCGGCGGCTGTCCGGAAAGGACGCGTGAGTCTGTGGACGACCGCCCGCGCTACATGATCAGCGTCGCCGCCGAGATCGTCGGCATGCACCCGCAGACCCTGCGCGTCTACGAGACGAAGGGGCTTGTGCGGCCGAGGCGGACACCCGGCAACACGCGCCTCTACTCGGACGCGGACCTCGAGCGCCTGCGCCTGATTCAGCGGCTGACCGGGGAGCTCGGGCTCAACCTCGCCGGCGTCGAGACCGTCCTTCGGCTCCAGGACGAGCTGAGTCGCCTGCGCGCCCGCGTCGAGCGCCTCGAGCGCGAGATGCGCGACGAGGTCGCCAGGGTGCACAGGCAGTACAGGCGCGAGGTCGTCCTCTACCGCGATCCCGGCGAGACCCTCCCCGAGGAGAGAAGGCGATGGACTTCAACAGGCTGACGATCAAGTCGCAGGAGGCCGTGGGCGCGTCGCAGGAGCTCGCGCGCCGGAGCGGCAACCCCGAGATCTACCCGGAGCACCTGCTCCTCGCGCTCCTCGACCAGGAGCTGCCGCGCACGCTCGTCCCCTCTGCTTCCGCGCTGCGCGCAGAAGCGGAAGCGCGTTTGGCGGCGAAGCCGGCCGTCGCGGGTGCAGCGCAGCAGCCGCGCGTCTCGACCGCGTTCTCGGAGACCCTCGACCGTGCCTTCGACGAAGCTCGCGACCTCGGGGACGAGTACGTCTCCGTCGAGCACCTCCTGCTGGCGCTCGACCTCGTGCCTCGGGACGAGCTTCTGGCACGGATCAAGCAGGTGCGCGGCTCCCAGCGCGTGACCTCCCAGGATCCCGAGGGCTCCTACCAGGCGCTGCAAAAGTTCGGGCGTGATCTCACCGAGCTCGCGGAGCAGGGCAAGCTCGACCCCGTCATCGGTCGTGACGAGGAGATCCGCCGCGTGATCCAGGTCCTCTCGCGGCGGACGAAGAACAACCCCGTCCTCATCGGCGACCCCGGCGTCGGGAAGACCGCGATCGTCGAGGGTCTGGCGCAGCGCATCGTCGCCGGCGACGTTCCCGAAGGGCTCAAGGGCAAGCGCGTCTGGGCGCTCGACATCGGCGCGCTACTCGCCGGCTCGAAGTACCGGGGCGAGTTCGAGGAGCGATTGAAGGCCGTCCTCACGGAGATCAAGGAGTCGGCCGGCGACATCATCCTCTTCATCGACGAGCTGCACACGATCGTCGGCGCCGGCGCTGCGGAGGGGGCGGTGGACGCGGCCGCCATGCTCAAGCCGCTGCTCGCGCGCGGGGAGCTGCGCGCCGTCGGCGCGACGACTCTCGACGAGTACCGGAAGCACATCGAGAAGGACGCCGCGCTCGAGCGGCGCTTCCAGCCGATCCTAGTCGGCGAGCCGTCCGTCGCCGACACGATTGCCATCCTCCGCGGGCTCAAGGAGCGCTACGAGGCCCACCACGGCGTTCGCATCCGCGACGCCGCGCTCGTCGCCGCGGCCGTCCTCTCCGACCGCTACATCTCGGACCGCTTCCTGCCGGACAAGGCGATCGACCTCGTCGACGAGGCCGCCTCGCGCCTCCGCATGGAGATCGACTCCTCGCCGCTCCCGCTTGACGAGGCCGAGCGCCGCGTGCGCCAGCTCGAGATCGAGCTCGCCGCGATGGTCAAGGAGTCGAAGGAGGTGCGAGCGCCGGTCGAGCGCGAGCTGGCCGACGCGAAGGCGACCCGCGACGAGCTCGCCGCCCGCTGGGCGAAGGAGAAGGAGCAGCTCGACCGCGTCAAGGAGATCACGCAGCGGATCGACGACCTCCGCATGGAGGCCGAGCGGGCCGAGCGCGCCGGCGACCTTCAGCGCGTGGCCGAGATCCGCTACGGCGAGCTGCCCGCGCTCGAGGCCGAGCTGGCCGAGCGCAAGGACCAGGACTTCGAGCCGATGGTGAAGGAGGAGGTCGACGAGGACGACGTCGCCGCCGTGGTCGCCCGCTGGACGGGAATCCCGGTCGTTCGGCTCATGGAGGGGGAGACCGAGAAGCTCATCCACATGGAGGAGCGGCTTCATCAGCGCGTCGTCGGCCAGGACGAGGCCGTCTCGGCCGTGGCGAACGCGCTTCGCCGCGCCCGCACGGGCCTCCAGGACCCGAACCGCCCGATCGGCTCCTTCGTCTTCCTCGGCCCGACCGGGGTGGGGAAGACCGAGCTCGCCCGTGCCCTCGCCGAGTTTATGTTCGACGACGAGCGCGCGATGGTGCGGCTCGATATGTCCGAGTACCAGGAGCGGCACACGGTCGCCCGGCTGATCGGCGCCCCGCCCGGGTACGTCGGCTACGACGAGGGCGGCCAGCTCACCGAGGCGGTGCGCCGCCGCCCGTACTCGGTCGTCCTCCTCGACGAGATCGAGAAGGCGCACTCGGAGGTCTTCGACGTCCTCCTCCAGATCCTCGACGACGGGCGCCTGACCGACGGCCACGGGCGCACGGTCGACTTCCGCAACACCGTCATCATCATGACCTCGAACCTCCGCTCGGCCGAGGCGATGCGCGAGTTCTTCCGCCCGGAGTTCCTGAACCGGATCGACGAGATCGTCGAGTTCCGGCCGCTCACGCGCGAGCAGCTCGCCGAGATCGTCGACATGCAGCTCGAGCGGCTGCGGGCGCGGCTGGCCGAGCGCGGGCTCGCCCTGGAGCTAACGGAGGCCGCCAAGGAGCAGGTCTCGGACGCCGGTTGGGATCCGACCTACGGCGCCCGTCCGCTCAAGCGGGCTCTGCAGCGTCTCGTCGAGAACCCGCTCGCGCTCAGGCTCCTCGAGGGAGACTTCGCCGAGGGCGACACGGTTCGCGTAGACGTCGAGGACGGCCAGCTGCTCTTTGAAAGGGCTCCGGCGGCAGAGCCTGCCGTCGCCTGAGGGATGCGGCGAAACGCCTAACCGCGCGGACTCGTGCCAGGGGGCTGCCGGTCGTGTCGGCGAACTGGAACGGGATGTCCGAGAAGCCACCCGCCGCGAATCCCATTCTTGGCCCAAGCCCAATGCGCCCCTTCCCAGGGGATCAGAAGCCGTCTGGGCGTTACCGCTAGGACCCTTAAGGCACCGGCTCGAAGAACTCGGACTTTCCCGTCTCGGGCGGGGCGCCATAGATGAAGAGAACGAGCTCGTCCGAGCCAGCGTTCCGGAGCTGGAGGATCGTTCCGCGCTCCACGACCAGGACGCCGCCGCGCGGGATCTCCCGGCGCTCGGGCGGGTCCCCCAGGTCGACCGTCAGGGCGCCGTCGAGGACGACGAAGACTTCCTCCTGCCCGAGATCGCGATGGCGCCTGCCGCGCGCCCCGGGCGGGTACCGCCAGACGTTGGCCCGTGAGTGCTCGAGCGCGTCCGACAGCCCTGCGAGCGAGCGAGGGTCCTCGTCGCCACGCGGGACGAACTGAAGCTCGGCTGCCTGGAAGACCGTGTAGCCCACGGCGTCAGGCTAGCCCAACCGCTTCTCGAAGCAGAGGCTGCGCTCGTCGTCGCCTCCGCAGGCGACCGGCTCGCCGTCCTCCCACCCGACGAGGAAGGCGCCGTCAGGCGGCTGGAAGTCTGATGCGGGAGGATCGCCGGACCCTGCGACGCCGTCGTAGCGCCCGAGCAGCTCGGCCTCGAGCGCGTCGGTGAGCGCCCGCGCCACGGGCGCGTCGTGCCTCTCGCGGCGGAGGTCCACGACGGAAGCCTAGAGTTCCGCGACGTGTCGCCCCCCGACCGCCCGCTTCCTCTCGGCGAGCTGCTCTCTGAGACCGTGCGCATCTACGGCGCGCGCCCGTGGGCCGCGATCGGCCTCGGCGCCGTCGAGGGTGGCGCGTTCCTGCTCGCCCGCGCGGCGCCGGGCCTGCTCGAGGTGCTCGTCCTCGCCCTCGCCTTCACGGCGACCTACGCGGCCGCCGCCCGCCTCGTGTCGGGCGACACCTTTGCCGAGGCTTGGGCCCAGGTCGGCGTCCGCGCGCCGACCCTCCTCGTCCTCACGTTCGTCGTCGCCGTCCCGGCCGTGATCGCGCTGCAATACCTGTTCCTGCTCGTCATCGGCGCCCTCTGGACTGCCCTGATGGGGTTCTCGATCCCGGTGGCGATGCTCGAGCGCGACCCGGACGTCAAGAACGCCTTCGACCGGATCGCGTACTCGCTCCTGCGCTCGATCCGCCTCGCGCGGGCGGAGTACCTGCATGCGCTCGGCGTGATCGCCGCGCTGATCATGATCAACGTCGTGCTCGGCTTCGCCCTCGGCGTCGCGCTGGTCGGGTTCGCCGACAACGGCGACGTTGTCGCTGCTGTGCTCGTCCGAGTCGTGCTCGCGCCCTTCCTCTTCCTCGGCCTCTCGGTCCTCTACTACGAGCAACGGGCCCGGGCCGCTGTATCCTCGGCGCGCGAACCGGCGTAGGAGGAGAGATGCCCAAGTACTTGATGCTGTCGACGTTGAGCGACCAGGGCCTGCAGACGCTGCGCGCCAACCCCGATCGGCTGCGGGAAGTGAACAAGGACGTCGAGGAGCTGGGGGCCAAGGTCCTCCACCAGTGGTTCGTCCTCGGCCCGCATGACTTCGTCAACATCGTCGAGGCGGAGAGCGCTGCCGTGATCGCGGAGGTCTCCATCTCGCTCGGGGCACGCGGGAGCGTGCACACGCAGTCGTACGAGATGCTCGAGGTGGACGACCTCATGAAGCTCCTCGGCGCATAGCAGTGCCCCTCCAGGCGACACATGCCGACTTCTGCCCCGCGATCACGCGGCGCCTGAGCCCGTCCTCGCGCTTGCCAAGGCGTCCAGCCTTGGCTGCCCGCGAGTGCGAACTCAGGCTTGGTGCTCGCGACGCAGAAGCTCGGCCGCGTCACCTGAAGAGGCGCTAGGCCCGATGGACGAGCCCGCGCGCCTGCCGGACTGGCTCGCCGCGGAGGTCGCCTCCTGGCCTCAGGACGCCTGGGGCGTCCACCAGGCGCGCATCCTCCTCCGCGACGGCCGCGTCATCGAGCCCGTGGCGGTCCTGCCGAGCGGCGACGTCGTCGGCTGGGGCGAGGCGGGAGCCGAGAGCTTCGCCGCCGAGGACATCGTCGCCATCGAGCGGATCGACGAGTAGACCGCCCGCGGGCCGGTCAGCCCGTGAAGACGTAGTCCGAGCCGAGCGCGCCCATGTGACAGCTCCAGCAGACGGCGCCGCTCGCGATCTCCTGGAACCGCGCGCCGGCCGCGTCCCGCGTGTACTCGACGAAGACCCAGTCGCGATGAGCCGGGTCGGCGCCGCGCTCCTTCCGCATGATCGCGATCAGGCCGATGAAGTCCGCCCCTGGGCGCGTCGCCTCCTTGACGACGATCGTGCCGGCAGGGAAGTGTCCGTTCCCGAGTCTCCGCTTCGACGCGTAGACGTTCTTCGTCCCGTTGTGGGGGTCGGCCTCCCGCGGCGGGATCGGCGCGTCGTTGAGCTTCGTCCAACTCCGATAGCCTGCGATGGAGCCGGGTGCGCCGGGCGGCGCCTCGGGCGGCGGTGCGGCTTCGGTGGTCGTCTCCTCCGTGGTCGTCTCATCGGTGGTTACCGGGGACGTCGTCGTCCCCGGCCCGGACTCCGGCGTGGTGGGAGCGGACTGCGGCTCGGACTCGCCGCCGCAGGCGGCGAGCGCGGGGAGGAGCGCGGCCAGCGCGAGCAGGCGCCTCACGCGGCGAACGTACCGCATCGACCTTAAGGAGCGATTAACTCGCTCAGGCGTTACACGCGGCGGAGCCGGTCACTCGAGCCGCGAGTACGCGACCGCCACCTCGCCGGCCAGGGCGGCGTTCTCGACGACGAGCTTCTTGTTGACCTCGATCGTCGCGCCGCCGCTCGCCTCGTGCAGGTAGCCGAGCACGAACGGCGTCACGTCCTGACCGCGGACGCTCTGGCGCTCGGCCTCCGCGACGCCCTCCTGGATCAGCGCCTCGACGTCGAGGCTCTCGTCGGGCGGGCGCGCGAGCAAGAGTGCCGAATGCCGGCCGAGACGCCAGTGGAACTGTGCGATCTGCGCGACTTCCTCGACCGTCAGGACGCGCGCCGAGACCGGCGGCCCGCCCTCGCGCGCATAGAAGAGCGGCATCGTGTCCGTCCGCCAGCCGAGCACCGGCACGCCGATCGTCTCCAGAACCTCGGCGGTCGCCTGCACGTCGAGGAGGGACTTCGTGCCTGAGGCGACGACGAGCGCCTCCGTCCGCGCCAGCTCCCCGAGGTCGGCGGAGACATCCGGTCGCTCCGTCCAGCCACGGTGGACGCCGCCGAGGCCGCCCGTTCCGAGGAAGCCGATCCCGACCGCTCGGCAGACGGCGAGCGTCGCGCCCGCAGTCGTCGCGCCGAGGTCTCCTTGCGCCGCGCAGGCGGCCAGGTCGCGCGGCCCCACTTTGCGGGCGTCGGGCGAGCCGCCGAAGCGCTCGAGCTGCTCCTCCGTCAGCCCGACCTGGATGACGCCCTCGATGACGCCGATCGTCGCGGGGACGGCCCACGCCGCGCGCACGCGCCGCTCGGCCTCGGCCGCCACGACGGCGCCCTCCCCGCGCGGGAAGCCGTGCGAGACGAGCGTCGTCTCGAGCGCGACGACGGGCCGGCGCGCCTCGAGCGCGGCGCGCACCTCCGGGTGGATGCGGATCAGCTCGGCCATGGGGTGGCTACGGCATTGCTCCCATCCTGGCCACGCAACGTGCGGCCGCGTCCAGCGCGAGCTCCGGCCCGCCGAGCAGGAAGCCGGCGGCGAAGGCATCGCCCGCGCCCGTGGTGTCGACGACCTCGGCGTCGATCGAGGCCAGCCCCACGCTGGCGTCACCGGTGCGGACGACGCAGCCCTGCGCCCCGCGCTTGACGACGACCGTCCGAGCCTTCAGACCGCCGAGGAGCTCGGCCTCCGCCTCGTTGGCGAAGACCGTCTCCGGCCCGACCTCGGCGAGCGTCTCGCGAAAGGCCTCGACTCCTGCCTCTTCGATCGCGGCAGTCGAGGAGAGGTCGACGCTCACGTGGACGGCCCGACCGGCCGCGGCGAGCGCCGTCTCCCGCAGCGGCGCGTGCACGAGGCAGTAGCCGGGAACGTGCAGCCACTCGCAATCGGTGAGCCAGCGGTGATCGAGCTCGTCGGGCCGAAACTCCGTCGATACGCCGCGGTCGCTCAGCATCGTCCGCGCGCCGTCTGGCGTGGCGACGGAGACGACGGTGCCCGTGCCGGACTCGACCTCCGGCCCGGCCAGCTCGACGCCGCGGGCGCGCAGCTCCTCCGCCAGGAGCGCGCCGACGGGATCGCGGGCGCGCTTGCCGAGGAAGCGCCCGCGGCCGCCCAGCGCGACCACCCACGCGGCGACGTTCGCGGCCTGACCTCCGGCACCGACGCGCGTGCGTCCATACGTGTCCGTATCTTGCGCGATCGGGCCGTCCAGGCGCACGACGACGTCCAGGAGGAGGTCCCCGAGCGTGCAGATCACGCCCGCACCCTACAATCGGTGCCATGGACGGCGAGCGCCGGAAGCGGCTCCGACCGTTCCTGCTCGGCGGGCTCCTCGGCAGCGTGGCGGGCCTCGCGGCGGCGGGACGGATGAGGATGCGCGCTCGACCGCGGAAGCGCGAGACGCCGGCCGGCCTGGCGGCCTTCGAGCAGGCGCCGTGCTACGAAGAGCTCGTCGAGCGGGAAGCCCGCGGCGAGCGAACGTAGAAACGAGCTCTTAGCCCGATCGCAGCTTTGCCAGCGCCTCCTGCGCGGTGAAGAGGTTGCGCTCAGCATCGCCGATCGCCAGCAGGAGGCCCAGCTCCTGGACGCGGGCCGTAGCCTCCAGGAACTCCTCCATCGTCCTCGTCGGCTCCCGCGTGCGCACGACGAGGAACGGGCCGAACGCACGCGCCTCGAAGTCGTCGCCCGGTGACGCGGGCGCGATCGTGAGTCGCGCGCGACCCTGGTCGACGTAGTCGGAGGCGTCGAGCACCCAGACGCCGTGGCCGAGCGGCTCACCCGCGTCCTCGAGCGCCTCGAGCGCGAGCTCCGCATCGGCGCGCGGGACGAAGATCTCTCCGTAGGGCGCCCCGTGCTCCCAGGCGTCGAGGTAGGTCGGCTCGTATCCGAAGAGGACGTCGTCGGCACGTCCCGTGGCTACGAGCCACTCGGCCGCCTCCGCGCGCGCCTCGCTACGTGCGGCTGGCTCGCCCGTGTAGAGCCACGGGGTCCGCTCGATGCCCCAGGCGACCTGCGCGGCGAGGACGAGCCCGAGCCCGCCGGCGGCGACCAGCACGGCGGCTCTCCCGGCCGGCGCGGCTAGGCGCAGCAACCCGACCGCGAGGGCCATGGCCGCGAAGGGGAGGAGGAAGATGAGGTGGCGCGTCTCGAGCGAGACCCCCGCCCCCGACCCGGCGGCCACGAGGGCGAGGGCCGGCACAGCCACGATCGACCCCGTCAGGATCGCTGCCTCCGGCCGCATGCGGGCGAGGACGACGAGGCCGAGAGCGGCCACGAGCGCGGCGGGGACGGCGACCCAGAGCCAGCCGGCCGTGAAGTCTCCGAAGACGTCCCAGAGGTACTCGACCACGTCGAGCGGAGAGCCGAGCTCGGAGCCCCGCTCGCCGAGGCCGACCTCGAAGCGGGAGGCGAGGAGCGCGTACGTCCGCCAAAGCGGTCCGGCGAGGACGACGACGGCCGCGAGCGCGATCAACGGCGCGCGCAGCGGGAGAGGGCGGCGGACCCGGAGTACGGCGACGTACCCGATCTCCGCGGCGAGGACGAGGGCCCCGTAGGGCTGTGTGGCGAGAAGCGCGAGCGTCCCAGCCGCCCACGCCGCCCAGCGCCCGCGAGTGCTTCGCTCGAGCGCCCGCAGGAGGAGCAGGAGCGAAAGGACGCTCGTGAACAGGAAGAGGCTGTACATGCGCGCGTAGATGCCGTGGTAGAGCGTCGTCCAGCTCACTGCCGTGACGAGCGTCGCGACGAGCGCGGTCCGCCGGTCGGTGAGGCGGGCGACGAGGGCCGCCACGACTGGCATGCTCGCCACGGCGAACCCGACCGAGAGGAGCCGAAGGCTCGTCAGCCCCGGGTCGACGTGGCCGGCGAGGTAGGCGAAGAGGTAGTGGAGAGGCGCGCCGCCGCGCTCTCCGAGCACAATCCTGAGCACCTCGCCGAGCGGCGCTTGGCTGACGAAGAACGCGAGCGCCTCGTCCTCGTGGGGCGGGAGCGCGTGCAGGCGCACGAGCAGGAAGACGCCGAGCCCCGCGGTGATCCCCGCGACCCCGAGCCGGTAGCCGTCTCGGCCCCGCTTCGCGGTTCCGCGACCCGTGGAAGCACCTGGCACTCCCTCGCCTCGAGTGCCGGGAGCCGCCGTTCCCCCTGCTAGCATCTCCCCCTGCAAACCGCGGCCTTTCTACGATGCCGATCTACGAGTACCGATGCCCTCAGGGCCACACGTTCGAGCTGTTCCAGCGGATGACCGACCCCCCGCCGGACGCATGCGAGGTCTGCGGCCAGAGCCCGGTCACGAAGGTCCTCTACCCGGCCGCGATCCATTTCAAGGGCTCGGGCTTCTACTCGACCGACTACGGCCGCGGCGGCCGGCGGCCGTCCGGGAAGGACGGCACGGACGGAGGCGGCGACTCCGGTGGGAAGAAGGAAGACAAGCCCGAGTCGAAGCCGTCCGAGTCCAAGGCTGCCGAGGCGTAGTCGAGCTCAGTCGCTTCTCCCGGCCCGGCAGCCCGGCCCGAAAGTGCCCGAGCCCGGGCGGGGCGGCTGCGGCGCCGTCTCTCCGGTGACCATCGCGACGACGGACGCGTTGTCCTCGCTGCCGATGATGAACGACTGGCCGTCGATGTCGGCGATCGTTCCCCCGAGGCGGCAGCGGAGAGTGCCGCTCGCCGGTGTGCGGCGCTTGACCCAGCCGAGCTGAATGAGCTGGTTCGCGGAGAGGTCGGTGGCGAGCGGAGCCACGAGGTCGTCGCCGATGAACGGCATGCGCAGGAACGTCCCGAGGCTCGTGATCTCGTCAGCGATCGCCTGGAGGACAGCCTGCTGGCGCTCACCTCGGGTGATGTCGTTCTCGGCCGGGTCGAGCTGGTTTACGCGCACGCGCGCGTAGATGAGCGCGCGGCGTCCGTTCATCGTCTGCACGCCCTTCGCGAAGCGCCAGCCCGGCCAACGGTCGCAGCGCGCCTGCGTCGGGAAGGGGCACTCGAACTTGTCCGCGAGGATCCGCTTCGGAACGGTGATCGTAATCCCGCCGAGCGTGTCGATCACTTCCCGGAACCTCGAGAAGTCGACGACGATGACGTGGTTGATCGGGATCCCCGTGAGCCCTTCAACGGTGCGGATGGCGAGCGTCGGGCCCCCGAAAGCGTAGGCGGCGTTGACCTTGTCGAGCCCGCGCCCCGGGATGTCGACGCGGAGGTCGCGCGGGATCGAGAGAAGCGCGATCCGGTGCTCGTCCGGGTCGGTCCGCACGATCATCATCGCGTCCGAGCGGAACGGGCCTTCGCGAGCCGGGCCCTCGTCGGTGCCCAGCACGAGGATGGTGGACGGGTTCGAGAGGATCAGGCCGTTCTGAGGCGCCAGCGCCCCGTAGGCGCGCGAGTCGAGGCGCTCGTTCGCGTCCTTCACGCCGCTGCGAAACGCCAGGTAGCCGAGGAGCGCCCAGACCGCGGCGACGAGCACGACCACGAGGAAGACGACGAGGCCGACGCGCAGCCAGCGCCGCCGCCGGCGCGGACCTCGGGGCTTCGGGCGGGAGTACGCATCCTTCCCATCCGCTCCTGGAGGAGCCTTCGCATCCGGTCGGTCGCGTGGGACGGGGCCCTTGACGCGCCCGCCCCGGTAGACCCGATACGGCTTGTCCTTGGACGCCACAGCGACCGAGTATCGTAGCCAGACCCCGAATGAGCGCTCCCCACGTGATTGCGGTCGACCTGGGCGGGACGAAGCTGGCCGCGGGGCTCGTCGACCGGGAGGGAGCCGTCGCCCGCCGCGCGGTCGAGCCGACCGACCTGTCGTCCGAGGACGCGCTCCTGGCGCAGCTCGAACTCGTCGTCGGCCAGCTCGCGGCCGACGGGTTCGCCGCGCTGGGCGTCGGCGTCCCGTCCACGATCGACCAGCGCACCGGCCGCGCCGTGGCCTCGGTGAACATCCCCCTCACAGAAGTCGACCTCCGTGATCGGCTGCGAGATCGGTTCGGCGTGCCGGTGATGGTGGAGAACGACGCGAACGCCGCCGCCCTGGCGGAGCACCGGCTCGGTGCCGGCCGAGGCTCGCGGCACATGGTCATGCTCACGCTCGGGACGGGGGTGGGCGGCGGCCTCATCCTCGACGGAAGGCTCTACCGCGGCGCTGCCGGGGCTGCGGGGGAGCTCGGCCACATCACGATCGACGTCGACGGCCCGCCCTGCCAGGGGGCGTGTCCCGGCCGGGGCCATCTGGAGTCCTTCGTCTCCGGTCTGGCCGCCGAGGGCCTGGCGGCGCGCAGGGCGGCGGAGCGCCCCCACGGCGACCTCGGCCTCGCTCTGGCTTCCGGCCGCCCGGTCGATGCCCGACTCCTGGTCGAGCTGGCGGCCGAAGGCGCGGGCGACGCCCGCGACGTCCTCGAGCACGTCGGCTTTCACCTCGGCGTCGGCATCGCAAGCTACGTGAACGTCTTCAATCCCGAGATCGTCGTCGTCGGCGGCGGCTTCGCCGACGCCGGCGACCTCGTGCTTGCGGCGGCGCGGAGGGTCGTCGCCGAGCGCGCGCTTTCACCCGCCCGCGACGAGGTGGAGATCGTCGAGGCCGAGCTCGGCGCCGACGCGGGGCTTGTCGGCTCCGCACTCGTTGCCTTCGAGCTCCTCGACGAGGGCTGAGGCGCCCTTCGCCATGGAGCCGAAAGAGCTCTGATGCCGCTCGTCGTCAGCCCGACGCCGATCGGGAATCTCGAGGACGTCACGCTACGAGCGTTGCGCGAGCTCGGCGGGGCTGACCTCGTCCTCTGCGAGGACACTCGCCGGACGCGCGTCCTCCTCGACCGCCATGGGATTCGTGCGCGGCTGCTCTCGTTTCATCGGCACAACGAGGCGAAGCGGACGGCGGAGGTGGTTCCGCGCCTCCTCGCGGGAGAGCGGATCGCGCTCGCGAGCGACGCAGGCCTGCCGGGGATGAACGACCCAGGGGCGAGGCTCGTGGGAGCAGCGCTCGAGCAAGGCATCGAGGTCGTCGTGCTCCCCGGCCCCTCGGCGGTGGAGACGGCACTCGTCGCAAGCGGGCTCGTCGGCGACCGCTACACGTTCCTCGGCTACCTCCCGCGCACCGCGGCCGGGCTCGAGCGGCTGTGGCACGAGCTCCGCGACTGGACGTGGCCCGCCGTCGCCTTCGACTCTCCGCGCCGGCTCCCGGCGAGCCTGGCGAGCCTCGCGGAGGCGCATCCGGAGCGGCCCGTGGCCGTGTGCCGGGAGCTGACAAAGCGCTTCGAGGAGATCGTGCGGGGCAGCGCGTCCGAGGTCGCCGCCCGCTTCCGGACGGCGCCGAAGGGCGAGGTGACGCTGGTGGTCGGGTCGGGCCTCGGGAAGGCCACCGCCGCGGACGAGGGCGCCGCGCTCGAAGCGGTCGCGCAGCTCGTGGCCGCAGGGGTCCCGCGCCGTCTCGCAGCCGAGGTCGCCGCGCGTCTCACGGGAATCTCGCGCAACCGGCTGTACCGCGGCTCGCTCTGAAGTCTGCCGGTTTTCGGCCGCAGGCGCTCCGTCGTCGATCTTGACAACGTCCGTGCCGCCGTGCTACTCTCTTTTCCGTTGACATAGTGGACAACAGGAGGCAGGAATGAAACGCCTGGTCGCCCTGCTTCCGGTCCTGATTGCGTTCCAGGCCGGCGCGCCGCCCGCACTCGCCTGGACCTGGCCCGTGGACGGGCCGGTGCTACGACCCTTTGTTCTTGGGGGCAACCCCTATGCCGCAGGGCAGCATCGCGGCATCGATGTCGCGGCGCCCGCCGGGTCGCCGGTGCGCGCCCCGGCCTCGGGGACGGTGACGTTCGCCGGCACGGTTCCCGGTGGTGGACGGACCATGACCGTGGAAACGGACGGCGGCTACTCGGTGACCCTCGTCCATCTCGGGTCGATCGCCGTCGCCCGCAACACGCTCGTGGCCGAAGGCGCGACAGTCGCCGCGATCGGCCCGAGCGGCGACACCGAGCACGCTGAGCCGTACGTCCATCTCGGGATCCGCGTCACCGCCGAGCCCAACGGCTATCTCGATCCCCTCTCGTTCCTCCCTCCCCGGGAGGAGACCATTCCGCCACCTACGCCCGCGGTCGATCCGGCGCCGGCCGAGCCGCCGACGGATTCCCCCGAGGCGCCCGCAGCCACCCCCGTGGCGACCGCGCCGACCCCGGAAGTGCCCGCACCGATCGCGGAAGCGCCGATGCCGATCTCGGAAGCGCCCATGCCGACTCCCGAAGCGCTTACTCCAACCGCGGAGACGCCTAAGCCCGAGCGTCCACAGGCACACGCTGACGTCTCCGCCGCGAGGAGCACCACGACCGCCGCTCGACAGACGAGCGTCCCTCAGCCTGAGGAGACGCGGGCCAACCTCCCCCACGGACCCGGGGCGGAAGGGGACGCGAGTGCCGCCGCGGCGCAATCCGGACAGAGGCCTCTCCTCTCGCTCGAGCTTCCGACCGTCCCGCATCCCGAGCGGTCGGGCGACGGGCCCAGAGTAGACGCGGGTTCGGCCGTGGAATCCGGCGGTGTCCCGTCCGCCGTCGTTGCCGCAGCAGCCGCGCTCCTGGCCCTTGCCGTCGCGGGCCTAGTTCTTCGTCGCCGACAGCTCGGCGACGCACGAGCGGCACGCGCCGCGGCCCCTGTGCTCCACCACGGAGCGAGTCGCTCCGCAGAAGACGCAGGCGGCGCGGGGACGGCTCAAGAGGATCGTCTGATCCTTGACGGAGATCTCAAGCGCGTCGCGCTCGGTGAGACCGAACCGCTTACGGATCTCGATCGGGATGACGATGCGCCCGAGCTCATCCAGGTGCCGGATGATCCCCGTTGTCGCGTTCGTACCCCGGTTACGCCTCGACGTTTCCATCGGTTCGGTCCGCGTCCCCCCTCCCGTTGCCGAAGGGCCGACGTTTTCTCGGCCCGTTGACCGAGTGCCTCGTCATCCCCACTCAGTTCCCGTCTACTCCGGCTTGAAACCGGGTTCCGGGCGCGGAAATCCCGTCCGTATGATGGGCGCCGATGAGCTTCTACGTGACGACGCCCATCTACTACGTGAACTCGACGCCCCACATCGGGCACGCCTATACGACGATCGCGGCCGACATCGTCGTCCGCCATCGGCGGCAGCGGGGCGAGGAGACGTTCTTCCTCACCGGAACCGACGAGCATGGCTCGAACATCCCGCGAGTCGCGGAGGAGGCGGGGTTGGAGCTGCGGGAGTTCGTGGACCGCAACGCGGCGGCGTTTCAGGAGATGACGGTGCGAGTCAACGCATCGAACGACTTCTTCGTCCGGACGACCGACCCTCGGCACGGAGCGCTCGTGCAGGAATTCCTCCAGCGGATCTACGAGCGGGGCGACATCTACGAGGGCGTCTACGCAGGGCTCTACTGCACGCGCTGCGAGGCCTTCTACACGGAGGCCGAGCTCGTGGACGGACTCTGCCCGCAGCATGGAATCCCGCCGGACTTCGTGGAGGAGAAGAACTACTTCTTCCGGCTCTCCGCCTATCAGGAGGCACTCCTGAGGCTGTACGACGAGCGGCGGGAGATCGTCCTCCCGTCGTTCCGCTACAACGAGGCCCGCAGCTTCATCGAGCGTGGGCTGGACGACATCAGCGTCAGCCGCGCGTCTCAGCGCTGGGGTGTGCCCATCCCGTGGGACACGAGCCAGGTCGTCTACGTGTGGGTGGACGCCCTCATCAACTACTGGAGCGCTCTGGGCTTCGCCCGGGCGGACGAGGACCTCCGACCGCGCTTCTGGCCTGAGGTCAGGCACTTTCTCGCCAAGGACATCCTCAAGTTCCACTGCGTCATCTGGCCGGCGCTCCTGCTTGCCGCCGGGCTCGAGGTCCCGCGGCAGCTCTTCGTCCACGGCTACCTCCTGCTGGACGAACGGAAGATTTCCAAGTCGGCGGGAAACGTCATCGACCCGCTCGACCTCATCGACGTCTACGGCGTCGACCCGGTGCGCTTCTACCTCTTCCGCGTGGCGACGTTCGGCCAGGACGGCAGCATCTCGCTGCAGGGCTTGCACGAGCGGTACGAGCGCGAGCTCGGGAACGAGCTCGGGAATCTCCTCTCGCGCACGACCGCGATGGTCGCCCGCTACCGGGATGGGCGGCTGCGGGCTGCTGAGGTCTCCGGCGCGCTGGGGGCGCAGATCGACCGTGTTGGGGGGGAGGTCCCCGCGCGCCTCGACGAGTTCGACCTCACCGGCGCCCTCGAGCTCGTTTGGGAGCTGGTCCGCAGCCTCAACCGCCACGTGGAGCAGAGCGCGCCCTGGGAGCTCGCGAAGGACGAGTCGCGAGCGGCAGAACTGGACCGCGTGTTGTACGAGCTCGGCGACGGGCTGCGGGCCGTTGCGGTCGCGGTCGCGTCCTTCGTGCCCGACGCGTCCGAGCGGATCCTGTCGGCACTCGGGCAGCCGCTCGAGCTCGGGTGGGAGCGAGTCGCGGCCGGCCGCTTCGTCGAGACGGACGCGATCGAGCCGGCGCCGCCCCTCTTTCCCCGAGTGGACGCGCCGACGCCGGCAGGCTGAAGCCCTGCTGCGCACGCCCAGGGCGATGATCGACACGCACGCACACCTCGACGCGTTCGAGGATGCGGCCGAGGTCCTCGAGCGCGCGCGCGCCGCGGGCGTCGAGCGAGTGGTCTCCGTGGGGACGAGCGTGGACTCCTGTCGGGCGGTGCTCGCGCTCTGTGACGATGAGGCGGGGGTCTACGCCGCCCTCGGGCTCCACCCGCACGAGGCCGGCTCCGTCGGCGAGCGCGACTTCAGCGAGCTGCGGGATCTGCTCGCCCATCCGAAGGCGGTCGCGGTCGGCGAGGCCGGGCTCGACTACTACCGGGACAGCGCACCGCGTGCCCGCCAGGCCGACGCGTTCCGCGCCCAGGCGGCGCTCGCCGCCGAGCTGGGGAAGCCTCTGGTCGTCCACACACGGGCTGCCGAAGCCGACACCGTGGCCGCGTTGGGAGAGCTTCCCGCGGACGTGCCGGTGGTCCTCCATTGCTTCTCCTCGCCGGAGCTCCTGGAGCCGGCCCTGGAGCGGGGCTGGTACGTCTCCTTCGCCGGGAACGTGACGTATCCGAAGGCCCCGGAACTCCGCTGGGCGGCCGCGCGCGTGCCTCCCGAGCGGCTCCTCGCCGAGACGGACAGTCCGTACCTCGCCCCTCAGCCGGTCCGCGGGAGGCGGAACGAGCCCGCGCACGTCGTCCACACGCTCGCCGCTCTCGCCGAGATTCGGGGCGAAGATGCGCGCCTCCTCGAAGAGCGGATCGAGGCGAACGCAGCCAAGCTCTTCGGCCTCCCGTGAACCTCCCTGTCGTCCCGAACCGCGAGCTCGGCCAGCACTTCCTGGTCGACGAGAACATCCTCGGAGTCGTGGGGCGGCTCGCCGAGCTCGACGGCGACGATGTCGTGCTCGAGGTCGGGGCCGGACTTGGCGTGCTCACCACCTACCTCGCCGACCGGGTCAGCCGCGTCTGCGCCGTCGAGCTCGACCGCGCGCTCGAGCCGCACCTGCGGACGCAGCTCGGCGAGCGGGGAAACGTCGAGCTGGTCTTCGGAGACGCGCTCCGGCTCCCGCTTCACGAGGTCGATCCGGCGCCCGGCAAGCTGGTGGCGAACCTCCCGTACCAAATCGCCACTCCGCTCGTCGCCGAGAGTCTCGGCGGGTTGCCTGCCATCCGGCTCTGGTGCGTGATGGTGCAGCGCGAGGTCGCCGATCGCTTCTTCGCTCCCGCAGGGACGAAGAGCTACGGCGCCGTCTCCGTCCTCGTCAGGCTGACGGCCGTGCGCACCGGCTTGCATCCGGTTGCACGGAGCTGCTTCGTGCCCCCGCCGAACGTCGACTCCGCGCTCGTCGCCTTCCGGCGCACGCGCGACTGGGGCGTGGAGCTACCCTCGGTCCGCGCCGTCGTGCAGGCGGCGTTCGCACACCGGCGGAAGACGCTCGCCAACTCGCTGGCGCTCGCCGGAGTGGTCGACCGCGAGCGCGCGGTCACGGCTCTCACGGAGCTCGGACGCCCGGCCGACGTCCGAGCGGAAGCGCTCGAGCCGGAAGATCATCTGCGACTCGCCGAGCTGCTCGCATGAGGCCGGCCCGGGAGGTCGCCCCGGCGAAGATCAACCTCGCGCTCGTCGTCGGGCCGCGCCGTCCCGCCGACGGGCTGCACGAGGTCGTGACCGTGCTCCAGCGGATCGACGTCTGCGACCGGCTCGGGCTCGAGCCGGCTCCGGCCCTGGAGGTCGAGGGCTTCCGGGAGGACACGATCGTCCGCGCCGCTCTCGAACGGCTCGCCGCGGAGGCGCGCGTCGAGCCGCGCTGGCTCGTCAGGATCGCGAAGGAGATCCCGGTCTCTACCGGCCTCGGCGGCGGGAGTGCAGACGCCGCGGCGGCGCTTCGTCTGGCCAACAACGCTCTGGCCGAGCCTCTTTCGCAGGCTCGCCTGCACGCGCTCGCGTCCTCGCTCGGGGCCGACGTCCCCTTCTTCCTCGAGCCCGGCCCCAAGCTCGCGCAGGGTGGGGGCGAGCGCCTCGAAGCGCTGGAGCTCCCGCAGGACTTCTGGGTCGTCTTGGCCCTTCCGCACGACCGGCGGAAGAGCTCGACCGGCGCCGTCTACGATCGCTTCGCCCAGCTTGGCGGGGATCGCGGGTTCCCGGAGCGGAAGGAAGCGCTCCTGCGCGCTCTCGCCGAGGTGCGGCGTGCGCGCGACCTCGCGGCTCTTCCGCCGAACGACCTCGCCGTGGCCTCCGGAAGCGCCTCGCTCGCCGCCGAGCTGCGCTCCGCGGGCGCCTTCCGCGCCGACGTGAGCGGCGCCGGCCCCGCCGTCTACGGCCTCTTCCACCGGCGCGCGGAGGCCCGCGAGGCCGCAGGTCTCCTGGGTCGCGTCTCCCGGACCTGGGTGGTGGCGCCGGTCTGGTAACGTCGCGCCGCGTGACGACCTCCCCGGCGATCGAGTCCCACGAGAGCGGGCGGGGGCTCTGGCTGCGCGCCCGGCGGCTTCGCCTCGCGCTGCTCATCGGCCTCATCGAGAGCCTCCTCGTCGTCCTGGGGGGCCTCGGCTGGTTCTGGGTGCTCGCGCTCGCCGCGGCCGCGGTCGCCCTCTACGTCTTCCTAGCGCGAAGCGTCGGCTACCACGCCGTCCGCGAGGTCGCCTGGATCGCGGCCGCGTCTCAGCTGATCGCCGTGATCGTGCCGGTCCTCTGGGAGGTCGCGAAGCTCCTGGCGATCGTGCTCCTCGTCGTCATGGCCGCCGCGCTTCTCGTCATGCTCCTCATGGATCGCCGCTAGTGGTGCGGGAGACGGGCCCTATACTCGGTCTCCGGTGGGGCGTAGCCAAGTGGTAAGGCAGCGGGTTTTGGTCCCGTGACCGGAGGTTCGAATCCTCCCGCCCCAGCCATGACGCCCTCGTGACCGGCACTCCCCTCGCAGCGGTGGTGATGGCCGCCGGCCTGGGCACCCGCATGCGCTCGCGGCGGCCGAAGCACCTGCACATGCTGCTTGGCCGGAGGCTTGTGGACTGGGTGCTCGCCGCCGCCGGCGCCCTCGGGCCCGACCCGCTCGTCGTAGTCACCTCGCCGGGGACTGCCCCTGAGCTCGAGGGGACCTTTGCGGACGGTGTCCGGCTGGCCATCCAAGAAGAGCCGCGCGGGACGGGTGACGCTGCTGCGGCCGCCCGTCCCTCGCTCGAGGGCTTCGCCGGGGACGTCCTCGTTCTCGCAGGCGACGCGCCACTCCTGTCGGCCGCCGAGCTCGAGCGCCTCGTCCAGCTGCACCGAGCCGAGGGCGCCGTCGCGACGGTCCTCTCCTTCCAGCCGGACGACCCGGGCGACTACGGGCGCGTCGTCCGCGATCCCGCCGGCCGCCTGCGTGCGATCGTCGAGGCCCGAGACGCGACGCCCGAGGAGCTGGCGATCCGTGAGGTGAACTCCTCCGTCTACGTCTTCGCCGCCGACCAGCTCTGGAGCGCCCTCGAGCACCTCGACGCGGACAACGCGCAGGGCGAGCTCTACCTCACCGACGCGGTGCGTCATCTGGTGGATGACGGGCGCGCCGTGGCCGTGTACCGTGCGGAGGACCCCCGTGTCGGCGAAGGCGTGAACACCAGGGCCGATCTCGCAGCGGCAGGCGCGCAGCTCCGCGACCAGATCGTCTTCGCCCACCTCGAGGACGGGGTCACGATCGTCGATCCACGAACGACGTGGATCGAGCCCGAGGTGGAGATCGAGGCCGACGCCGTCATCCACCCCTTCACCGTCCTGCGCGGGCGCACGATCGTCCGTCGCGGCGCCGAGATCGGCCCTCACGCGGTCGTCGTCGACGCGGAGGTCGGCGAGGACGCGGTCGTCGGCCCGTTCTGTTACCTTCGCCCTGGAACGGTTCTCGCCCCACGCGCCAAGGCCGGGACCTTCGTGGAGCTCAAGAACGCTCAGATAGGCGAGGGCACGAAGGTGCCGCACCTCAGCTACCTCGGCGACGCCGAGGTGGGGGACGAGACGAATGTCGGCGCGGGAACGATCACGGCGAACTTCCCGCACGAGCCGGACCGGCCGAAGCAGAGGACGACGATCGGCCGAAACGTCAGGACCGGCATTCAGAATGGTCTCGAGGCTCCCGTGACAATCGGAGACGGCGCATGGATCGGCGGCGGCTCGTACATCACCGAGGACGTGCCGCCGGACTCGCTCGCCATCGCGCGGGCGCGGCAGGTGACGAAGGAGGGCTTCCTGCGTGGAAAGCGGAACGACTGAGCTCTCGCTCCCCGGGCTCGGCGTGACCCCCGAGCACACGCCCCAGCCCCACGGCGAGCGCGGCCGCTGGATCGAGAGGGGTCCCTCCGGGAAGCTCATGCTCTTCTCCGGCCGGTCGCACCCGGTGCTCGCCCAGAGGATCGCCGACCAGCTCAACATCGAGCTCGGCGATGTCAAGCTGAAGACGTTCGCCAACGGCGAGACCTACTGCCGTTACCGCGAGTCGATCCGCGGGGCCGACGTGTTCATCGTCCAGGCCTGTCACGGGCGGCTCACGAACGACTTCCTGCTCGAGCTCATGATCATGATCCAGGGGGCGAAGCTGGCCTCCGCGAACCGGATCACGGCAGTCATGCCCTGGTTCCCGTACTCGCGCCAGGACAAGAAGTCGTCGCCGCGCGAGCCGATCACCGCGAAGCTCCTCGCCGACGTCCTCGACGCCGCGGGCGTCGACCGCGTGCTCACGATGGACCTCCATGCGGGGCAGATCCAGGGCTTCTTCCGGATCCCGGTCGACCACATGACCGCCCTCCCGCTCTTCGCCCGCTACTACCGCGAGACGCTCGGACTGCACGGCGACGGCGTCGTCGCGGTCTCGCCCGACCCCGGGCGGGCGAAGATGGCGACGAAGTTCGCGCAGATGCTCGACGCGGACTTCGCGCTCATGAACAAGCAGCGCCCCGCGCACGACGTCGCGTCCGTCACCGAGGTCGTCGGCGACGTGCGCGGCAAGGTGGCGATCATGAGCGACGACATCATCGTGACGGGGGGGACGCTCGTCGCCGGTGCGAAGGCGCTCCTCGACGCGGGGGCGACGGCGGTCTACGCCTGCGCGACGCACGGCCTCTTCCCGGACGACGCTCTCGAGAAGCTGGCCGGCTCCACGCTCGCCGGGGTCGCGGTCACCGACACCGTCCCGATCGCCGAGCTGAACCGGCCCGACAAGCTGACCGTGCTCACGATCTCCGGCATCCTCGCGGAGACGATCGAGAACGTCTTCTCGGACGAATCCGTCTCGGCCATCTTCGCCGGCGAGAACCAGCTCTTTTGAGACTAGGCGTCTGAGCCGACGCGCTCAGCGCTTTCAAGCGGTGTTCCGTCAGCGCCGGTCGTCTGAGATTCGCTCAGTTCGGTAGACGATTGGTAGAAAGTTGCGCCCGAACTGGTAGAAAGTTGCGGGCCGAGCACCTTCTCCTCGAGCCGGGCGGCCTCCTCGCGGAAGACGACACCGGCCAGGTGCAGGTAGCGCTGCGTCGTCTTGAAGGAGGCGTGCCCGGCCTTTGTCAGGACCGCGATCTCGCTCGAACCGGAGGCGGCGTCGAGCGTGATCGCTGTGTGCCGCAGGTCGTGGAACGGGCGGATGCGGCCGTGGACCCCGGCCTCGGCGAGCGCCGCCTGAAAGAGCGGCTGCCATTGGTCGGGGCGTAGCACCGTCCCCCTCTCCGGGTGGCAGAAGACGAGTTCGTCCTCCCCCTGGAATGGCGAACGTCGCCGAAGCTGCCACAGCTCCTCGGCGAGTGCGGGCGAGAGCGCGATCGAGCGGATGCCGTCCTCCGACTTCGAGTCCACGACGCGGAGGACGCTCTCGACGAGGTCGACGTCGCGCCAGCGTAGGGACTGGAGCTCGAACCGCCGGAGCCCCGTCAGAACGAGCGTGAGGAAGACGACCTGGGCCTGCTCGTACCGCCAGCACAGCCCCTTGTGCCACACCCGGTCCGTCGCCGAGAGCGCTTCCC
>JAIBJN010000098.1 GCA_020029595.1 Actinomycetota bacterium | reverse complement strand
ACGGGCGTCTGGCGCTCGAAGATGTTCACGAGCACCTTGAGCTTCTGCTGGTCGGCGTTGACGTCGATGACCTCGCCGTCGAAGTCGGAGAGCGAGCCCTGGGTGATCTTCACGGTCTCGCCGAGCCCGAACTCGACAGCGGTGCGCGGGCGCTCGGCGGCGGCAGAGGCTGTGTGGAGGATGCGGTCCACCTCCGGCTGGGAGAGCGGTACGGGCTTGGTGCCGGAGCCGACGAAGCCTGTGACGCCCGGCGTGTTCTTCACCACGGTCCAGGCCTCGTCGGACATGTCCATGTTGACGAGCACGTAGCCGGGCAGCACGCGCTTTTCAGTCTGCACCTTCTGGCCTTCCTTCGTCTCGACGACCTGCTCGGTCGGGACGACGACTCGGCGGAAGCGCGGCTGCTGGCCCATCGAGACGATCCTGTGCTCGAGGTTGGCCTTGACCTTGTTCTCGTGGCCCGAGTAGGTGTTGATCACGTACCAGCGGAACATCGCTAGTGCCCCTTCGAGTAATGCTGCCCCGCCTCTGCGTCGCGAGCACCAAGCGGGAGTCTGCACTCGTCCGCAGCCAAGGCTAGAAGCCTTGGTAAGGGCGAGGGTGGGCTCTCGCGCCGCGTGATCGCGGGGCAGAAGCAGGCGTGTATTGCCTTGAGGGGCACTGGCTACAGGTTGAGGAGGACGTCGCGGACGAACCGCTGGATCACCCAGTCGGCCGCGAAGAGGTAGGCGCCGACGATGGCGACGGCGATGATGACGACGATCGTCGCGGAGATCAGTTGCTGGCGCCCGGGCCAGTCGACCTTGCGGAGCTCGGCCCAGGACTCGCCGATGAACGCCCGGAAGCCGCCGCGGCGCTCCCGCTTCTGGCCGGTCTGGCTCTTCGGCTGCCCGGCCGGCTTGACCTGGCGCGTGCGCGTGCGGGCGCGCTCGGACTGGGCCGGAGCCTGGAAGTCGCTGCGCTTCCGGCGGGTGCGCGACGGACGCGCCACTTAGCGAGTCTCCCTGTGGAGGGTGTGACGGCCGCACCAGCGACAGTGCTTCTTCGTCTCGAAGCGATCAGGCGTGTTTCGCTTCGACTTCTGCGTCTGGTAATTGCGCCGCTTGCACTCCGTGCATGCGAGCGTGATCGCGACTCGTACTCCGGTTGCCATCGTCTGTTCGCCTTCGCTTGAGAGAGGTCTCCAGGTAGCGGCGGCAGGACTCGAACCTGCGACACACGGATTATGATTCCGCTGCTCTAACCAGCTGAGCTACGCCGCCCTGCGCGGCGGAGTGTAGCAAGAGCCGCCTTTTCTTCAGTGTTCCTGGACGAGCTCGATCCCCTCGTCGGCGAGCTCGGCAATGCCGCCGCCCGCGACGTGGATGACGTCGTCGAGGCCGGCCCGCCGGAGGAGCGAGACCGCGATCGAGCTCCGGTTGCCAACCGAGCAGGCGACCGCGAGCGGCCTGCCGCCGTTCTTCAGGTCGTCGGGGACGCTTCCACGCAGCTCGTGGTAAGGAATGTGGAGCGAGCCCGCGACGTGGCCCTCGTCCCACTCGTCGTCCTCCCGCACGTCGAGCAGGCGGACGTCGCCGCGGCGAAGCCGCTCCGCCAGCTCGGGCACATCGATCGCGGCCGTCGCCTCGAGCGGGAGGCCGGCGCCGCCCCAGGCCTCGAGTCCGCCTGCGAGCACCCCGGCGATACGGCGGAACCCGACCGCCTCGAGCAGGCGGCCCAGCCGACGGGCCTCCTCGTCGCTCCCTGCGGCGACGACGACCTCGCCTTCCGGGTCGACGACCCAGGCGGCCCGCGTGCCGACTGCCGCCCGCACCATCGTCACGTTGATCGAGCCGGGTACGTGTACGGCGTCGAACTCGCGCGTATCGCGGCCGTCGAGGAGGGTCGCGCCCGCGTGGAGGCGGTCCCGCACGGCGGCGGGCGCGAGCAGGTCGAGCTGCGCCCCCTCGGTCAGGAGCGGCCCGCGGTTCAGCTCCACGATGCGCTTGAAATTCGGCGGCTGCGGAGCGAGCCTGCCGGTAAGCGCGCGGACGACGCCGTCCTCGTCCTCCTGCGCGAGGAGGCGGTTGAAGCGGCGCTCGAAGCCGATCGTCGTCACCGGCTTCTCGCTCATCCCCGCGCCGCCGCAGAGCGAGCCGCCGATGTGGCCGGGCCAGACCTCCGCGAAGTCGCCGAGCCCGAGCAGGCGCTTGAGGGACCCGTAGAGCCCGCGCGCGCCCTCCTCGGCCTCGACGGCGAGGTCAGGGCGCGCGACGTCGCCCACGAAGAGCGAGTCGCCCGTGACGACGAGCCACGGCTCGGCCCCACGGCTCTCGTCGGCAACCAGGTACGCCGTGTGCTCGGGTCGGTGGCCCGGTGTGGCGAGCGCCGTGATCGAGACGTCGCCCACCTCGACCTTGTCGCCGTCCGCGAGAGGCTCGTGCTCGAAGGAGACGCCGGCCTCCGCAGGGACGTGAATCGTAGCGCCGGTCGCCTTGGCGAGTCGCCCCTTGCCGGAGACGTGGTCTGCGTGGTTGTGTGTCTCGAGGATGTGCGCGATCGTGAAGCCGTGCTCTTCCGCGAGCGCGAGGTATTCCTCGACATCCCACTTCGGGTCGATGACGGCCGCCTCGCCCCCGTCCGCGACAACGTAGGAGGCGCAGCCGAGGTCCTCGTGCAGCACCTGCCGGAAGAACATGCGGGGAGGCATGATACGCGCGTGAAGGTGGACCGCCGCGAGCTGGCCGGAGCGGTCGCCGACCTCGGCGTCCTCGTCCCCATCGCCGTGACACTGATCGTCGGGAACGGACTCTCGGCGACCGCGGTGCTCCTTCCCGCCGGGCTTCTCTACGTCGTCGCCGCTTTCGTCTACCGGCTTCCGATCCCCGTCCAGCCCCTGAAGGCCTTCGGCGCGATCGCCATTGCGAAGGGCCTCGGCTCCGAGGAGATCGCCGCCGGCGCGCTTCTCCTGGGCGCCATCTTTCTCGTTGCCGGACGGCTCGGACTCATCGACCTCGCCGGGCGGGCGTTCCCTCGCGCGCTGGTGCGCGGCGTGCAGCTCACCGTTGGCCTCCTCTTCCTCGGGATCGCCTGGAACCTGGTCGTCGACCCGCCGGAGGCGTTCTCGGCTCATGCGACCGCCGCCGCCTGGGCTGTCCCTTTGGCGGCGATCGCGCTTGTGGCCGCGCTTGCGCTCCGCCGACTCGCCATCTCGCTCGTGCTCGTGGCCGTGGGCGCCGCAGTGATGCTCGCACAGGCGGCGGGTGACGTCTCGCTCGGCCCGTCGGCGATCGCCTTCCCGAACCTGGACGCGGCCGCATTCGCAACGGCGTTCGCGGTCCTCGTCGTCCCGCAGGCGCCCCTGTCGTTCGCCAACTCCTGCCTCGCTACCACAGACGCGGCGCGCGCCTACTTCGGAGACCAGGCCGCCGGGGTGCGGCCCGGCAGGCTTGCAACGACATTCGGAAGCGCGAACCTTCTCGCCGGCGCGATCAGCGGGATGCCGGTCTGCCACGGCGCGGGCGGGCTGACCGCGCACGTCTCCTTCGGCGCGCGGACCGGCGGCGCGCCGCTGGCAATGGGCCTCTTCCTACTCGGCCTTGCCCTCGGGGTGGGATCCGGGCTCGCCGCGCTCCTCGCCGCCTTTCCGCTCTCTATTCTCGCCGCGCTCCTTGCCGCGGCCGGCCTCCTCCACATCGGCCTCCTCCGCGACCTGCGCGGTGCTCGAGACTGGGCGCTGGCGCTTCTCGTGGGGGCGATCGGCTTCCAGACGAACCTCGCGATCGCGCTGGGCGTCGGGCTTCTGCTCTGGTGGATCCCGTGGGGCGTCCATCGCCTGCGCGCACGGGGCGCTGAGGCGCCGGCTTAGTCCCGGTTGCCGAGCTGCACGCCCGCGCGCTTCGAGGCGTCGAACTCGACCGGCAGCGTTACAAGGTTGAAGAGGACGGCAACGGCGTAGAGGAGGATCGCGACGAGCATCAGCCCCGCGATGTTCAGCAGGAGCCCAATGACGAGCAGCCGCGTCCAGACGCTCGACGAGAACGCGACCGCGGGGAACACTGCACGGGCACCTCGTGGAGACCGTTGGCGTCGAGGACGCCGCGGGCGACCTGCTCCCCCGTCATGCTGTTCGTGACCTCGACCAGCGCTTGCTCGGCGAACGTCTTCTTCAGCCACCACTGCACGCCGAGCCCGAGGAGGAGCGGCGGGATGAGGAATGCGAAATAGAGCGCCCAACCCTGCGCCGTCCCGGATCGTAGCGTCCGGAACCGACGCCGGGAAGCGCTCCGGGAGCGGCTAACGTGTCCCGCGCCATGGCCGGCTCCCTCGTGTCCGTGAACGTCGCCATGCCACGCGAGATCGAGTGGCTCGGCCGGCGGGCGACGACGTCGATCTGGAAGGAACCCGTCAGCGGCCGCGTCAGGGTCGCCGGAAGCAACCTCGCCGGCGACGAGCAGGCCGATCGCCGGTTCCACGGCGGGCCGGACAAGGCTGTCTACGCGTACGCGCGCGAGGACTACGAGTGGTGGGCCGAGGAGCTTCGGCGCCCGCTCCCGGCAGGCACGTTCGGCGAGAACCTCACGCTCACGGGCATCGACCTGACCGCCGCGGTCGTCGGCGAGCGGTGGGCTGTCGGCTCGACGCTCCTCGAGATCTCGGGGCCCCGGACCCCCTGCTGGAAGATCGGTGCGCGCATGGCCGACGCCGAGTTCCCGGTCTACTTCGCCGCCGCCGGGCGGCCCGGCGCCTACCTCCGCATCCTCACGGAGGGGGAGCTGGAAGCCGGCGATGCGGTCGAGGTCGTCCAGCGGCGCGGGCACCGGCTCACCGTGGGCGAGGTGGCCCGCGTCTACCACGGCGACCGCAGCCGAGCCGCCGAGCTCCTGCGGGCGCCGGAGCTCGGGGAGGAATGGCGCGCCTGGGCCGAGGAACGGCTCGCCGGCGCGCACTCCCTCCTCCCCGGCTAGTCCAACCCTCCTAAACCGTGGCGGCCTCGGTCGGCTGCTCCTTCAGGCGCCGGATGAGGTCGGCGACGTCGGCGACCTCCTGCTCGAGGTCGCGCTGGTGCTCCTCGAGCGCCCGGAGCCACTCCTCGCGATTCGGGTAGCGGCGGCCCCGGAAACCGGGCCCGCAGCGCCCCGCACCGCGTCGATGGCGACGATGCATCGTTCACCTCCCTCCCTGCTCGTAGCGTCGGAGGAAGCCGGCGACGACGCGCTGAGCCTCTCGCAGTGCCTCGGCCCAGCGGTCGAGCAGGCGGCTTCCTGCCTCGGTCAGCTCGTAGGTGCGCTTCGCCGGGCCGGGCAGGTCGGCGCTCCACTCGGAGGAGACGATGCCCTCCTCCTCCAGCGCGCGCAGGATCCGGTAGAGGTTGCCGACGTCGACGCGGACGTCCTCGCCGGCGACCTCGGGGATCCGCTCGATCAGCTCGTAGCCGTGCATCGGCCGCTCGCGCAGGAGGAGGAGGAGCGCCGGCTCGACGAACCGCTCGACCCGCGCCCGCACCTCCCAGTGCCCCGGCCGGACCGGCGAGCGGCAGCGCGCGCCGCGTGCATAGCCGCGCCTCATCGACCTCTAAGTGTAAAAGACATATGTAAGACGCTAGCAGACCGGGGCGCGCGGTGGCCGCAGCTAGGATCGCCCGCGGACGCGCTTGTAGGCGAGGAGCGTCCCGATCACCGTCAGGACGAGGAGCACCGCCTTCTTGCCGGCGAGCTTCGACTCCCCGCTCGCCCGCTCGCGCATGTTCACGGGCAGCTCCTCGACCAAGAGCCCGGCGTCCCGGAGGCGTAGGAGGCCCTCGACCTCGGGCGCCCCGGTTCCGTACGGGTGGGAGAGGATCGGCATCGCCTTCGCGTTCACCGCGTACATGCCGCTCGTCGCGTCCCCGAACGGCCGCCCGAGCGCGAGGCGCATCCCGCGCCGGAGGAGCGACGTGCCCAGGACCCGCGCCGGGCTCGGCTGGTAGCGGTTCGGCTCGTAGCCGTCCCCCGAGACGAAGCGCGAGCCCACCGCGACGTCGCACTCTCCGGAGCGCACGCGCTCGAGGAGGCGAACGAGCTCCGGAACCGGGTGCTGGCCGTCCGCGTCCACCCGCCCGCAGTAGGCGTACCCGTGCTCCGCCGCGTAGGCGTAGCCGGCCGCGACGCCGTACGGAAGGCCGCGGTTCTCCTCGAAGCTGACCACGGCGGCGCCGTGCTCGCGCGCGAGGCGCGCGGTTCCGTCGGAGGAGCCGTCGTCGACCACGAGCCTGTCCGCCTCAGGGAGCCCCTCGGCGAGCTCGTCGAGGACGGCGGGCAGGTTTCGCTCCTCGTTCCAGGCGGGCACGAAGACGAGGGTGTCGGACCTGGCCGTCACCAGCCCGAGACTAACGGCCGTCCGCCACACCTGCCAGAATCGCGCAAACCGGCCGGGGAAAGGAGCTTCGCATGGGAGATCCGCGTACACAGGCGACCATGACGCAAAGGGAGGCCGCGGCGACCCGCCCCACGGGCACGCAGAGTGGCTGGGTCTACTTCACAGGCATCGTCCTCTTCATGGTGGGCATCTTCAACATCCTCTGGGGCCTAGGCGCTCTCTTCCGGGACGAGGTGTTGACGCGGTCGGCCAGCGGCGACCTCGTCGTCTGGGACACGACGGCTTGGGGGTGGATCCACCTCATCCTGGGCATCATCATCGTCGCCACGGGCCTCGGCCTCTTTGGGGGCCGCGGGTGGGCCCGGTGGACGGCGGTCTTCTTCGTCGGACTGAACGCGATCGCCCAGATCGGGTGGATGACCTGGTACCCGCTCTGGTCGATCCTCATCATCACCCTCGACGTCGTCATCATCTACCAGCTGACGGCCCGCTGGAAGTACTACGACATGTCGTCGCCTTACTAAGCATGCAGCTCGAGAAGGGCAGCTGCGAGGCCGACGCGGGATAGGGCCGTCTAGCTCAGCTCGAGCGTCTCGCCGTCGTCGGGAACGAGCGCCGCGGGGACGGCCGTGCGCACGTCGGCGCGCGTCTCCACGCAGTGGTTGATCGCCTCGAGGTGGACGACGACCACAGTCGGCACGCGCTCGACCACCTCCCGGACCTGCGCGGTGGTCATCACGAGCGGCCCTCCCTCGAGGAAGCGGGCGCCGCTTCCGTTGACGACCGCGACGCGCGGACGGTGCCGCTCGATCGCCTCCTCGACCTCGGCGCACCAGACCGTGTCCCCGGCGACGTAGAGCCCGT
>JAIBJN010000135.1 GCA_020029595.1 Actinomycetota bacterium | reverse complement strand
GTCACCGCCTTCGGCGTCAACGCGATGGTGCTCCCGCCGAAGACCGGCTGGTTCGAGCATTTCCACGACGAGCAGGACGAGCTCTACTTCGTCCACCGCGGGCTCGCCGGGTTCGAGGTCGAAGGCGAGCGGTTCGAGCTCGGGCCCGGAGGCGTCTGCCACGTGGCGGCAACCGCACCGCGCCGCGTCTGGAACGCCGGGGACGGCGATCTCGTGCTGCTCGTCGTTGGCGGAAAGGGGGGCTACGTCGGGCGCGACGGGCACATGGTCGACCCCGCCGACGAGGAGCGGCGCCGCGCGTTCAGCGCCGGCGAGGAGGCCGTCATCCGCCGCCTGGACTTCGGGCCGGATTAGCGGACGATCAGGCTGCCGCCCCTACGATGCCGGGCGTGACGACGATTCACCTCGCGCGCCACGGCCAGAGCGACTGGAACGCGGAAGCTCGATGGCAAGGCCACGCCGATCGCCCCCTCACGGAGCTGGGCCGGCGGCAGGCGACCGAGCTTGCGAACCGCCTCGCCGCCGTCCCCCTCGACTCGGTGTACTCCTCGGATCTCCGACGCGCGCAAGAGACCGCCACGGCGGTCGCCGCCCCTCGAGGGCTCTCCGTCCGCGCGCTTCCCGAGCTGCGTGAGATCGACGTCGGCTCCTGGTCGGGTCTCACGCGCGCCGAGGCCGAGGAGCGCTTCCCGGAGGCGTTCCGGCGCTGGGCGGACGGCGGACACGGTTGGGAGGACGGTGAGACATACGAGGGAATGACGAGCCGGGTCCTCGATGCCATCCTCCGGATTGCAGCCGAGCACCCGGACGGCTCCGTTCTCGTCGTCTCGCACGGAGGACCGATTCGCGCGGTCCATGCCGTCGCGCTCGGGATCGACCTGGCCGCGCACCGCCGCGTCCGTCCCGTCGAGCCCAACGCCCGCCTGTCCCGACTGGCCGTCGAGGACGGCAGGATCGCGCGGCTAGACTAGGCTCGTGGAGGACTACACGAACAAGTACAAGGGCGAGCAGGTCGAGATCGAGCTTTTCGGCGGCGAGTACCAGGACGGCACCCTCACCGCCTACTGCGGCGTCGAGGGCGTTCCCCACATCGAGCTCAACGGCCACATCCTCATCCCGCTCCAGAACATCGCCTCCCTCCACTGCTCGAGCCGCTGCGACGCTCCCGAGCCCGACTGGCCCCCGCGCGGCCTGGCCGAGAGCGAAGGCGAGCCCTAAAGAAGGGCTCGAGGTGCGCAGCGCGGTCATCGCAGCGCGCAACGTCTTCAAGGCGCTCCTCCTCTACGGCGTTTTCGCGGGCGGGCTCTTCGCGCTCGGCTGGTGGCTCGGCGGGCTGCGCCTCGGCAGCGTCTTCCTCGTCGTCGCGTTGCTGATGGCCGCCACCGTCTACTGGTACGGCCCGCGCGTCATTCTCGCCTCGCTTGGCGCCCGTGAGCTCCAGCTCGCAGAGGCTCCCGCGCTTCACTCGACCGCCGAGCGCCTCGCCCTCGTCGCCCGCGTCGAGCGTCCGAAGCTCTACGTCATCGCCGACGGCCACCCGCGCGCGCTCTCCGTCGGCCGAGGCGCGGGAACGTCGGGAATCGGGCTCACGCAGGGGCTCGTCGCCCTCCTCCCGGCCGCCGAGCTCGAGGGTGTCCTCGCACACGAGCTCGCCCACGCCCGGCACCGCGATCTCCTCGTCCAGACGCCTGTCGTCCTGATCGCCGGCTGGCTCGTCGAGGCGAGCCGGATCGGGGGCTTCCTCGAGCGGACACTTCTCTTCGTCCTCGGTCCCGTCGCCGCGAGTGTCGTCCAGCTCTTCCTCTCCCCGAAGCGTGAGCTCGCCGCCGACGTCCGGGCGGCCGAGATCTGCGGCTCGCCGCACCCGCTCGCGGATGCGCTCGTCCGCATCGAGCAGGCCGAGGAGCTCGTCCGCTTCCAGGCGAGCCCCGTGACGGAGCCCTTGTACATCGTCAACCCCTTCGAACCGATCGGGCTGGCGGCGATGTTCTCCACGCACCCGCCGGTCGGCGACCGCGTGGCCCGCCTCCGGGCTCTCGATCCCGAGTGGCGCGAGAAGCTTCGGGCCGCGTAGCTACGGTGCGGGCTCGATCACGTCGGCGAGCCGGTCTCATGCTCGTCTTTGACGTCCTCGACGTCCGGAAGCTCCCGTAGGCTCGACGGATGACCCGTACAGGGACCCGTCTTGCTGGCCTCGGTCTGATCGTGGCCGTGCTTGCGTGCGCCGGCACCGCGGCCGCGGATCCCTTCCCTGCCTGGTCAGGCACGAAGGGCCCGTTCGGCTGGGAGGCAAGGCGCGCCGGTTGCGGCATCGTCGGGCACAGCCCGAGTGTCGTCCGAGCCCACACCCGCTGGAGCACGAGCCCGTCGAACGGCTATCTCCGACTCACGTTCACGAGGCAGGTCCGCGACGACGCCACCGGAAGCTGGAGCACAGTCCAGCGCCAGCGCCGCAGCACGAAGAACACGTCGCTCGAGGGCGCCCGCGCAGTCCTCCACTGGACGCAGTGGTTCTTCCCCTTCGCGGACGAGGCCGGCGCCACTAGCCGGCACTCCGTGGTGTTCGAGTGGTTGCGCGATCGGCCTGGGCCCGATTCACGCGCGCTGCGGCGCGAGCGGATGATGAGCCCCTGCGTGGTCGGGGGTTAGGCCGGTTCCGGAACGAAAAAGGGGCCGCCTCGCGGCGACCCCTTCCAAGAAAAACCGGCGGCGACCTACTCTCCCGGGAGGTTGCCCTCCGAGTACCATCGGCGCTGGCGGGCTTAACTTCTCTGTTCGGAATGGGAAGAGGTGTCTCC
>JAIBJN010000029.1 GCA_020029595.1 Actinomycetota bacterium | reverse complement strand
CACACGGCGCCCCGCGAGCTCGTAGACGCCTGGATCGCCCTCCACCCGCTCGCGCACGGACCCGAGGCAGAGCGGCCCGCCATGGTGCGGGCAGCGGTTGCGGATCCCGTGGAGCGAGCCGTCCGTCGCATCCACGACGACTCCGACCTCGCGCCCGCCGACCCGGGCCACCACGCGGCCGGCGCGCTCGACGTCTGCGAGGCAGCCGACGTCGTGCCAGTCAGAACCCATTTCGGGATGATGCGTCGCCGCCGGGGTGTCCTGGGCGAGTGGGAGGCAAGGACGCAGGGAGCGCTCGTATTTGAGAATACGGGCGCGACTGAGGACGCAGGATCGCGCCGTCCAGCGCGGCCCGGCGGCACCTGGCTTCATTCCGAAAGGGGTTCTTAGCCATCGGCCGGGAGGCCGAGCCGCACCCCGTAGAGCTCGGCCGCGTTCTCGTGCAACGCCTTCGCGCGCCACTCCTCCGGCAGCCGCATGAGCATGAAGCCCGGGTCGTCGAAGTCCCAGTGCGGGTAGTCGGAGGCGAAGCAGAGGTTGTCGGGCGCGCCGACGGCTTCGAGCATCTCGAAGAGGGTGTCGTCCTGCCCGTCGGTGTGCTCGAGCGGCTGCGTCGAGAAGCGGACGTGCTCGCGCGCGACCTCGCTCGGCTTCCGCTCGAGCCACGGCACCTCGCTCCGCAACGCGCGCCAGTTCGTGTCGAGGCGCCACATGATGCCGGGGAGCCACGCGAGCCCGCCCTCGATCAGGAGCACCTTCAGGGTCGGGAGGCGCTCGAACGTTCCATGGCAGAGAAGCGAGACGAGGTGCGACATCGTGCTGCACGCCGACCCGAGCGTGTGCCACTCGATGTAGAAGGTGACGGGGCCGGCGCCGCCGGGCGGAGCCGCGATGCCCATGCCTTCGCCGCCCGTGTGGATCGCCACGGGGAGCCCGCACTCCGCGGCCGCCTCGAAGATCGGGAGGTAGCGCGGCTCGCCGTACGGCCTGTCGGCGCCGCCGCAGAGGAGCACGTGGACGAAGCGCTCGTCCTCGGCGGCGCGGCGGATCTCCGTCGCTGCCGCCTGCGGGTCCTGCGCCGGGCAGAGGATCGCGGCGCGCAGGCGCGGCTCCGCGTCGAGCCAGCGCTCGCGCAGCCACTCGTTGTGCGCGCGGGCGAGCTCGGCGGCGCGGTAGGGGCTCGGCATCAGCGAGACGAGCACGGCGTCGTCGCCGTTCAGGACGCCCACGTCCATTCCGCTCGGGTCGAGGAGCTCGCGGCGGACGGCGTCGACATCGGCGGCGGGCGGACGCCCGCTCTGCTCGATGTCCTGGCGGAACCACGAGGAGGGATGCGTCCACGAGTAGCCGGGGAGCCCGAGCGACGGGCCCTGGGCGCGAAACCAGCCGCGCTGCGCGGGCCCGATGTACGCAAGGAGCTCCTCCGGGTCGCCGATCTGCGGATGGATGTCGCAGTCGATCACGCCTTCACCCTATCGCCGCAGGCGGCCTAGGATTGCGCGGGAACCATGCCCGACGACCTGCGAGCCTATGTGGAGAAGCTTCTCGCGGTGCGGGGGCTCCCGGGGCTCTCGCTCGCAGTGACCGACCGAGAAGGCATCATCGCCAGCGAAGCGTTCGGCTACGCCGACCTCGCCGCCGGCACTCCGGTGACGCCCGAGACCCGCTTCGAGGTCGGCTCGATCGGCAAGACCTTCACGGCGGTCGCACTCCTCCAGCTGCACGAGGAGGGGCTTCTCGACCCAAATCAGCCTGTTGGGCGCTACCTCCCCTGGTTCCAGGTTCGCTCCGAGCACGAGCCGATCGCGGTGCACCACCTCGCGACGCACACGGCCGGGATCGTCACGGGCGACGCCCTGAGCTCCGACTCCCGCTTCGACGTCTGGGCTCTGCGTGAGACCGAGACCGGCTTTCCGCCCGGCGCGTACTTCCACTACTCGAACGTCGGGTTCCGCGCCCTCGGCTACGTGGTCGAGGAGCTCACAGGCAAGCCCTATGCCCAGGTGCTCCGTGAGCGCATCCTCGACCCGCTCGGCCTGCGCGCGACGGATCCCGCTCTGACGAGCGAGACGCGGAAGCGCCTCGCCGTCGGCCACGAGCGCTGGTACGGCGACCGCCCTCCGCCGCGGGCCGACCCGTGGGTTCCGGCGCCGTGGGTCGAGACCGGCACGGGTGACGGGTCGCTCGCCGCGCCGGCCGATGACCTCGCCGGCTTCCTGCGCGCCCTCCTGAACGGAGGCAGAGACGTCCTCGCCGCGGAGTCCTTCGGCCTCATGGCCACTCCGGTGGCCGAGTGCGGCGACGGCTGGTCGTACGGGTACGGGCTCGAAGTCCGCGAGATCGACGGCCGGCGCGAGATCCGGCACGGCGGCTCGATGCCCGGGTTCGGCTCGACGATGCTCGGCGACCTCGCTGCGGGCCTCGGCGTCGCGGTGCTCGTCAACGGGGAGGACGACGGCGACCTGACGGGAGAGGTCGCGGCGGCAGCGCTGGACCACTACCGCGGCGGCGCGACCCCGCCTCCTGTCGCGGATCCGCTGGCCGTCGAGAGCGGGAGCGAGTACGAGGGCACCTTCGTCGGCGACGATCGCCGACTCGCCGTCCGTGCCGAAGGCGGGCGCCTCTTCCTCGCCGGGGACGACCGATCGGCCCTCGAGCCTCGCGGCGAGGACCGGTTCCTCGTCGACCACCCGGACTTCGCGCTCTTCCTGCTCGGGTTCCGCAGGAAGGACGGCGCCGTCGTCGAGGCGGTGCACGGCGGCGACGTCTACGTCCGCGAGGGAACGCCTCGGCGCCCTGCCCCGAAGCCGCCGGACGAGTTGCGGACCTATGCGGGGCACTACCGCGCATACAACCCGTGGCTCCCCAGCTTCCGCGTCGTCCTCCGCGGCGACGAGCTCGTCGTCGCCTGGCCGTGGGGCTCGGAGGAGCCCCTGACACCCCTCTCGAGCGGCAGCTTCCGCGTCGGCGAGGAGTCCTGGTCGCCAGAGCGCGTGCGCTTCGACGCGATCGTCGACGGCCAGGCACTGTGGGCGAGCCTCTCCGGCTGCGGCGAGTACTACCGCCTCCCCTAGGAGGGTACATAGGGCTCAGTCGGTGGGGAGCCGCGAATACATGAGCATGTCGCGTCGCTCGCCGCCGACCTCCTCCCAGGCCCGGAGCATGCCCTCGCGGACGAAGCTCGCTTCCTCGGCAGTGCGTATCGACGCCGCGTTCCACGGCTCGACATACAGCTCGATTCGTGGAATCGCAAGCTCCGTCAGGGCCCAGCGGGAAACGGCTCTGAGCGCGAAGGTCGCCGCTCGACGACCCCGCGCCGGCTTGACGACCCAGTAGCCGACCGACGCGCGGCCCTGATCGATGTCGCGGAGCCAGAGGCCGATCTGCCCGACAGCTCGGCCGCTCGACTCCTCCGCAATCGCGAACGAGTACCCCGCGCCGCTTCGAGCCCGCTCATGCTGACGCCGGATGAACGCGCGCCCGGCCTCGTCGGTGAACGCTGCAGGGACGGTCGTGATGAGCGGAATGTGCGGATCCGACGCCGCCTCGCGAACGAGGTCGAGGTCCCGATCGGTAAACGGACGCAGCTGGAACGGCGATGGTGTCAGCACGGGTACACGGAGAGAGTCCGCTATCCCGACACCCCCATTCCTAGAGGCCGTCGCGCCCGAAGCGGTGTGTCCACGTGCGCACGAAGATCTTCCCCGTGCCCTCGTAGACCTCCAGCGTCGTCGTCACGTGGAAGGCTTCCGCGTCGGAGGTCATGGCGCTCGTCACCTCCGAGAGCATCCGCCAGTCCCCCCGCGCCATGCCGGAGGTCGCGTGGAAGCGCACGTCAGCCGAGAGGGGGTCGCCCTCGCGGATCGAGTACATCGTGTGGCTCGTGTCCGAGGTCTCGAGGTCGATGGCGACGAGGCGCTGCGTGCCGCCCAGGTCGTAGTCGAAGACCTGCTCCACGAGCCCGGTGCCGAGGTCGCGCCGGATCGACCGCCCCTCGGGCGCCGCCGCGACCGACCTCACCTCGATCGGCGCCGCGCTCTCCGGCTCGCCGAACTCCGGGAGCTTCGCGTCCTCGGGCCGCGGCTCCCGGACGGGCAGCTCGAGCCTCCCGGAGAAGAGCGTCAAGCGGACGGGCTCGGGCGACGGCCACGCCCACGGCCAGTAGGTCGGCGAGACGGCGACGCGCAGCCTGTGTCCGGCCGGGAAGGAGTACGCCATGACGTCGAGCGGCACGAGCACCTCGTAGCGACGGCCGGGCTCGAGCGGGCTCGGGTGCTCGTGGCTCTCCCTGTGGGTCAGGTTCAGGAGCCCGCGGGTGACGAGCGCCGAGGTCCCGTCCGGGAAGACGTCGCAGAGCCTGACGGCGACGAGCGCCGCCGGCCGGTCGACGGCGAGCTCGAGCGTCACCTCGGGAAAGCCGAGGATCTCGAACGGCTCGACGAGCGGCTCGGAGTCGAAGGCGAGCGAGAGCGCGTCGTCGGGCCGCTGGTCGCCGGCGAGATCCGCGGACTGGCCCTCGGCGGTCCAGACGCCCGCCCCCGCGCCGTTCGACTGGACGCCGAGGAGCTCGCGAGGCTCGTCGAGCGGCAGCTCCCAAACGCGGGAACCGACGCCGGCCGACGGCCACGAAGGCTCGGCGACCCACCGACCCGGACGAACGTCGTAGCTCGGCCGCGGCTCGGCCGAGTCCTGCATCCAGACGCGGAGCATCGGCTCGCCCATGACCCCGTTCTCCACACCCTTCAGCCAGTGGTCGAACCAGCGCACGCACTCCTGGAGAAACCCGATGCTCGGCCCGGGGAGGGCGTCCTCCGGGAAGGCATGCACCCAGGGGCCGATCAGGCCCTTGCGTGGGACCGAGAGCCCGGCGAGGAGCCGCGGGACGGCGTTCGTGTAGCCGTCGACGAAGCCGCCGACGGCGTAGACGGGGCACTCGATCGCCGAGTAGTCCTCGCAGACGGAGCCGTGCTTCCAGTAGGCGTCCCGGCGCTGGTGGCCGAGCCAGTGCTCGATCCACGGCGAGGCCGTCTCCAAGCGCTCCAGCCACGCCTCGCGCCAGCCGTCTCCGTAGAGCCGCGGGTCGGGCGGCCGCGCGTTCCACGTCAGCATCGAGGAGGCCCAGTGGAGCATGTCCAGGGCGAGGACGCAGCCGCCCCGGTAGTGAACGTCGTCCGCGTAACGGTCGTCCGTCGAGCAGAGCGTCATGATCGCGCCGAGCCCGGGCGGACGCCGCGCCGCGATCTGGAGCGCGTTGAAGCCGCCCCAGGAGATGCCCCACATCCCGAGCCTCCCCGTGCACCACGGCTGCGCGGCGATCCACGCGAGGATCTCCAGCGCGTCGGCCTGCTCCTGCTCCGTGTACTCGTCCTCGAGGATCCCGTCGGAGTCGCCCGTCCCGCGCATGTCGACCCGCACTGCCGCGTAGCCGTGGCCGGCCACGTACGGCTGACGGCGCGAGTCGCGGACGACCGTGCCGTCCGTCTTGCGGTACGGGAGGTACTCGAGGATCGCCGGCACGGGTTCGCTCTCGGCGTCCTCCGGGAGCCAGATGCGCGCGGCGAGGCGCGTCCCGCCTGCCAGCGGGATCCAGGCGTGCTCGATCTCCCGCACCTCCCGCGGGAACTCGGAGCGGATCTTCACGCGCGCAGGGCGGCCGGCTCGAAGAGGATGCGCTCGCGCTTGTACGGGAGCGGAACGGCCGGGTTCTCGGAGTCGATCTCGCGCGCGAGGCGATGCCCGTCGAAGATCGCCTCGGCGATGATCCGCGGGGCCACGCAGTCGCCGATCCGGTAGACCCCCTCGATGCCCTCCGCCTCGAGTGCGTCCTCGCCGGAGCGGAGCTCGTGGTAGAGCTCCTCGTTCGAGAGGCGCTGCGTGACGAGCACGACGGCGTCGGCCTCGAGCTCGAGCGCCTCGCCGAACTCGTCCGCGGCTGTCAGGCGACCGGGCTCGACGCCCGTCAGCACGACACCCGCACGCTGGCGGACGCCCGCGTCGTGGAGGTGCTGCCGCAGCATCGGGCCCTCCAACGTGTCGTCGCAAACCGGCGCGATCTTCTCGAGGCCGCTCACGAGCTCGACCGAGAAGCCCTCGCCCGCCAGCTTTTCCGCGAGGCCGGCGGCCATGAAGTAGCCCTCGGCGTCGAAGACGACCACGCGCTCGCCCGGCGGCGTCTTCCCCTCGAGCATGATCTGCTCCGGCGTGAGCACGTGCGGGAGCGAGGCGTCGGCGCCCGGGACCGGCTCGTGCGTAAGGTAGTTGAGGCCGTCGGTCGCCCAGCGGGCGCCTGTGGCGACGACGACGAGCTCGGCACCGTACTCGCGCGCCTCCCCGGCTTCCAGGCGGGTCCCGGTGATCACCTCGACGTTCGGGAGCTTCTGCAGCTGAACGGCGCGCCAGTTGAGCACGCGCCCCCACTCCCCCAGGCCCGGGAGGCGCGGGATCCAGCGCATGATCCCGCCGATCTCCGCCTCGGCCTCGACGAGGTGGACGCGGCGGAAGCCGCGCTTGCCGAGCACGATCGCGCACTCCATCCCGGCCGGACCGGCCCCGACAACGAGGACGTCGCGGTCGCGGTTGTCGGCCGGCTCGAAGCGCTCGGGATGCCAGCCGCGACGGTACTCCTCGCCCGCGGTCGCGTTCTGGGTGCAGCCGATGTGGTTGCCCGCCTCGGCCTTCATCACGCAGACGTTGCAGCCGATGCACTCGCGCACCTCGCCGTAGAGGCCATCCTCGATCTTCTTGGGGAGGAACGGGTCGGCGATGGAGGGCCGGGCCGCGCCGATCAGGTCCCAGGCGCCCGAGCGGATGATCTCCGCCATCCGGTCCGGGTTGGTGAGGCGACCGACCCCGACGATCGGCTTCGCCGTCGCCTCGCGCACGCGCCCTGTCCACTCGAGCTGGTAGCCCTCCGGGAAGAAACGTGAGACGCCGGAGTCCTTCGACCACTCTGTGATCGAGCCGACGTTCACGTCCCAGAGATCCACTAGGTGGTCGGCGAGACGAATGAACTCGAGGCCCTCGTGGATCTCTATTCCTGCGGGCCCGAGCGCGTCGACGCACATGCGGACCGCGATCGCGCAGTCGTCCCCGACCGCTTCCCGGACGACCCCGAGGGTCTCCAGCCAGAAGCGCGCGCGGTTCTCCAGCGCGCCGCCGTAGGCGTCCGTGCGCTTGTTGTAGAACGGCGAGAGGAACTGAAGCGGCAGATACGAGTGGCCGCCGTAGACGTAGACGATGTCGAAGCCGGCGTCGCGCGCGAGCCTCGCGGCCCGCACCCAGTCGGACCGCACACGCCGGATGTCGTCCGGCTCCATCGCCTTCGGGACGACCGCCGAGCTGTAGTCGCTCGGGAGCTGGGAGGGTCCGACCGCCGGCCAGCGCGACTCCCGCGTGCCCCCGTGGGCGCCTCCGTGCGTCAGCTCGATGCCGGCGAGCGCCCCGTGCTGGTGGGCTTCGTCGGCCATCAGCGCGAGGTTGCGCGCGTCGTCCTCGTCCCAGATGCGCTGGGACACGATCGGCCAGAAGTCCGAGTCGGGGCTCACGAGCGCTTCCTCGGTGCAGACCGCCGCCCAGCCGCCCTCGGCCTTCGTCCCGCGGAAGCGCGCCTGCGACGCCGGCTTCTCGCTTCCGAACCCCGTGCAGTGGGGTACCTGGTAGAAGCGGTTGCGGAGCGTCTTCGGCCCGATGCGGACGGGCTCGAAGAGGATGTCGTGGCGGGGATCGCGGGTCATCCGCCTGGATAGGATCGCTGCTATGGCCCAGACGGTCAAAGCCCGTACGGGCGGGAGCCTCGTCGCAGAGAGCCTCGAGGCGGCGGGCGCGGAGGTCGCCTTCGGCGTCCCTGGCATCCACGCGCTCGCAATCTGGGACGGCCTCCGGACGAGCTCCATCCGCACGATCGGGCTGCGCACGGAGCTCTCGGCCGGCTTCGCGGCGGACGGCTACGCGCGCGTGAGCGGCCGGCCGGCGCCGCTCCTCCTCTCCACCGGCCCCGGAGCGCTCATCTCGCTCGCGGCGCTGATGGAGGCGGCGAGCGCGCACGTCCCCGTCGTCGCGATCGCGAGCCAGATCCCGCGCGATCTCATCGGCGCCGGGCGCGGGTTCCTGCATGAGCTTCCCGACCAGAAGGCGTCCTTCGAGCCGGTGGTCAAGTGGGCGGCTCGCGCCGAGACGGCCGCAGTGATCCCCGAGCTCCTCGCCGAGGGCTGGCGCCGTGCCCTCACCCCGCCGAGCGGCCCAGTCTTCCTCGAGATCCCCGTCGACATCCTCGTCGCCGGCACCGACGTGCCGCCGCCTCAGGATCTCGAGTACTCGCCGCACACGGTGCCACTGCCCGAGGAGAACGTCCTCGACGAGGCCGCTAGGGTTCTTCGCGCAGCGAAGAACCCTGTTGTGTGGGCCGGGGGCGGCGTCCTGCGCTCGGCCGCCTGGGAGGAGCTTCGCCTGGTGGCCGAGCGGCTGGGCGCGCCGGTGGCGACGACGTACATGGGCAAGGGCGTCTTCCCGGAGGACCACCCGCTCGCCGCCGGCTCCGCGTGCGACGAGGCGGCTTTTCGGGAGCTCCTCGCCGGCGCTGACGTCGTCCTCGCCGTCGGCACGCAGCTCGGCGCCGAGACGACGGGTCAGTACGAGCTCGGCTTCTCCGGCCGGGTCATCCACGCGGACGCCGACCCTGAGCGGATCGGGGCGACGTACGACGCGCTCGGGCTCGTCGGCGACGCGCGGACGACGCTGGCGGCCCTCGGCGAGCGCCTTCCCGCCGCGCCGGCCGCCGCTCTCTGGGGCGAAAGCAGGGTTGCGGAGCTCCGCCTGCGCATCGAGGCCGGCCTCGATGCGCAGGACCGGGACCTCGAGCGCGGGCTCCTGCGGACGATCCGAGCGACGCTTCCACGCGAGGCCGTGACCGCCTGGGACATGACGATCCTGGCCTACTGGGCGGCGGCGCATTTCCCGGCCTACGCGCCGAGGAGCTTCCTCTACCCGCTCGGCTCGGGGACGCTCGGGTACGCGTGGCCCGCCGCACTCGGCGCCTCCCTCGCCGTCCCCGGCCGCCCGGTGCTCGCCGTCTGTGGAGACGGTGGCTTCAACTACGGGATCGCGGAGCTCGCCGCCGCGCGCCAGCACGGCCTCGCCGCCGCGCTCCTCCTCGTGGACGATGGCGGCTACGGGATCCTGCGCGAGTACCAGCGCGACCAGTTCGGGGAGACGTTCGCCGTCGACCTCGCGGAGCCCGACTTCGCCGCCGCCGCCGAGGCGTTCGGGGTCGCGGTCGTGTCGGCCCGGCCGGAAGAGGTCGGCGAGGCGCTGGCGGGCGCCCTCACCCACGACGGCCCCGCCGTCGTCCACGTCCCCGCGCTGCTCGAGATGTGGAGCCCGACCTAGTGCCTCACTCGTGACGGACTGGACCCGGCTCGTTCGACCCTCCCTCATCGGCCTCGAGCCGTACCGGCCCGGCCCGAGCCTCGAGGAGCTCAAGGCCGCGTACGGACTCGACGAGATCGTGAAGCTGAACTGGAACGAGGGGCTCGAAGGGCCTTTCCCGGGCATCGAGGAGGAGGTCCTCGCCGAGCTCGAGCGGGCCTGGATCTACCCGGCGGAGGCGTACACCGACCTCCGCGAGAGCGTGGCCGCGTGGGTGGGGACGACGCCGGAGCGAATCGTGCCGAGCCACGGCATCCAGGCGCTGATCGCCACGGTGGCGCATACCTTCCTCGAGACCGGCGCCAAGGTCGTCCTCACCGACCCGACCTACGGGCTCTACGCGACGACCTGCGCGGCCGCGGGCGCGCGGATCGTGCAGGTTCCGAGCCGGCATCACCGCCACGACGTCGACGCGCTCGCCGCGGCTGCCCGCGAAGCGGGCGCGCGGCTCGTCTGGCTCTGCGACCCGAACAACCCGACCGGCACGCTCGTCGAGCGCGACGAGTGGGAGCGTCTGCTCGCCGGCCTGCCGGAGCGGTGCGCGGTCGTCGTGGACGAGGCCTACGTCGAGTACGTCGACCCCGAGGTCCGCCTCGACCGCATACGCGACGTGGAGGCAGGCGCCCCGGTCATCCTCATGCGGACGTTCTCGAAGGTCTTCGGCCTCGCCGGGCTCCGCCTCGGGTACGCGATCGTCGACGATCCTCTCGCCTCCCTCCTCGACGTCGTCCAGGAGCCCTTCAACGTCAACCGGGCCGCGCTCGCGGCCGGGCGCGCGAGCCTGCGCCGCTCAGGGCTCGTGGACGAGCGGCGACTGGCCAACGAGGCGGGGCGAGAGCGCCTCGCCGACCGGCTCCGCGAGGCCGGAGCCGAGCCCGTCCCTTCGCAGGCGAACTTCCTCCTCGTCGACGTCGGCGTCGACGACGTCGCCCTAGCAGACGGGCTCGCCCGCCGGGGAATCCTCGTTCGCGCCGGGAGTGAGTTCGGGCTCGGCGGGTTCGTGCGCATCACGACGGGCCCGATCCCGCTCATGGAGCGCGTGGCGGCCGAGCTCACAGAGCTGCGCGCCGGGCTGCTCGCCGCAGGGGCGCCTACTGCTTGACTTGCCCGACGGGGCAGCGTTCAATTCTCCTTCCTGTCCGGCATGGCACACCCGAAGGACCGATCCGGGCTCACTCGAGGACAGCTCCTCCGCGGCGCTGCCGCCGCTGCTGTCGGCGTCGGCGCGGCCGGAGGGCTCGCCGCCTGCGAGAACACGACGACGCCGATCGCCGTGGGCTGCGAGACCGACGGTGCCGGCGGAAGCGGCTCGCCGCTCGTCGTGCCGAAGCCGGTCGGGCCCGGCGGCCTCCCGCTCCCTCGCAACGACAACAGCGTCACCTGGGCGATCGTCGACGGCAACCCGAAGATCGCCGACGGGCTCCCGCCGGAGGGCGGGACGCTCCGTCTCTTCAACTACGCGGACTACCTCTACCCCGCGCTGATGCGGCGCTTCGAGAAGCGGTACGACTGCAAGGTCGAGCTCGCCACGTACAACTCGGCCGACGAGGCCATCGCCAAGCTCTCGTCGGGGGTCGTCGACTACGACGTCCTCATCGGCCTTTCCGGCTCGAACATCGTCAACCTCATGGCGCGGCAGCTCCTGCAGCCGCTCAACCACACGTACCTGCCGAACCTCGGAGCGAACATCTGGCCCGAGCTCGCGGACCCGTTCTACGACCGCGGTTCGCGCTACACGGTGCCCTACGTCGTCTGGCAGGACGGAATCGGCTGGCGGAACGACAAGGTCAGCCAGGACATCCCCGGCATGGACGTGCCCTGGGACATCTTCTGGGAGTCGTCGGCCTACAAAGGGAAGGTCGGCCTCCTCGACGACAAGCGCGACGGCCTCAGCATGCCGATGCAGCGTGACGCGATTCGGGACGAGACCATCGCCAATCTGAACACGGAGGACCCCGAGCTCGTCGCCAAGGCGGGTCGCGACCTGGAGCAGCTGACCGACATCTGCAACATCAAGGTCACGATCACCGACTACCAGACGCTGCCCGAGGGGAAGACGGTGCTGCACCATTCCTGGTCGGGGGACCTGCTCGCCGGCGCCTTCTACTACATGCCGCCTGGCGTCAGCCCCGACGTGCTCTCGTACTGGGGCCCCGACGCCGGCGGCGTCGTGCAGAACGACTTCCTCGGTGTCACGAAGGCGGCCGAGAGCCCCGTTCTCGGTCATCTCTTCCTCGACTTCATGCTGGACGAGGCGATCGCCTACGAGAACTTCACGCAGTTCAACGGCTACGTGCCGCCGCAGAAGGGGATCGACGCGGAGGCGCTCGTCGGGGAGGGTCTAATCCCGGAGAGCCTCGCGGGGGCGGTCACCCGCCCCGATCAGTTCCTCGCCAACCAGGAGCTCCTCCAGCTCACGGTCGAGGGGGAGCGCTTCTGGGACCAGGCCTGGTCGCAGTTCAGGGCGGGCTAGCGGGCGCCGATGGAATCTCGCTGGACCTGGCGATTCCTGGCGCTCCCGGGCGTCGTCTGGCTCTCGCTCTTCTTTCTCGTCGCGTTCTACGCCGTCCTCTGCGTCGCGTTCGGGAACCAGAACACGCTCAACGAGCCGGTGCCCTTCTGGAACCCGCTCGACTGGAACGTCGGCTACGTCCTCGAGGTTCTGCAGAACTTCCGGGACGGCGGGCAGTACCTCACCGTCTACCTGCGCACCTTCGCGTACGTGGGGATCGCGATCGTGATCTCGCTCCTGATCGGCTACCCGGTCGCGTACTTCGCGGCTCGCCACGCAGGACGCTGGAAGGGCCTTCTGCTCGTACTGCTCGTGCTGCCCTGGTGGATCAACTACCTGATGCGGATGCTGGCCTGGATCAACCTGCTCGACGCGGCCGGCTGGGGGACGAAGGTGCTCCACTACACCGCGATCGACCAGCTCTTCATCTCGCTCCACCTGCTCTCGGGTGAGGGCAGGTGGCTCGAGGGGCAGCCGGCGACGGTCGTGATCGCGCTCGTCTACGGCTACGTCCCGTTTTTCGTGCTTCCGCTGTTCGCGGCGCTCGACCGCATCGACCAGCGCCACATCGAGGCGGCGCGCGACCTCGGCTCGAGCCCGTTCTCCGCCTTCCGCCGCGTGACCCTGCCGCTGTCGCTGCCTGGGATCCTCGCCGGCCTCGTCCTGATCGCCCTGCCGATGTTCGGCGACTACTACACGCAGGACCTCGTCTCGGCCTCGCCGCGGACGAGCATGATCGGAAACCAGATCGACCAGTTCACTCGGCAGGGCTCGCAGAAGACGGTCGGAGCGGTGCTCACGGTCGTGCTCGCGGTCGTGCTGCTCGTCTTCATGCTCTACTACCTGCGCGCGACGCGGCGAGCCGGCCGGGAGGGCGAGCGGGAGTGAGCGTCTCGTGAGCTGGCTCCGCAACCCCTGGGGGCGCCCGCGCTTCCTTCCGATCGTAACGGGCGTGTACATCCTGTGGTCGATCGTCCCGGTGACGGTCGCCGTCCTCTTCGCGTTCAACGACGGGCGCTCGCGGACGACCTGGCAGGGCTTCTCCACGCGCTGGTTCCTGGACGACCCCGGGAGCGTGAAGAACGACCCCGGCCTCCTCTCGGCGCTCCAGCACACGCTGCTCCTGGCAGTGATCTGCGTCGTCGTGGCCGTCCCACTCGGCGTCGCGCTCGCGCTCGGGCTCCAGCGCTGGCGGGGGCACGGCAGCGGGGCCGCCAACACGCTGATGCTGCTGCCGCTCGTGACGCCAGAGCTGGTCATGGGCGTCGCGCTCCTTCTCCTCTTCCTGCAGATCTTCAACGGCTGGGGCCTCGGGACGACGGCTCAGGCGATCGGGCAGGTGACGTTCGCGGTCTCCTACGTGGTCGTGGTTGTCCGCGGCCGCCTCGTGACCATCGGCCGGGAGTACGAGGAGGCGGCCGCCGACCTCGGCGCGCCGCCGGTCTCGCGGCTCACCCGAGTCCTCCTGCCGCTGCTCGCGCCGGCGATCATCGCGAGCGCGGGCATCGTCTTCGCGCTCTCGATCGACGACTTCGTCGTCACCCAGTACCTCTCGGCCGGGGCGGACACGAACACGGTCTCGATGCTGCTCTACTCGACGGCACGCGGCGCGCCGTCGCCCGCGCTCAACGCGCTCGCGTCGATCACGCTCGTGATCACGCTCGTGACGATCGCGCTCGCGTACCTTGTGTACAGACGCTTCGCCGGCGCGGGCAGCGCCTCCGAGGCCGCGACGTTGGGGGAGGTGGCAATTGAACGGTGAAGTCCGGCTCGAGGAGCTGACGAAGAGCTACGGGGGCGTCTCCGCCGTCGAGGGGATCGACCTCGACATGCCGCCGGGCGAGTTCTTCACCATGGTCGGGCCCTCGGGCTGCGGCAAGACGACGACCCTGCGGATGATCGCCGGCTTCGAGCGGCCGACGAGCGGGCGCATCCTGCTCGACGGCGTCGACGTCGCCCAGACGCCTCCGCACCGCCGCAACGTGAACACCGTCTTCCAGAGCTACGCGCTCTTCCCGCACCTGAACGTGGCGGACAACGTGGCCTTCGGCCTCAAGTACCGGAAGACGACGAAGGAGGAACGCCGGCGGCAGGTCGCGGAGGTGCTCGAGCTCGTTCAGCTCACCGGCTTCGAGGGGCGCAAGCCGGGCCAGCTCTCCGGCGGCCAGCAGCAGCGTGTCGCGCTCGCCCGCGCCCTCGTCCTGCGCCCCCAGGTGCTGTTGCTCGACGAGCCGCTCGGCGCCCTCGACGCCCGCCTTCGCAAGGACCTGCAGGTGGAGCTGAAGGCGCTCCAGTCCGAGGTCGGCGTCACGTTCGTCTTCGTGACGCACGACCAAGAAGAGGCCCTGACGATGAGCGACCGCATTGCCGTCATGAACGACGGGCACATCGAGCAGGCAGGGCCTCCGCAAGCGGTCTACGATGAGCCCGAGACGCTCTTCGTCGCCGACTTCCTCGGCGTCTCGAACCTGATCGCGGCGCAGGCTCGTGGGACCGAGGGCGACTGTTGCGTCCTGCGGGTGGCAGAGCGCACGCTCTACGCCGAGCAGGGGGCGACCGGCGCGCGGGGCGACGTGAAGGCGATGATCCGGCCCGAGCGCGTGCGCATCGAGCCGCCGGGGGGAGACGGCGACAACCGCCTCCCGGGCCTGATCGAGCACGCGGTCTTCCTCGGCGGCTTCCGCGAGCTCCGCGTCCGCATCCTCGGCGGGAGCCTGATCAAGGCGATCGTGCCGAACGACGGGACGCCCTTCGGCTACGAGGAAGGTGAGTCGCTCATGCTGCACTTCCCGCAGGAGGCACTCCGCGTTCTCGCCCCCTCCGCCGTCCCGGACGAGCCGTCCCCCGACGAACCTGCCTAGGAGGATCCGCATGGCAACCGAGGCGACCCTCACCGAGATCGACCGGCAGCGCATCCGCGAGCTGACCGAGCGCGAGGAGAGCAGGCTGAACGAGCGGACGCCTGGCTCGCGCGCGATGTACGAGCGGGCGCGCAAGACGCTTTCCGCCGGCGTCGCCTCCTCCTATCAGGTGCGCGACCCCTGGCCGATCTACCTCTCGCACGGACACGGCGCGTCGGTCTGGGACGTCGACAAGAACGAGCTCCTCGACTTCCACAACGGCTTCGGCTCGATGGTGCAAGGGCACGCGCACCCGGCGATCAAGAAGGCGGTCGCGGAGCGCTACCCGCTCGGGACGCACTTCGCGGCGCCCACCGAGGACGGGGTCGCCGTTGCCGAAGAGCTTGCGCGCCGCTGGGGTCTTCCGAAATGGCGCTACACGAACTCGGGCTCCGAGGCGACCATGGACGCGATCCGGATCGCCCGTGCAGCCACGGGGCGCGACACGATCGTGAAGATCTTCGGCTCCTACCACGGCCACCACGACTACGTGATGGTGTCGATCGGCGTCCCCTACGACCAGATCGGCGACCGGGACGACTACGCCTCGCTCCCCTACGGCGCGGGCATCCCACAGTCCGTGGCCGACTTGACGATCGCCGTGCCCTTCAACGACGCGCCGGCGATGGAGCGGCGCATCGAGCGCCTGATCGAGGAGGGCCGGAAGCCCGCCTGCGTGATCATGGAGGCGGCGATGATGAACCTCGGGGTCGTCCTCCCCGAGCCCGGCTACCTCGAGGCCGTCCGCGAGCTCACGCGGACGCACGGCATCGTCCTCATCTTCGACGAGGTGAAGACGGGCCTCTGCATCGCGCCGGGCGGCGCGACCGACCGCTTCGGCGTCACGCCGGACATGGTCACGCTGGCGAAGACGCTCGGCGGCGGCCTCCCCTCAGGCGCCATCGGCGGCACCGAGGAAGCGTTCGAGGTGGTCGAGTCGGGCGACGTCTACCAGGTGGGAACCTACAACGGGAACCCGCTCGCCATGGCGGCGGCGCGCGCGAGCCTGGAGTACGTGCTGACGGCTGACGCCTACCGGCACCTCGACGCGCTCAACGAGCGGATCCTCACCGGCTGCCAGGGCGTGATCGAGCGCTATGGGCTCCCAGGCTACGCAGTCGGCGTCGGCGCCAAGGGCTGCGTCACCTTCTCCCCGCTCAAGATCGTCGACTACGAGACGTACAAGGCGAACCAGGACGGGGAGCTCTGCGACCTCGCCTGGCTCTACAACATGAACCGCGGCGTGTTCATGACGCCCGGCCGCGAGGAGGAATGGACGCTCTCCGTCGTCCACTCCTTCGATGACTGCGACGCCTTCGTGGCCGCCTTCGAGGAGATGGCGGCCGACCTGACAGCCTAGGCGGTTCGGGCGCCGGGGTAGAATTCGGCGATGGGGAACGCGTTCGGGCTCACCGACACGGCAGATCTGCGCGCCGCGCTGGCAGGCGGAGCGACGTTACCGGCCGACTGGTACTCGGATCCGACGATTCTCCGGCTCGAGCAGGACAGGATCTTCGCCCGGGCCTGGCAGTACGCGGGCCGGGCCGACCAGGTCGCCGAGCCCGGCGACTACTTCACGTCGTTCGCGGGACACGTCCCGGTCATCGTCGTGCGCGACCGCTCGGCGGAGCTGCGGGCGTTTGTGAACGTCTGCCGCCACCGCGGCCACCTCGTCGCCGACGGCGCCGGCAACCGCAAGTCCCTCCAGTGCCCCTACCACGCCTGGACGTACGCCCTCGACGGATCGCTCAAGAAGGCGCCGCGCTCCGAGCGGGAGCCTGGCTTCGACCGCGGCGGCTTCTCGCTTCTGCCCGTGGCGGTCGACACCTGGGGGCCGCTCGTGTTCGTCAGCCCCGACCCCGAGGCGGGGCCCCTGCTGGAGGCTCTCGGACCGCTCCCCGGCCTCGTCGCCGAGAGCGGCCTCGACCTCGGGCTCCTCCGCTTCCGGGAACGAACGGAGTGGGAGATCGCCTCCAACTGGAAGATCGCGATCGAGAACTACCTCGAGTGCTACCACTGCCCGGTCGCACACCCCGGCTTCAGCAAGGTCATCGACGTCGATCCCGACGCCTACGAGCTTCGTGCCGAGGGGCTGGTCTCGAGCCAGTTCGGGACGCCGAAGGCGTCGGCCAAGGGAAACGGGAAGGCGCCCTACGACCCCACCGGCGTGATCGCGCAGGCCCAGTACCACCTCTTCTGGCCGAACGTCACCGTCAACATCGACCCCGGCCCCGGGAACATGTCGGTGGACGTCACGCGCCCGGCCGGACCCGAGCGCTCGGCGGGGTTCACCGACTGGTTCTACTACGAGGACGTCCCGGACGAGACGGTGCGGCAGATGATGGAGTTCGGGACGCAGGTGGGGCGAGAGGACGCGGCGCTCGTCGAGTCGGTGCAGCGCGGCCTGGCCTCTGGGATGGTGCCGCACGGCCGCCTGCTGATCTCGAGCGAGCACCTTATCCAGCACTTTCAGCGACTCGTTTACGAGGCGCTGGCCTCCTAGAGACTGCGCATCTTCTCCGCCAGCTCGCGGGCCGAGTCGTCGTCGCCCGCCTCCTCGAGGGCCCGGATGCGCAGGAGGAGCGCCCGCGCCTGCTCGCGCCGCGGTCCGAAGGCGAGCCGCTCGCGCCAGAGCTCGTCCATCTCGGCGAAGAGGGACACCGGCGGCGATAGCGGTTGAACCTCCAGCGCCGGCTCGGGAGCGATCTCGGGGCGCGAGAGGAGTACCGCGAGCAGTGCGAGGACGAGCCCGAGCGGCAGGCAGGCGACCACCTGAGTCAGGAGCGTGACGAGGCGCTCCGAGCCCGAGTAGACGAAGCCGAGCTCGTCGCGGCCGCCCACGCGACCGACGGCGGCCATCCAGCCGGCGAAGGCGAGGACGACGAACGCCAGCGCGGCCTGCGCGGCGGCGAGCACGGCCAGCACCGGGCGCGCGCGGACGTGGAGGGCCGCGAGCCGGCCGGGCGACTCGCGCAGGCCGAAGTACGCGAGGACGACGCCCGCCGCGCAGAGCGCCATCGGCACCGGGCGGAAGTCCCAGAGCGCGACGCCGGCGCGCTCGAGCGCAGAGAGACCGGCGAGGTCGAGCGCGAAGCGGGCCCTGAGCGACCAGGCGGCCTCAGCCGTCGCGGCGAGTGCGACCGCCCCGCCGCCGGCGAGAAGGACGTCTCCGCGTGTCCACGCAGTCGCTCGCACCGCGCTGGTTAGGATCGCCTGCGCAGGACCGGCAATCAAGACGGATCGCCGTTTCGAGCAGCGGAAAGCCTGCGTTACACTCGCTCTCACGTGAGCGACGTCGGGATCAGCCTCGAGAACGTCAGCAAGCGGTTCGGCAAGGTGGAGGCCGTGCGGGCGGTTTCGCTCGACATCCGCGAGGGCGAGTTCTTCTCGCTGCTCGGCCCGAGCGGCTGCGGCAAGACGACGACGCTCCGCATGATCGGCGGCTTCGAGCATCCGGACGAGGGCCGCATTCTCCTCCGCGCCGTGGACGTGACGATCGAAGCGCCGAACAGGCGCAACGTCAACATGGTCTTCCAGCACTACGCGCTCTTCCCGCACATGTCGATCGGCGACAACATCGCGTTCGGCATGCGCCTGAAGAAGGTGCCCAAGGGCGAGCAGCGCACGCGCGTCGCCGAGATGCTCGAGATCGTGCGGCTCGAAGGGCTCGAGAAGCGGAAGCCGGCGCAGCTCTCCGGTGGCCAGCAGCAGCGGGTCGCGCTCGCGCGGGCGCTCGTCAACCGGCCGGCGGCGCTCCTTCTCGACGAGCCTCTCGGCGCGCTCGACGTGAAGCTCCGCAGGCAGATGCAGCTCGAGCTCAAGCGCATCCAGTCCGAGCTCGGGACGACGTTCGTCTACGTGACGCACGACCAGGAAGAGGCGCTCGCCATGTCCGACCGGATCGGCGTCATGAACGACGGCATCGTGGAGCAGACGGCCTCCCCCCGCGAGCTCTACGAGCACCCGGCGACGGCCTTCTGCGCGGACTTCATCGGCTCGCTGAACGCGCTCGACTTCCGGGTGGACGATGTCGCCGACGGGCAGCTCGTCTCGCGCGTCTCACCGCGCGAGCGTCTCGTCGTCCCCGTCGCGAACGGCCACCGGCAGGGCGAGAGCCTCAAGCTCGCTGTGCGCCCGGAGCGGATCCGCATCGACCTCGCCGAGGAGCCCGCCCCCGAGGACGGCTCCCGCCTCGAGGGCGTCGTCGCCGAGGTCGTCTACCTGGGCTCCCTGACGCAGTTCTACGTCGACACCAAGGTCGGCCGCGTGGTCAGCCATCGCATGAACGAGGGAGGCCCCGGCCGGGCGATCGACTCCGGCCGCAACGTCGTGCTCACCTGGCCGGCGCACGACAGCTCGGTGCTGGCGGGATCGGTGCCCAGCGACGAGCCGGCCTAGGACCCCGGATCAGGCGGAGGCGGTAGAAGCTCGGCGAGCTGCGGCTCGACGTCGATCCCGTAGCTCATGGCGATCTGCCCGATATGAATACCGAACACTGCCCGCAGTTCTCCGAGCGCCGACCCGAGAAGCCACTGGTCGAAGAGCGGAAGGCTCATGAACGAACTGCCGTCGGCTCTCATGCTCCGAACTTGATCGAGGAACTGACGACAAGCTCCGCGCATCGCCGCAAGGGACTGACCGAGTTGGGACGAATGATCAACTTCGGTAAGCGCTGCCGTTAGATGCTCCCGGATCTGAAGGACGGATTCGACCGCGTGTCGGGGAACCTCTAGCTCGTGCGGTGCGAAAAGAACGCGCCTGTCTTCGAGGATCGTCAGGAGGCGACGCGCGACATCAACGTCCAACTTCGGCGGATCCCACGACACTCCGAAGATGGGGGTCGAGAACCCTGTCAGCCGGCTCGTGAGTTCGAGAAAGGGGATCCTCACGGCTCTCGGAGCATACGGCTACTCGCGCAGCCTCGACACGTTGCCCCACTATTGGGCGCGGGCAGCCCTGCGAACTCCTAGAGCTCGGCGCCTAGGCGCCGCTCGAGGATCCGCCGCCCGATCTCGGCCCCCACAAGGATGAGCGCCGAGGCCGCCATCACGACGCAGGCGACGGCGATCACCTGCGGCAGGAGCGTCGGGAAGCGGAGCTGTGAGAAGAGGTAGATCGGGAACGTCGTGATGTCCCCGTTCACGAACGAGGCGATGATGATCTCGTCGAAGGAGAGCACGAAGGCGACGATGAAGGCCGACACCAGGGCCGGAAGGATGAGCGGGAGCGTGATTAGCCGGAACGTCTGGAAGGCGCCGGCGCCCAGGTCGCGCGCGGCCTCCTCGATGCGCACGTCCAGCCGCTCGAAGCGGGGGACGAGGATGAGGATCGTGTACGGGATCGAGAGGACGACGTGGCCCATGACGATCGTCCGCATGCCGAGCGGGAACCACTCGGGCACCTGGCTGAAGAAGACGAGCAGGCCGATCGCGAGCGCGATGTAGGGAACGACGAGCGGGCTCAGGAGCAGCGCCGACGCGACCGACTTGCCGAACACGTGCCGCCGGACGAGCACGATGGCGGCGAGCAGCCCGAGGAGGACGGCGATGAGGCTCGAGATTGCCGCCACCTTGGCGCTCGTGACGACCGAGGCCTTGAGCTCGGCGTTGGCGGCGAACTGCTCGTACGCGCTCGTGGTGAATCCCTTGAGCGGGAAGACGGGCAGGTTGTTGTCGTTGAACGAGAACAGGAGCAGGAGCCCGAGCGGGGCGTAGAGGAAGAGCACGAGGACCGCGAACCAGACGTTCAGAACCCGCTTGCCGTTCTTGGAGACCGCGATGTCCATGGTCTGGGCCATCAGCCGGTCGCCACCCGGCGGATCGTGAGGTAGCGGGCGAAGACGCCCATGAGCAGGGCGACCACCAGGAGCAGGAAGAACGACAGCACGGACCCGTTGAGCCAGTTGAGGCTCTGGCCGAACTGGTCGGCGATCGCGTTCCCGAACATCGTCCCGTTCACGCCGCCGACGAGAAGCGGCGTGAAGTATTCACCGATCGTGGGGATGAAGACGAAGATGAAGGCGGCGATGACGCCGGGCAGGGAGAGGGGCAGCGTCACCTTCCGGAACGCCTGCCAGCGGCTCGCGCCGAGGTCGGCGGCCGCCTCGAGGAGGCGTCGGTCCATCGACTCGAGGGAGGCGAAGATGGGCAGGGCGACGAAGGGGACGTAGACGTAGATGAGGGTGAGGACGACGGCAAACTTGCTGTAGAGGAGCCAGGTCACCGGATCGTCCTCCGCTCGGAGCCCCGTCCAGTAGAGAAACGAGTTGATGACGCCCTGGTCGCCGAGGATGACCTTCCACGCGAGCAGGCGCAGGAAGTAGCTCACGAGGAACGGGGCGAGGATGAGCAAGAGGAGGACGTACTTTCGCTTCGAGGCGACGAGCGCGAGGTAGTAGGCAATCGGGTAGGCCGCGACGACGGCGATCACCGAGACGGCCAGCGACATCCAGATGCTCTTCCAGAACAGCTGGAGGAAGGGCCCGCCGTCGAGGAAGTCCTTCCAGGCGTCGAGCGTGAAGTATTGCCCGCCCGGATAGAGCGAGAAGAGGTTGACGCTGTAGAGGAGGATGAGGACGACGGGGACGAGGAAGAAGATCGCGAGCCAGAGCGTGGGCGGGGCGAGGAGACCGGTCGTGGCGAGGCCGGAATGAGACCGGCGCATGACGCCCTTCGCCGGTGTCGGCTTGGCGACTTCCTGAGCCTCGACCGCCATGTCTGCACCCGCTGCGCTAGGCGGCCTTCACCTCGTCCCAGCGCTGGGCGTACGCGGCTCGACGCTCGGTTGTCAAAGGACGGGCGTAGTGCGCCCTCGGCTCCTCGCGCGCGGCCGGGTCGTCGAGGTGGAAGACCGCGACGAGGTCGGGATCGATCTTCGCGAGGTCGAGGTTCGTGTTCGCCATCCCGTAGGCGTAGTTCGTGATGTTCCACAGGGCCGACTCCGCGCTGACCCAGGTGTTCACATACTCGTGGGCGTGGCGGAAATTGTCGGTGTCCTTGATGAGGACGAAGCCACAGTTCCAGCCCAGTCGCCCCTCTTTGGGGTCGCTGTAGACCACGTCGAGACCGGCCTTCTTCGCACCCGTGTAGGAGCCGCCCCAGGCGTACGCGATCCAGATGTTGCCGGCGGCGAAGTCGGCGTCCATGTCCGTCTGCGAGGACCAGAAGTTGCGACAGAGGTGCTTCTTCGAGATGAGGAAGTCGCGCCCCTCGTCGAGCTCGTCGTCCGTCATCTCCCACGGGTCGTCGATGCCGTTGACGTAGCCCCAGATGACGAAGTTCTCGAGCGGGCTGTCCCACCAGGAGATCTTCCCCTTGTAGCGGTCGTCGTACATGAGCGTCCACGACTCCTCGCCGTCCGGCTCCACCTTGTCGGCGCGGTAGAGCGGGGAGGAGAAGCCCCAGTCGGCGGGGATGAAGTACTGCTGGCCGTCGACCTGCCCGCCCTTCACGAGCGCTGGCTCGAGGTCTTTGAAGTTGCTGATGAGCGACGTGTCCCAGGGTTGGACGACCCCCATCTCCACCCAGTTCCCGGTGTAGTCGACGCACGGGTGGACGGTGTCGGGCCGGTAGCCGGCGCGCACCTTGCCGATCGCCTGGTCGTCGCTCGTCAGGAAGACGTACTTGGGCTTGCCGTACGCGTCGACGTAGGGCTGCAGCGGGCCTCCCTTGCCCCCGTAGGTGGGAAACTCGTAGCCGGCCCACTCGAAGACCTCGAGATCGCCCGGCTCGGACTCGATCGGCGGGCGCTCCTCCGCCTTCTCGGTCGAGCCTTGCGCGGCGGGCTCCGGCTCCGGAGCGCCCTCCGCGCCGCACGCGGCGAGGACCCCCGACCCCACCGTCAGGGCGCCGAGCTTGAGAAAGTCTCCGCGACCTAGGGTTCGCTTAGTCGTCTCGCCGTCGTGCTCCGTGCTCATCCTCGACCTCCTCGGGTTCCACAGATTGACTGACGCGTCAGTCAGCGTGTATTAGATTCGACTCCGACCGGGCGGTCAAGGTTAGGAAAAACTAGGATCCGAGCGGAATGGACCCGGTGGCCAAACAAAGCAGGCCGACACGGCCCGCACGGCCAACAGCCGAGTCGATCCTGGCCGCCGCGTGCCGCGTCATCGTCCGGCGCGGTGTCGACGCGACCCGGATCGCGGACATCGCCCGGGAGGCGGGCACCTCGACGGGAACCGTGCACTACTACTTCGAGACGAAGGACGAGGTGCTCGTCGCCGCGCTCACGTGGGCGAACGAGCAGCCCTACAACCGCGTGGACGAGCTGCTCGGGCAGGAGGCGGACGACCTCTCGCGGCTGGCGACGCTGCTCGAGCTCTCCATCCCCTATACGGGCTCGCCGCACGAGGAGTGGGTCTTCGTCCTCGAGCTCTGGTTCCGCATCCTCCACCGGCCCGAGCTCCTCCCCGCGGGCGAGAGCTTCGACTCCCGCTGGCGGAGGTACTTCCACGATGTGGTGCGTTCCGGGACCGACAACGGCGCGTTCCGGCCGGTAGCCGCCGTCGACGAGGTGGCCGACCGGCTGGTCGCCCTCGTCGACGGACTCGGCATCAAGACCGTGCTGGGCGGGTCGTGGATGACCCCCGAGCGGATGCGGGAGATCCTCCTCCGCTTCGCGGCGGACGAGCTCGCCGTTCCCTACGACGAGCTGGACCGGCTGGCGCGGGCAAGGTAGCGTCTTCCTCCGTGGCGCGCGACCCCCGGCACGACGTTCTCTTCGAGCCGCTGCACATCGGCCCGAAGGTCCTCAGGAACCGCTTCTACCAGGTGCCGCACTGCACGGGCTTCGGGGTGCAGAAGCCGGGCGCGCAGGCCCGCTACCGCGCGACGAAGGCGGAAGGCGGCTGGGCGGCGGTCTGCACCGAGTACTGCGCCGTCAGCCCCGATTCCGACGAGACGCCCTTCATCTCGGCCCGCCTCTGGGACGACGACGACCTCCGCGCACTCGCGCTCATGTGTGAGGAGGTCCACTCCCACGGCGCGCTTCCCGGCGTCGAGCTCCACCACTCGGGAGCGCATTGCCCGCGGCGCGAGTACCGGCTCCCGGCCGTCGCGCCCTCGCAGCTCGCGAGCGAGTATCTGCTCGTGACGCCGAAGGCGATGGAGCTCGACGACATCCGGCACGTCCAGGACAACTGGGCCGCCGCGGCGCGGCGGGCGCGGGAGGCCGGCTTCGACATCGTCTACGTCTACGGCGCCCACAGCTACCTGCCCATGCAGTTCCTCTCGCCCTTCTACAACCACCGGACCGACTCCTACGGCGGCTCGTTCGAGAACCGGGCGCGCTTCTGGCTCGAGCTGCTCGAGGTGACACGAGAGGCGGTCGACGGCGAGTGCGCCGTCGTCTCGCGTATCGCCGTCGACGCACTCGGACCCTACGGGGTCGAGCTCGACGAGGGGCTCGCCTTCGTCCGCGCCGCCGACCACCTCGTCGATCTCTGGGACGTGAACGTCGGCTCGGCACAGGAGTGGTCGAAGGACTCCGGCGCCTCGCGCTTCTTCCGGCAGGGGCACCAGCTCGAGTGGACCGGCCGCGTGCGCGAGGCGACGGCGAAGCCCATCGTCGGCGTCTCGCGGCTGACGGAT
>JAIBJN010000097.1 GCA_020029595.1 Actinomycetota bacterium | reverse complement strand
CTCGGGCGTGAGACCCCTCTTCGACTTGAAGACGTAGTTCTCGGGATCGTGGAAGCCGTAGCGGTACTCGTTGCCGATCTCCGCGACGACCTGGGTCTCGGATGTGGCCATCAGGCTGCCTCTTCCTTCGTGACGCCGAAGGCCTGGTAGCCCTCGGCCTCGAGCTGCTCGGCGAGCTCCGGCCCGCCTTCCTGAACGATACGCCCATCGACGAAGACGTGCACGAAATCGGGCTTCACGTAGTTGAGGATCCGCTGGTAGTGGGTGATCACGAGTGCGCCCGTCTCCGGGCCGACGAGGTTGCGCACGCCGGCCGCGACGACGCGGAGCGCGTCGATGTCGAGGCCCGAGTCCGTCTCGTCCAGCACGGCGATCCGCGGGTGCAGGAGCGCCATCTGCAGGATCTCGACACGCTTCTTCTCGCCGCCGGAGAAGCCGTCGTTCAGGTAGCGGCCGGCTATCTCCTTTGGAACCTCGAGCTCCTTCATGGCGGCGTCGAGCTGCTTGCGGAACTCGGGGATCTTGATCGGATCCTCCTCGCCTCCGTTCCGCGCCTTCCGCATCGCGTTCACCGCCGAGCGAAGGAAGCTCGCGACGGTTACGCCGGGGACGGCGTGCGGGTACTGGAAGGCGAGGAAGAGGCCCCGCTGCGCGCGCTCGTCGGCCTCGAGCTCGAGGACAGATTCGCCGTCGAGGAGGACGTCCCCCTCGGTGATCTCGTACGCGGGGTGGCCCATGAGCGCGTAGGCGAGCGTGGACTTACCCGACCCGTTCGGGCCCATGATCGCGTGCACCTCGTTCGTGTCCACGGCGAGGTCGAGGCCGCGGACGATCTCCGTCCCGTCCTCGGTCGAGACATGCAGATTCGTGATCTCGAGCAGCGACATAGTTTTGACACGCTAGTACAGGCCTGGAGACTGCCTCGCAGGCCGCCTCGTGACAGCGACAGTGTAGCGGGTGGTGTCGGGTCGACCGCCGCGACATGGGTGGTATCCTGAGTCTCATGCCCTTCGGAATCGGCATCTGGGAGCTCGTGATCCTGATGGTCGTCCTGCTTCTGGTCTTCGGGGCGAAGCGGCTCCCGGAGATGGGACGTTCGATTGGCCACGGGATGCGTGAGTTCAAAGACGCGGTCACGGGCAAGGACGAGCCCGAGAAGACCGAGCTGACGCCGCCGCCGGCGCCCGAGAGTGCGACTCCTCCGGCCGCGCCGCCGGCCGAGGCCGAGCACGTCGAGACCGAGCGCGTCTCCAGCTAAGGCGATATGGCCAAGCTGCCGCGTCGCCTCGAGCACGGCGATCGCGTTACGCTAGTCGAGCATCTCGACGAGCTCCGGTCGCGCCTGATCATCTCCTTGAGCGCGATCGCCGTTGGGTTCGTCGTCGCGTTCATCTTCCAGGACAACATCCTGCGATGGCTGAAGGAGCCGCTTCCCGACAACCAGTCGCTGATCACGTTCGGAGTGACGGAGCCATTCTTCACCTCGATCAAGGTGAGCTTCTACGCCGGCTTCGCCCTCGCCCTGCCGGTCGTCCTTTGGCAGACGTGGAGCTTCCTCGCGCCTGCGTTCCAGGAGCACTCCCAGCGGATCGTCGCCGTCTTCGTCGCCATCGCGACCGCGCTCTTTGTCGCCGGGCTGGCGTTCGCCTACTGGATCGTCCTCCCCCGCGCCCTGCAGTTCCTCACGACCTACAACGACGATGTCTTTCGAATCGACGTCCGGGCGAACTACTACTTCTCCTTCGTCACGCTCGGCCTGATCGGCTTCGCCCTCGTCTTCCAGCTCCCGATCTTCATCCTGGCGCTCGTCCGCCTCGGGGTGCTGACCTCGGCGACGCTCCGCCGGAACCGACGGATCGGCTACGTGAGCGTCCTGGTCGTCGCCATCATCCTCCCGACGGTCGACCCGGTCTCGCTCGCGTTCGAGGTGGTCCCGTTGCTGCTTCTCTTCGAGGCCTCCATCTGGGCCTCCGTGCTCCTCGAGAAGAGGTGGGCCGCGCAGATCGAGGCCCGCCGCGAGGCATACGCGAGCACCGACACGTAGCTTGACCGCCGTCTACGCAGCCGACTGGGTCGTCCCGGTCGAGGGAGAGCCTGTGCGCGAGGGCGGGGTCGCCGTTGAGGACGGGCGGATCGTCGCGGTCGGGCCGGCGGCGGAGCTCGAGGGAAAGCGTCGGAGCTTCCCGGACGCAGTCATCGTCCCCGCCTTCGTCAACGCGCACTCCCATCTCGAGTACGCCGTCTACGCGGGCTTCGGCGACGGCCTCGCCTTCCCGCCGTGGATCGACCTCCACGTGACGCGCAAGCGGCGCCTTCTCGACGGCGACGCGGTCGCGATCGCCCTGCTGGGAGCTGCCGAGTGCCTCCGCTCGGGAATCGCCACCGTCGGCGACGCGAGCTTCACCGGCGCGGCGGCACCCGCCTGCGCCGAGCTCGGCCTGCAGGCGATCGTCTATCTCGAGGTCTTTGGAGACGACCCCTCGAAGGCGCGGGAGCGCTTCGACGAGCTCCGCGCCGCCGTCGCCGGATCTCTCTCCGACCGCGTGCGGCTCGGCGTCTCGCCGCACGCGCCCTACACGACGTCGGCGGACGTCTACGAGGCCTGCGCCGAGCTCGGGCTGCCTGTCGCCACGCACCTAGCCGAGAGCGACGCCGAGCAGGAGTGGCTCCTCCACGGCGCAGGGTCGATGACCTCCGCCGCGGACCTCCTCGTCGCGCCGGCCGGGCGCACCGCGATCCGCCTGCTCGCCGACCGCGAGCTCCTGGGGCCACACCTCCTCGCGGCCCACTGCGTGCACGTGGACGCGGCAGAGATCGAGCTTCTCGCCGAGCATGACGTCGCCGTCGCGCACTGCCCGCGCTCGAACGCTGTCCTCGGCTGCGGGGCCGCGCCGCTGGCCGACCTGCTCTCGGCGGGCGCCCGCGTCGGCCTCGGGACGGACAGCCCCGCGTCGACGCCGTCCTTCGACATGTTCGAGGAGATGCGAATCGCCGTCTATGCGTCCCGCATCCGCGAGCGACGGCCGGACGCCCTCTCCGCAAGCACGGCGCTGGAACTCGCTACTCTTGGCTCGGCGCGCGCGCTCGGGCTCGGCGACGAGACGGGCTCGCTCGCCGCCGGCAAACGCGCCGACCTCGCGGTCGTCTCGCTCGCCGGGTCGCCGTTTCTCCCCTGGGAGGAGCCAACCACCGCCGTGGTCTTCGGCGGCTCGCCCGACCGGGTGATCCTCACCCTCGTCGCCGGCGAGGTTCGATATGAGGAAGGAGGATTCGAATGGCACGATCTTCGACGCAGCGCAAGCGCCGCACGCGCCCGCCTGCTCAGCGAAGCGCCGCCAGCGCCGAAGACCTGATGTTCTTCCCCAAGCTTCGCCGCCGGGCGAAGTGGGTTTTCCTCCTCCTCGCGATCATGTTCGCGGGCGGCTTCCTCTTCTTCGGCGTCGGCGCCGGCGGGTCCGGCATCGGCGACTACGTCTCCGACCTCTTGAACCGCCCGGTCGCGGGCAACGATACGCCGTCCCTCGAGGACGCGCGCGAGGCGGTGGCGGAGAAGCCGAACGACGCAGAGGCGCGCCTGGACCTCGCCCGCGCGGCGCAGGCCGAGGGCGAGATCGAGGAGGCGATCACGGCGTTCGAGCGCTACCGGACGATGCGCCCCGAGGAGGCCGACGCCATGCGAACGCTCGCAGCGCTCTACGCACAGGAGATCGCCCGGGCGCAGGAGACGGCGGCGATCGCGGCGAGCGAGGCCCAGGAGGCGTCGCTCCCGAACACCCTGGCGCCTGACGACAGCCCCTTCCTCCAGGACATCACGAGCAACCGCATCTCCGAGTCCTTGAGCGCACGAGCGCAGGCTCGCGCGAACGTCGCGAACGCGGAGGTGCAGCGGCTCTCGCTCCTCCAGATCGCCGTCTTCGAGGACCTCACCCTTCTCGTCACCGACGATCCGCTGCTCTTCCTCCAGTTCGCCAGCGCCGCGGAGACCGCGCAGGACTACGAGTCGGCCATCGCGGCGTACGAGCGGTACCTCGACCTCGCGCCCAACAACCCCAACGCGAAGCAGATCGAGGAGCGCATCGACGCGCTCAAGACCATCTCGGGCGTGGCGACCGAGCCGTCCGGAAGCGGCTCGACCGGCGGATCCGATGACGGGTCGGACGGCGAGTAGAGCGGCTAAGGTACTCACCCGCAACTCCACGACCAGGGGGCGGCACATGAACTTCGACATCAAGGCGGAGCAGGCTGGGGCGGGCGCCTGGGTGATCGCCCTGACGGGCGAGATCGACCTCTACACGGCGCCGGAGTTCAAGCAGCAGCTCCTCGACGTCATCGAGCAGGGGGCCAACCAGGTGGTGGTCGACCTGACCGACACCACGTTCATCGACTCGACGACGCTCGGGGTTCTCGTCGGCGGCGTCAAGCGGCTCCGCCCGAACGGCGGCCAGCTCTCGATCGTCTGCAGCGACAGGAACATCACGAAGATCTTCGAGATCACGGGCCTGAATCGCGTCTTCCCCATCCACGAGACGCGGGCGGAGGCGCTCGAGAGCCTCGGCGTCGTCGGGGCGCCGAACCAGTAGCGCCCGTGAGAGGCCGGCTCCTCGCCATCCCGCTCGCCGCCGCCGCGCTCGTCGCGGCGGGTTGCGGAGGAGAGGAGACGACCGGGCTCGACGGAGCCAGCAGGTCGAACGGCAGGGAGCTCTTCGTGCCGACCTGCGGCTCCTGCCACACGCTCGCCGAGGCGGGCACGGCAGGCACCGTCGGGCCGAACCTCGACGAGGCCCTCGGCTATCCCTGCAAGCAGGGCTTCGCCGAGGACACGATCTACTCGGTCGTCCTCGGGCAGATCGACCTCGCCCAGGGCACGATGCCTGCCGACCTCGTCACCGGCCAGGACGCGGTCGACGTGGCGGCCTACGTGGCGAGCGTCGCCGGGAAGGACATCGAGGGCTGCGAGCCGAGCGGGGGCGGGGGCGGGGGGACGACTACCGCTGCCGCCACCACCGAGACGAGCGGCTAGGACGCGGCGCCCCCGGCCGCGGGTGCTCCCCGCTCGAGCTCGAGGTCGACGACCACGTGGGTGATGGGGACCGGATAGCGCTCGCTGGCCCGGGCGATCACCTGTTTCTCGAGCCAGTTCGACCGGCCGGGCGGATGAGTCGAGATCACGATCTCGTCCGCCCCGAACGTTCGGAGGGCGTCGTCCATCGCCTGGATCGGATCGGCGTCGCCGACCTCGCCTCGCGCCTCGACGCCTTCGCCGGCGAGCGCGGAGAGCGACTCGTCGAGCCTCGCCTGCGCCTTGGCGCGCGCACCGTCCTCGTCGGAGGCCCAGTGGCGGAGCAGGGAGTTGAGCGCCGGGCAGACAACGAGCACGTCCGAGCCCTGCCGCGCCCGGCTGACGACCTCGCCACGCAACGCACGGCCGGCGACGGTCTCGTTGGCGACGACGAGGATCCGGTGCTGGTCGTCGCTGCGCCGGGCGAGCACAGGCCGCTCCTGCTCCTTCGGCGGGCCCTTGATGTAGATCGCCAGCCCGACAGCGAGGACCAGGAAGACGCCGAGCGCGGCCCAGCCGCCGAACAGGATGCCGGCGACGGCGACGAGCGCGAAGAGAACGACGCAGATGATGACGAAGCTGAAGGCCTCAGCCTCGCTCCGGAATGGGTTGCGCATCGGGAGCCCCCTCCTGTGCCGCTGCCGCTGTTAGCTCCGATTGTTACGTGTCGCGCGCCGTCGCACAAGGGCGGCGGACGCCGATTCCTCAGATCACGTACACGGTCGTGTACACGACAATCCACATTACGTCGACGAAGTGCCAGTAGATTCCCGGCACCTCGACGCCGAGATGCCTCTCCGGCTCGGGTCCGTAATGCCCGCGCAGAGAGCGGATCAGCGCGTAGAGCAGCAGGTTGAGGCCGACGAAGACGTGGAGGCCGTGGAGGCCGGTGAGCCCGTAGAAGGTCGAGCCGAAGGCGTTGTCGTAGGGCGCGAAGCCGAGGCGCGTGTACTCGCGCGCCTGGATGAGGAGGAACGTGAGCCCGAGCAGGAAGGTCAGCGTGAGCCCCGCGACGAGCCCCGAGCGGTTGTTCCTCTTGATGGACTGGAGGGCCCAGTGCATCGAGAAGCTGGAGGTCACGAGGATGATCGTGTTCAGGAGCGCGAGGTAGATGGGGAGCTCGTAGCCGTCCGGCGGCCAGGGCTCGCCGCCGCTGACGACGACGCGGTCGAAGAAGTAGATGCTGAAGAAGGAGCCGAACAGCATCACCTCCGAGCCGATGAAGATGTAGATGCCGAGCAGGCGCGCGTCGACGCGTGAGCTCTGGTGCGCCGCGGGCGGGTGGTCTTGGTCGTGCGCGTGCGCGACCGAGGCCATTGCTAGCCGAGGCCCTCGGCTTCCGACGCCTCGACGACGACGTGGCGCACGGGAAGCTCCGCGCCGCTCTCGATGCGGCCGACGACGTTCCGGCGCAGCCACCCCGAGGTCGCGGCCGGGAACGTGGAGACGATGATCTCGTCGACCTGCTCGTCGTGAACGACGTTGAGTGCGGCCGTCACCGGGTCGGCGTCGCCGAGGTGGCCCGTCGCCTCGATCCCCGCGTGCCGAAGCTCGGCGAGCGCGCGGTTCAGCCTCTGCTGGACGCCGGGCTGGTCCGCCGGGGCGACGAGCGTGAAGTCGACCGGGGAGGCCTGCGCCCGCTCGCGGATCGCCTCGAGCAGCGGTCCGCCGACGATCGTCTGGTTGGCGATCACGAGCACGTGCGACCGCTCCCTCGGCGATGCCAGGTCGACCTCGACGTGCGTCACCGGGATGTCCTTGGCCACCTTCCGGGCCCTGTCGACGAGCCCGGCGCGGAGCCAGCTCGAGCGGACGGCGCCCGGGTGGGTCGAGATGATCACCTCGTCGACCGGCGCGTACTGGTGGAGCGCGTCGCGAAGGGCCTGGAGCGGGTCGGGGTCGACGACCGCGCCGCGGGCGGCGATCCCCGCCTCGTGGAGCAGGTCGAGCGTTCGCCGCAGCCGCCGGTCGGCGCTCGAGCGCCGGCTCTCCTCGTAGACGACGTAGCCCGCGCGCGGGTCGTTCTGCGGGGAGACGACGGTCACCCGGATCGGCCCGGACCTGCGGGATCTCGTCGAAGTTGAAGACCGGCGGCGGCGAGGACACCTGCCACTCGAGGGTCAGCCCGCGCCAGGGGTTCCCAGGTGCGCGCGGGCCTCGCCGCCAGCTCACGATCATGTTGTAGAGGAAGACGACCGTCGACGCACCGAGGGCGAAAGACGCGATCGAGATGGCGAAGTTCCAGTTCCCGAACTCGTCGGAGTAGTCGGCGACGCGGCGCGGCATCCCCTGGAGACCGATCCAGTGCATGGGGAAGAACGTCACGTTGAAGCCGATGAAACTCATCCAGAAGTGGATTCTCCCGAGCCTCTCGTCGTACATCCGCCCGGTCATCTTCGGGAACCAGTAGTAGATGCCGGCGAAGATCGTGAACAGCGAGCCGCCGAAGAGCACGTAGTGAATGTGAGCGACCACGAAGTACGTGTCGCTCGCGTGGATGTCCACGGGAACGGAGCCGAGGTAGATCCCCGAGAGGCCGCCGATCACGAACATCGACACGAAGCCCGACGCGAAGAGCATCGGCGTCGTGAAGTGGAGCCGGCCCTCCCAGAGGGTCGCGAGCCAGCTGAAGACCTTGATCCCCGTGGGCACGGCGATCACGAGCGTCGTCACCATCATCGGGATCCGGATCCACGGCTGCATGCCGGAGACGAACATGTGATGCGCCCACACCGAGAAGCCGAGGATGAGGATCGCCATCAGCGAGAGCGCCATCAGCCGGTAGCCGAAGATCGGCTTCCGTGCGAACACGGAGATCACCTCGGACGCGATCCCGAACCCGGGCAACATCATGATGTAGACCGCCGGGTGGGAGTAGAACCAGAAGATGTGCTGGTAGGCGACGATGTCGCCGCCCAGCTCCGGGTTGAAGAAGTTCGTGTGCAGGACCCGGTCGAACATGATGAAGAAC
>JAIBJN010000096.1 GCA_020029595.1 Actinomycetota bacterium | reverse complement strand
TGACGTTCATGGTCGTGCTCCTCCTCTCAGTTTGTCTCATGCAGCAAGACAGTGGGATGCCTCCGAGAGGAGTCGAACCTCTGACACCCGGATTCGAAGTCCGGTGCTCTTCCAGCTGAGCTACGGAGGCACATGGTGCGGGCGGAGGGAGTCGAACCCCCATGGGCCGAAGCCCGCCGGCTTCTGAGGCCGGTGCGTCTCGCCTGTTCCGCCACGCCCGCACGCGGCAAGCGCCCCCGCCGACCGCTGGGCGGGGGCGCTTGGTCCGGTCTCTCTACGCGCCGAGCGGGCGGGCGCGTGCCCACCGCTCCCGGACACGACCTACCGCTCGAGAGAGCCGACGAGGCTCGTCTCGCTCGCGACGGGGCCGTGCTCGGAGACGCTCTCGCTCCTGCAACCGGGCGAGCTCTCGGGCCCGCAGCGCGATCTCGGCGGCGGCCCGAGGCGCTTCGGCACGCACGGGCCGGCGCGCTTCCATGTGAAGTACGTAGTTGGGCATGGCTTCCTCTCTGTTCGGTGGTGTGTGCTCCCGGCCAACGCCGCCGCCGGCTCAACCGGCGGCGGCGTGTCTAACGACCGCCCGCGAGCCGCTCCGATCAGAGGGCGCCGCGGGCGAAGTCGGAGATGACCTGAGGCGTCGCCGTGTCGAAGCCGACGACGTCGAGCATCCCCGGGTCGGCGGGATCGGCGATCGAGAAGCCGTTCGAGACCATCCCGACCACGACGAGGCGCGCCGCGATTCCCGAGGCGCTCCGGTAGTCCTGGAGCGCCTGCGCTGGGTGGACGTCGCCGGCCCACGTCTCCGAGTCGGTGTAGATCACGAACGTGTCGATCTCCTGCTTCTGCGCCCGCGCGTAGAGCATCGGCAGGGCGCAGTCAGTACCGCCGAACGGCAGGTCCGACACCGTTCGGACGGCGTCGTCGAGCCGCTGGCGGGGGCTGATCGGCAGCGGGGTCAGACCCTGCTCACCGAAGCCCCACGGACCCTTCGTGCGGGACTTCCAGCCGTGCCGGCCGGCGAAGAAGCCGACCACCTCGTACCGCTCCTCCGTCGCCGCGGTCACGAGAGCGAGCGCGGCGGACGCGTCGCGAGGCGTGAGGCCCGGCACGCCGGCGACCCAGCCGCCCGCCATCGAGCCGGAGACGTCGAGCGCGAGCAGCAGCCGCGTGCCGGCCGGCTCGACGTTGCCGAAGGCGGCGTAGAACGCGGCGTCGAGAGCGTCGACGGCCTCGCGCACCGGGCTCCACACGTGGCGGCCACGGGCCCCGCGACCCGTCTGGTACGTGCGGAGCGCCGCGAGCAGGGCGATCGGGTGCACCCGCGCCCGGCGGATCCGCTCGCCGTCGCCGAGCTGAGCGACCACCGCGGCCGTCCCGGCCGAGCCAGGCTCGAGGACGCCCACGCGGGTCATGGTCGCGAGGTTCCGGATCATGGCCGTCATCGACATGTCCTCGAGGAGCGCCTCCCAGACCTCGCGCGAGGTGAGGTGCTCGCTCAGGAGCGCCTCGCGCGGGAGGCCGAACTCGCGGACGAGCGCGGCCGTCTCGGCCGGAGTCTCCGCGGACTGAGCGCGGACGAAGCCCTCCATGATCCGCGGCAGGCCGTCCGTCGGCCCACCGTGGACGATCCAGTCGAAGAGCCGCGCCTGCTCGGGCGAGACGTCGAGCGTCGGGTTGCCGGCGCTCACAGCCTTCGCCGGATGAGCTAGGCGCAGGAGGTCGCGGTGGGTGACGCCCTCCCGCTGGCGGTACTTGACCGCCTGGTGGGCGAGCGCGTCCGGCGACTGCGCCGCGTACCAGCGGCCGACACCCCGGCGGAGTGAGCGGGCCCCAGCCGCGGAACCCCTCCACGAGCTGGGCGAACAGGAACAGGTGCGTTCCGGTCCGGCAGACCCGCGGCAGCGCCTCGAGCGCCGCACGCCGGGTCGCCTCGTCACCGAGGCCCGCGGCCATCGCCAGGGCGAAGATCGCCGGATCGTTCTTCGGCGCCCTTCCCTCGTGGCTCAGGCGCGCGATCTCGGCGACCGCCCGCGGGCCGTCGGTCGCCAGGCATCGCTCCACGGCCTCGGCGTTCTCGCGCGTGAGCTTCCGCTCGGTCGCGTAGTAACTCCCGCCCTCCGAGCCGAGGATCAGGAAGCGGCGGAGCCGCGTCCAGTCGTCCACGGCCCAGGCGAAGCCGCCGGCGGAGTTGGGCATATGGCCCGAGCCGCGGATGGCCTCCGACTGGGGAGGCCGGCGCGGAAGCAGGCGCTTGAGATAGGACATGGGACACCTCCTTTACGGGTTGGGCGTTTTGACGCTGCGGTCGTGTTGCGCAGGCAGGGTCTGTTCCGTCTGAGGGGATAACCGGCCTGCCTCGGCCCGCAGCGCGTGGGCTCAGCGACCCGCCTCGCGAGTCGCGTAGAGCTCGGCCTCCGCCTCCAGGCCGTCCCGAAAGCGGTGGAGCGCGCCGAGCAGGGTGTCGATCTTGTGGAGCGAGTTCTCCCGGACCTCGGCCGACTCGACCGAGAACTCGAGCGCGATCTCGTTCGTGCAATCGCCGATCCGGACCCGCAGCCGCGGGGCGAGCGGCGCCCCCCGGAGCCGGCGCTTGCGGCCCGACGTGTCCTCCACGTAGACGCCGACGAAGGCGCCGCCGTCGAAGTCCGGGCGGTTGAGGAGCGCCCGCTCGTCGAGGCGCGCTCCCCGGCGCACCCGCCGAGCCGGGACGGGAGCGCGGGAGGCGTACTCGAGCAGGTAGGACATCGCGGTCCCTCCTTTCGGGCTCGACGTGAAGCTGCGGTCGTGGAAGCACGGGCCCGGGGTGCTGACTGCTCTCCCACGTGAGCTACCGGAGCGCAAGCGCTCCGGGCGGGATTCGAACCCGCGCCTGTCAGGTCGATAACCGGACCGTTCCGGCCCGGAGCGAAGCAATCGTCGCGGTCATGGTGTGCAGACCGGGTTTGCGGGTTCGAACCGCGACCCGCCTTGGCGGGCTCCATCCGAGAACCGGACCGCTCCGGCCCGCGACGATACGCCCGGCTGGACCAAAGCTTCGTCCCCACGGATGCGGACGGATGGAGTCGAACCACCACAGCACGAGGCGACGGCTTTACAGGCCGCTGAGCTCACCGATGCTCGGCGTCCGCGAGAGGGGTGGCCGGCCGGGCTCGAACCGGCGCCGCGGGGATCACGACCCCGGATGCTTCCGTCTACACCACGACCACCACGGAGCGGGGACGGCCGGGCTCGAACCGGCGGCCTCTCGCCTGACAAGCGAGCGCTCTCCGCAACTGAGCTACGCCCCCGGGGAAGGGAGGGGTCAACGGGGGAACCACGGGTTCCCCCGTTGAGATCTGGCCGGCAGGGATCGAACCTGCGATCTCCGGCTCCCGAAGCCGGCGGGGTACCAACTCCCCCACGACCAGCTGGACGAACGAAGGCTCCGGCGGCAGGGCTCGAACCTGCGCTCTCGCGGGTAACAACCGCGCGTCTTCCCAACTCGACCACGCCGGACCGAGGCGGAAGGAGCCGTCCTTCCGCGAGTGGCCCCGGCAGGCGTCGAACCTGCACCGTCCCGGGTAAGAACCGGGCGCTCTGCCGACTTGAGCTACGGAGCCGAAAGGAAGCGTGGCCGGCAGGGATCGAACCTGCGGCGCCCCGCGTTTCGGGCGGACCCTCTACCGGCTGAGCTACGGCCACGTGTCGACGGGCGAGACTCCGGGACAAGGACTCGAGCCTCGATCTCCACGTTCAGAGCGTGGCGTCCTCCCGGTTAGACGATCCCGGATCGCTCGGCAAGACCCGCGCCTCCGTCCACCGCCCGGCTCGGGAGGTCGACGCAGCAGCGGAGCCTTCTCCGCAGGCAACGCTCCGTCTGTCCCGTCCGGCTGAAGCCAGACGGTGTTTTCCAAGCCGCTCGCCTACCCTTCGACCCTGGATCGCCGTTCGCCGGGTGTGCACATCCGGCACGGCGGCGTCCTCCGTGGAGGGGCTTTGGAGCCCGATTCGCGCACGCATCGCCGCAAAAGGCCACGCTAAAGCACACGCATGCATTTCAGCGTCGTTTTGCACGCCAACGCGCAGAGGATCTTTCTCTCTCAGGCGGGGCCTCAATTCGGATCTAGCGCTTCCTCAAGCTGAGCATCACCTTCTTCTGTCGATTCCTCGTTTCGCCTCCAAAACGACGAAGGCGACCCGTCTGGGTCGCCCTCGCTGGAGCTGCTATGCGGCTAGTCGCCTAGCGCATACACCTCTCTGCGAGGGCTCGGACCGAGCGGTACGGGCTGCGCGTGTCGGCTGGCGCCCGCCAGCGTCTCGACACCGACGCGGCCTGTGCCGCTTCGGAAAGGAATCTGTGGGTGTTCATGGCGATCAGCATAGTTCGATGGTTGACCGGGTCGGAGGATAGCGCACATCTCGGACGATGGCAAGAGATTGTTGCAAGATCTGACTGGAGATGCTCCTCCGCCCGAAAGGAATGACTCAGGGAAATTGGCTCATCCTAATTCCGACGCCCGGGGAACCTAGCGCCCAAGGATGTCCACGGCGGCCCGCACGCCGCTGCGCACGGCGCCCTCCATCAGCCCGTGCCAGTCGCCCGCGGTGTGCTCGCCGGCGAACGCGAGCGGACCCACTGGGCGGGCGAGCCCGGCGACGTCGAGCGGCGACGAGCGCGAGCGGGCCGAGTAGGCGCCGTCCGACCACGGGTCGTGGTGCCAGGTCGTCAGCATCGCGGCGTCGTCGTCGAGGACAAGGTCGAGCTCGGGCCGCAGGGCGGCGACCGCCGCCAGCCAGGCCGCCGGCCCCTCATCGACTCGGAGGCGCTCGAGGGCCGCCGGGGTGCCCGCGAAGGCCCCCGCGAACCTCGCAGGGCGCCCGTCCGAGCCGAGCTGCGTATAGCTCCAGAAGCGATCCGGGACCGCGAGGACTGCGCTCGGATTCGCCGGCGCGCGCAGCGGGACGTGGAGCTTGGCGGCCTGGCCGTAGCGGACGCCGGCGAGGGCGCGAGCTTTGGTCTCGGGGAGAGGCGGCTCGAAACGGATGCGCGCGACCGCGGTTGCTGGGGCCGCCACGACGGCGCCGTCGGCCTCGAGCTCGAGTCCTCGGGCACGGACGCGGACGGACCGCTCGTCCCAGGTGATCGCCTCGACCGGCGTCCCGAGCTGGAGCGCCGGACCGAGCGGCGCGGCGAGCGTCTCCGCCAATCGGCTGTTTCCGCCCTCGACGCCGAAGGTGTCGAAGCGACCGAAGCCGGCACCCGTCTCGGCAAGCACCGTCGCGTCGAGGTCGTCCGCCGGGTAGGCGCTGGAGACCTCGATGCGGGCCGTGATCGCCTCGCGGGCGGCAGGCGAGACGTCTAGTGACGCGAGCACGTCCGCGACGGTACCGCCGGCGTTCGCGTCCGCCGCCGGGCGGAGCCGATGCACCGCCCCCTCGAGCTCGTCGCGCGAGACCGGCTCGCCGCCTCGCGGCTCGCGATCGCCGTACAGCGTGCCCTTCCGCACGAGGCGCAGACCGAGGCGCTGGGCCGTCGACCGCAGTACGTCGTCGCTCAGGAAGACGAACTCCGCCCCGCGCTCGGCGACGCCGCCCGCAAAGGGCACGGACCAGACTCGGCCGCCGACACGGTCCCGCGCCTCGAGCACGGCGACGTCGGCACCCTCGCGCCGCAGCCCGTCGGCCGCTGCGAGTCCGGCCAGGCCGGCGCCGACGACGGCGACTCTCACGTGCTGTCCTCCAACTGGATGGCGGCATTCTGCCGCGAGGAGCGGTGCTGCAAGTCTTACAATGGCGCCGCCTGAGGAGATGCCACGGCCATTTGCATGTGGGCTGCTCTCCGTCGCTGTCCCGGGGGCGGGGCAGATTTGCGCCGGACGGCGTCGGCGCGGGCTCCTGATCATCGCCCTCGCGCTGTCTGCCGGCGTGCTGGCGAGCTGGTACGCCTGGAGAGAGGAGGCGGCGCTCGCGGAGTCTGTCGTCCAGCTCGACGTCCTGCTCGCCCTACTCGTGGCGAACGCCCTCGCCCTGATCCTCCGGTTCGTGTTCGTGGTCGACGCCTACGGCATCGCAGCGCGCGAACGGCGTCGCGCGGGCGGGAGCTCGAGCCCGATCGTCATGGGCGTCTCCCTCGTCGCGCTCCTGTGCCTGACCGTGGCTCCCCATGCCCTCTTCGGGTGGATCACCTACGTGACGTACGACACGATCGACACGGTGTTCGCCGACGAGGAGCCGCGCGACGTGCTCAGCCCCGAGGTGCTCGCGGCGGGCGCGCTCGCCGCGGGCGGGTCCGCCCCGGTGCTCGCCGGGGACCGCGCGATCGTCGCCGAAGAGGCCGACCGGAAGAGGAGGGGCGGCTGGACGACGATCCTCCTCATCGGGGGAGACGCCGGCTACCTCCGCGAGGGCCTGCGCGCGGACACCCTGATCGCCGTCTCGATCCAGTCGGGCACGGGGCGGGCCGCGGTGTTCTCGGTCCCGCGCAACCTCGAGCGGGTGCCGCTGGTGGGCGCGGCCGGCCGCGCCTACGGCAGGTTCCCCGACCTGATCAACGCTCTCTACCGCTTCGCCCACGCGAGACCTGACCTGTTTCGAGGCGGCCGCGACCCGGGCGCGACGGCGCTGAAGCAGACGGTCTCGAACCTGCTCGGGATCCCCATCCACTACTACGTGCTGGTCGACCTCCGCGGTTTCGTGGAGGTCGTGGACGCGCTGGGCGGCGTTCGGCTCGTTGCAACCGACACCGTGGACGACCTCACGTCCCCCGCGTTCCCCGGGGAGCCGTGGACGGAGATCCATGTCGAGGAAGGCGACGTGGTCAGACTCGACGGACGACACACGCTCGCCTATGCCCGTTCACGCTGGGCGTCGAGCGACTACTCGCGAATGCTGCGACAGCGGTGCGTCCTGGCCGCGATGGCCACTCGGATCGACTCGATGCGCGTCGTCCGCTCGCTCTCCCGCCTCTCGAGCGCCGCGAAGCGGTTCGTCTCGACCGACATCCCGCGGAAGCGGCTTCCGAAGCTCGTCCGCCTGCTCAGAGGGATCAGTCCCTACCGGACCATGGCCGTCAGCTTCAGCCCCCCGACCTACAGCGTCGTCGAACCGGACGTCGCGCAGTTCCGGTCGACGGTCCGGCGGCTGCAGCACTTCAAGCTGCAACGGCTTCGGGAAGAGGACGGACTCCGCGCGGTCGCGGGCCTCTGCCCCCAGCCTTAAGAACCCGTTTCAGAACGAAGCCCTGTGCCGCCGGGCCGCCCTGGACGGCGCGATGCTGCGTCCTCGGTCGCGCCCGTAGCCTCCGGCTACGAACGC
>JAIBJN010000095.1 GCA_020029595.1 Actinomycetota bacterium | reverse complement strand
CCCGCCGGCGGCGGGGAGGGCGCGGGGGTCGGAGTCGGCGTCGGCGAGGGCGTCGGAGCGGGGCTCGGCTCGCCGCCGCCCGAAGTCTCCCCGGAGCCCTGCTCGCGCTGGGCCTGTTGGCGCTCGAGAGCGGCCGCCTGACGCCGGGCCGCAGCGGCGAGGCGAGCCTGACGCCGCCGCTCCTCCGCCTCGAGGACCGCGATCTCCTCGCGCACCGAGGCGTAGAGCGCCTGGCGCTCGTCGAGCCCTCGCTCGATCTCGGCGCGGCGGGCGGCACGCTGCGCCACGATCTCCTTCTGCCTCGCTCGCGCGCGCTCGAGGGCCGTGCGCCGACGCTCGACCTCCTCCTTGGAACGGCGGACCTCCTCGGCGATGCGGGCGTCGTCTGCGGCGACCCGGCTCGCGGTGTCGATCCGGTCGAGGAGGTCGTCGAAGCTCGTCGCCCCGAGCAGGATCTCGACTACGTCGGGCTCGTTGCCGGTGTAGAGCGTGATCAGCCTCTGCTCCACGGTCGCCTGGGCGCTCGCGAGGCTTGCCTGGGCGGCCTCGAGGCGGCGCTCGTTCGCGGCGAGATCGCGCTCGATCTGCCCCAGCCGGACGTTGGCGCCGTTCCACTCGTCGATCGCGAGCTCGAGCTCCAGGTCCATCTCGCGGATCTCGGCCAGGACCTGCTCGGCCTCGGCGCGCTTCGCGCCGATCGTCTCAGGGTCAGCTCCGACCGCCCCGACGAGGGCGAGCGACGCGACCAGGGCGATGCAGAGCGTCGTTGCTAGGCGTGCGGCGGTCGGCATGGGGCTCTCCGTCACGCGTCTGCGCGCGAGCGCGGGACCCTAGCAGACCTCTTCGGAGGGACATCCGGTTTCCCTGCGAGCGAGGGGCGCGGGCCAGGCCCGCGCCCCTCGCTCCTTGGCTACTCGTACTGGAGCGCTTGGAGCGGGTCGAGACGGGCCGCCCGCCTGGCGGGGAAGACGGCCGCGATGATCCCGACGATGACGGCGGCGATCGCGAAGACGACGATCTGCCCGATCGGGACGGCGAAGTCGATGAAGTCGACCCGCCAGACGAGCAGGCCGGCGAGGACGATCCCGAGGACGATCCCGAGCACCGCCCCGATCAGCGCCGTGATCACGCTCTCGTAGCGGATCATGCGCCGAACCTGCCGGCGCGTCATGCCGATGGCCCGCAACATTCCGAGCTCGCGCGTCCGCTCGAACACGGTCAGGACGAGGGTGTTCACGATCCCGAACAGGCTCACCACCACGGAGAGCGCGAGCAGCACGTAGAGGATGTTGAGGATGTTGTTGAGGAAGCCGACCTGGTTGTCCTTGAACTCCTCGCGAGTCTGAGCCTTCGCGTTGGGGAAGTCGGCCAGGGCGTCGTCGAGGGACTTGGTGTTCGCGTCGGAGACTCCTCCGCTCGTTTCCACGAACGAGAAGAGGTTCTGCGGCTGGTCGTAGTTCGCGTCGAAGGTCTCGCTCGAGAACGTGACCACTCCGAACGGCGAGCCTCCGGCCGGCGGGTCGAAGATGCCCTTGACCGTCAGGTTGAGCGTCTTCCCGCTCGGTGTCGTGATCGTGATCGGCGACCCGACGGTCAGATCGTGATCGTCTGCGAATCCGTCGTCGACGAACGCCCCGTCGGCACCGAGCTCATCGAACACCGCCTGCGAGCCGTCCTTCCAGTCCAGCTCCAGTGCGTCTCGGCTGTTGGGTGTCACCCCCGTCACGAACTCGGGATCCCCGAAGACGAGCGCTTCGCCTGCTCGCACGCTGGCTACGGCCTCGACTCCGGGCGCATTCTCCGCGGCTTCTGCGGCGTCGATCGGGATGGGAGAGAAGTTGTTCTGTGCCGTGATCGCGTAGTCCGAGACGAAGATCTTGTCGACCGCGTCCGTAAATGTGGAGCGGATGCCCTGCCCGAGCACGGCGACGAGCGTGACGAGCGCGAGCCCGATCATGAGCGCCGCCGCGGTCGAGGCGGTGCGCTGAGGATTCCGGCGGCTGTTTCCTCTGCCGAGCTCGGACGAAACCTTTCCGGGCAGGACGCCTGGGAATTCGGCCGGCCACTCGGGCCGCCACGCGCTCACGGCGCGTCTCAGCCACATCACGGCCACGAGGAGCAGCAAGAGCGGGTTGAGAAGGGCTCCGCCGACGAAAGCGAGGACGCGCTTTCCCGAGGGACCAAGTCCCCAGGCGCCATATCGGAGCAGCCAGAACGGTAGGAGCCAAAATGGCCAGACGAGCGCCGTGAAGATGATCAGGACCACCGTTGCCACGGGGCTCACACCAACGGCGAGCGACGGCACGAGCTTCGATGCGAAGAGGGCGACGCCGAGGAAGATGAGTAGGGCGCCGAGCCCCATCAAGGCGAGGATCTCCGTCGTCCCCAGGCCGCCTCCGAACAGCCCGAAGATCAGCGCTGCGAAGCCGGCCAGCGTGAGCAGGATCGCGCCCGGAGCGCGAAAACGCGCGAACCGAGACTCAGGCAGGGTCGCTCCCTCGCGCACCGCCGCGATCGGGGGGACGCGAGTCGCGCGGATGGCGGGTCGGAGGCTCGCCACCAGGGTCACGAGCACGCCGACGAGCAACGCGACCACGATGGTGCGCGTCTGGAAGAGCAGGCCCGTGTTCGGCAGCGTGAAGCCGACGGCGTCGAACAGCCAGAAGAGGAGTTTCGCGAGCGCGAGGCCCAGGAAGAGCCCGATCAGCGAGGCCACGACGCCGACGATGAGCGACTCGACGATGATCGAGCTGAGCACTTGCCGGCGCGAGGCGCCGATTGTCCGCAGCGTCGCGAACTCGCGCGTCCGCTGGGCGATCGTGATCGAGAGCGAGTTCGCGATCACGAAAGCGCCGACGAAGAGCGCGACCCCGCCGAAGACCAGCAGGAAGGTCTGGAGGAAGGAGATGAACTCGTCCGTGTCTTCGGCGTCGGAGCGAGCCTGCTGCTCGGCCGTCTGCACCTCGGTGTTCGGCGGCAGGATCTCTTGGATCTCCTGAACGAGCTGCTCGTCCGACACGTCCGGCCTCGCGGCCACCGCGATCTCGTCGAGCTTGCCCTGCTTCTCGAAGACGCGCTGAGCGGTCGGGAGGTCGAAGCCGGCAAGCGTCGCTCCGCCAATGGTCGACACGGAGCCGAACTTGACAATGCCCGAGATGCGCAGGTTCTGGACCGGGCCCCGGCCCTGGACGCCCACGGTGTCCCCGACCTCGAAGCCCTCCTTGTCGGCGGTGGCCGCGTCCATGACGATGTCGCCGTTCCCGGGCCAGGAGCCCTCGACCAGCTGCAGAGGATTGAACCGGCTGTCCCCGTTCGCGATCGAGAAGCCGAGGTTCGGCGCACCGCCGTAGACGATCGCCTTGCCGTCGTCACCGATGATCTGCGCGTTTCCGTCGACGCTTCCTTCAGCCTCTGCGACGTCGGGTACGGCCCGCACCGTCTCGAGAAGCGACTGGTCGAACGACGGCGCAGTCGCGCCGCTGTCGTCGGTCAGGTCGAAGGCGGACTTGCCGCTGATGACGGCGTTCGAGCCCTCGCGGCTGTCGCTGAAGATGTTGTCGAAGGCGCGGTCGATCGAGTCCGTGAGGACGTAGGTGCCGCTCACCATCGCGACGCCGAGAATGACGGCGATGGCGGTGAGGGTCGCCCGGAGCTTGCGGCCGAAGAGGCCGCGGAGCGCGACGCGGATCAAAGCCGGCTCACTTCCTCCATCGTCGCCAGGATGTCGTGGCCGCTCGACTTGCCGAGCTCCTTGACGATGAGGCCGTCCGCGAGGAAGAGAGTGCGGTCGGCGATCGCGCAGGCATTCGGGTCGTGCGAGACCATCACGAAGGTCTGGCCGAGGGTCTCCACGGACTCGCGGAGGAGATCCAGGATCTCGTGGCTTGTCGTCGAGTCGAGGTTGCCCGTCGGCTCGTCGGCGAAGACGACCGTGGGCTTGGAGACAAGTGCGCGGGCGATGGCGACCCGCTGCTGCTGGCCGCCGGAAAGCTCCGACGGGCGGTGCGTGCGCCGGTCGGTGAGCCCGACGCGCTCGATGACCGAGTCGGTCCAGTCCTTGTCGATCTTCCCGCCGGCGAGCTCGAGCGGGAGCAGGATGTTCTCCTCAGCCGTGAGCATGGGGAGGAGGTTGAAGAACTGGAAGACGAAGCCGATGTGGCGGCGGCGGAGCTTGGTCAGGTCGGTGTCGCCGAGCTCGCCGATGCTCGTGCCGTCGATGGCGACCTCGCCCTCGGTGGGACGGTCGAGCCCGGCGAGGATGTGCATGAGGGTCGACTTGCCCGAGCCCGAGGGGCCCATGACGCCCGTCAGCCGGCCCCGCTGGACGTCGAGCGAGACGCCGCGGAGGGCGTTGACTGCCGTGTCGCCCTCGCCGTAGACGCGGGTGACCTCGCGCGCCGTGACGACGGCGCCGTTGGTGCTCTCTCGAACCTGCTGGGTTTCGGTCTCCATGGTCGTCAACTCTAAGGACCTCCTGAGGGCCGGGGTTCCGGCCATGCTCGCAGCGGTCTCGGGGCCTCACAAGGTGGCGAGCGCGAGACGTGACGTTCGGTTAACCGAACCAGGAGGGGTTTGACGAAACGCAGGCTGTGCCGCCGGGCCGCGCTGCTCGCCCCGAGGCGGCGTCCTCGGTCGCGCCCGTAGCCTTATTGCTACGAGCGCTCCTTGCGTCCTTGCCTCGGAACGACCATCGCACCCCGGCGACGAGCGACGTTCCGCCAACCCCTCCTAGCGGTCGCCGACAGCGTAGAAGCCGACGGCCACGCCGACGTAGGCCGCGATCAGCGCCACGCCGCGCCAGCGGCTCGATTGGCCGCGGAAGAGGAGCAGGGACGCGAAGACGACCGACCCGCCCATGGCGACGATCTCGACGATTCGGAAGGAGAGCGCGAGCGGCTCGATCAGCCACGAGAGGAGGGCGACGGCAGGGATGAGGAAGACCGCCACCTGCGCGCTCGAGGCGAGGGCGATCTCCGCCGCGAGCTTGATGTTTCCGCCGTAGGCGACCACGACCGCTCCGCCGTGCTCGGCCGCGTTTCCGACGATGGCGACGATGACAGCGGCGACGAAGAACTCCGTCAGGCCCAGTTCCTCAGCGAAGACCTCGAGCGAGCTGACGAGCGTCTCTGCGACGAAGGCCGTCACGACCGTCGCGCAGGCGAGGACGAGCAGGGAAAGCCGGAGCGACCAGCCCCGCATTGCGCTCGGCTCGTCGGAGATGTGCAGCGCGCGGTGCCGCCGCAGGGCAAGCCACGTGACGATCACGTAGACGAGCAGGAGGACGATCGAGACCGGCACGGAGAGCTCGGCCAGCGAACGGCGGTCGGGGTCGCCCTCCCAACCAGGGATCGACGGAATGAGGAAGAGGAGCACCGCGAACGCGACGAGGGCGAACGAGGTCAGACTGGACTCGCGGTCCAGGCGTCCGCTCCCGCCGAAGACGAGCGAGAACCCGAGCACGAGCAGGAGGTTTCCGACCACGCTGCCGGTGAGGGAGCCGCGCACGACCTCGGTCAGCCCCTCGTTGAGCGCGATCAGCGCGATGATCAGCTCGGGCGCGTTCCCGAAGGTCGCGTTGAGGAATCCGCCGATCCCGGGGCCCGTGTGGTGCCCCGCATGCTCGGTCGCCTCCCCGATGAGCCAGGCGAGCGGGACGAGCGCCAGAGCGGCGAGGACGAAGAGCTCGATCTCGCCCGCGTCCGTGAAGCGGTCGACGAGGACGGCGATCGGCCCGAGCGCGAGCAGGGCGAAGAGGACTCTCCGAACCACGGCGCGGCCACCCTAACCGTTGCCCACTAACCTGGGCGTCGTGCTCCGCGCCGTCCTCTTCGACTGGGGAGACACCCTCTTCCACTTCGCCTACGACGAGGCGCTCCTCGAGGCGGGCTGGGAGGCCGGGCTCGCCACGATCGAGCGCGACGGTGTCCCCGGGCACGACGAGACGGCCGCGCGGTTCCGCGAGCGCTACCTGCCGCTCCTGTTCGTGCCCGGCTCCGTGGAGGAGGTCGAGTACCCGGGGATGATCCGCGAGCTACTCGAGAGCTTCGGCGTGGAGGTAGGGGACGACGAGCTCGACCGCTTCCTCGCTGCCGAGCATGCCGCCTGGGAGCCGGCCCGCCTGGTCGGCGCCCAGACGCACGCGCTCCTCGACTCGCTGCGCGAGCGCCGCCTTCTCACCGGGCTCGTCTCGAACGCGTTCGACCCTGGGTGGCTGCTCCACGAGGACCTCGCCCGCATGGGCCTCGCGGAGCGCCTCGACGCCGCCGTCTTCTCCTCGGAGGTCGGCATGCGGAAGCCCCATCCGGCGATCTTCGAGGAGGTGCTCTCGCGGCTCGGGGTGGGGGCGGGGGAGGCGCTCTTCGTCGGCGATCGACGCTACGAGGACATGCGTGGGGCGAAGGAGCTCGGGATGACGACCGTGCTGGCGCTCTGGTTTCGGGCGGACGACGACGAGCGCGGGGCGGACCCGGACTTCGAGGCGTTCACGCCGATGGACGTCTTGAACGTCGTCCGGCGACTGACCGGCGAGCTGCCGTAACCGCCCGGCGCCTACACCGCCCGAGGCAGCCTGTCAAGTCTTGCGGCCAAGCCGGAGCGCGTCGACAATCCAGGGACAGCCCGTGCGGCGCACAATGTTCACAGGGACCGAGCTACCGCTCCGGCCTCAGGAGGAGACCGAGTGTCGGCGCTGCGAGGTTCACTGCGACAAGGTCGTCTATCCGGCCGCGTGCGTCGAGCGCGCCTGCCCGTTCCTCTATGCCTACCAGGAGTGGGGGCGGACGTACGTCGGCTGCATGCAGAAGGTGTACGCGGTCGAGATCGACCTCGACCTCCTCGACGAAGCGCGCGGGCGCAAGGGCGGCTTCGGGGCGGTCCGGGCACTGCGTCAGCCGCTCCCGATGTGCCGGGCGGAGGTCTCGAGCTGCTACGAGCATCGGGCCGACGAGCTCGGGTGCGTCAATCCCGAGTTTTTCGAGCTCCCCCGCGGGAAGCCGTCCTTCCGGGTCGTCGAGCAGAGCGACCAGGCCGCGTAGCTCCCGTCGAGCGCGCGTGCAGGTCCCGCAGGCGCTGCACCTCGGCGGCGTCAGGGCCGTGACCGTCCGGGCCCGGCGTCTCGAGGATGGCCGGAAGCCCTTGGACGCGCGGGTGAGCGAGGAAGACGCCGAGCCCTTCGCCCATGAGGCCGGCGCCGACGTTCGCGTGCCGGTCGCGGTTCGAGCCGAGCGGCGCGGCGGCGTCGTTCACGTGCAGGCAGCGCAGGCGCTCGAGGCCGACCCGCCGGTCGACCTCGCCGAGCGTCGAG
>JAIBJN010000094.1 GCA_020029595.1 Actinomycetota bacterium | reverse complement strand
GCGATCGCGAGGGCCTCGGGCCGGTCGGCAGGCCGCGCCGGAGCCAGCGCCGCCGGTCGCAGCAGGCCCGCGAGGAGCAGCCGAGAGAGCAGCAGCCGACCGCCGAGCCCGAGACCCAGGCGCCTCCGGCGGACGCGGCGCCCCCCGAGCCCGAGACTCAGGCGCCTGCGGACGCGGCGTCCCCCGAGCCCGAGGCGCCGGCCCCCGGCGGTGAGTCGTAATGCTGATGCCGCGCAAGACGAAGTACCGCAAGCAGCAGCGCGGTCACCGGCGAGGCGTCGCCAAGGGCCAGCAGCAGGTGCACTTCGGCGACTTCGGCCTCAAGGCGCTCGAGGCGGGGTGGGTCACGAACCGCCAGATCGAAGCGGCCCGCATCGCCATGACCCGCCACATCAAGCGCGGGGGCAAGGTGTGGATCAACGTCTTTCCCGACAAGCCGGTGACGCAGAAGCCGGCCGAGACCCGCATGGGCTCCGGGAAGGGCTCGCCCGAGCACTGGGTGGCCGTCGTCAAGCCGGGCCGGGTCATGTTCGAGCTGGCCGGGGTGGCGGAGCCGCTCGCCCGCGACGCCATGCGCCTCGCGGGGATGAAGCTCCCGATCAAGACGAAGTTCGTAAAACGGGAGGCTGATCTCTTTGAGGGCTAGCGACGCGATGCCTCCGAAGGAGGGGGTCCATGGGGGAACCATGGGTTCCCCCATGAGAGGAGGCTGATCTCTTTGAGGGCCAGAGAGCTCAGGGACCTCTCGGACGAGGAGCTCGTGAAGCGCCTCGCCGAGGGACGCGAGAACCTGTTCAACCTCCGCTTCCAGATGGCGACCGGGGCGCTCGACTCGAGCTCGCGCCTCTCGCTCGCGAAGCGTGACATCGCCCGGATCCTGACGATCCAGGCGGAACGAAAGCACTCGTTGGAGAGAAGGTAGATGGCCAGGCCAAGAAAGAAGACGGACGAAGAGACGCAGGAGCAGGTCGAGGAGACTCCGCCGGAGGTGCCGGAGGCCGAAGCTGAGCTCCCCGCCGAGGAGCCGGTCGCCGAGGAAGCTGCCGCGGAGGCGCCCGAGCCGCCGCCCGAGTCCGAAGCGGACGAGGAGCCCGCCGCCGCCGAGGCGCCGGCGGTGGAGACAGAGCCAGCGGCGGACGAGCCTGCCCCTGCGGACGACGGGACCTCGGCTGAGGAGCCGGCCGCCGACGCGGAGCCCGCCCCCGAGCCCGAAGCCGAGCCTGAGGCCGCCGCTGCCCCCGCGGTCGTGGAGCCGAAGCCGAAGCGGAAGCGGGTGCCTCGCGCGGAGCGACGGCAGCGCTCGAAGCCCAAGCGAGAGACGCCGGCCACGCGCGCGCCGATCGTCCGCCTGCCGAAGCCCGAGCACGTGCGCGGGCGCCGCAAGGAGCGCCGCGGCATCGTCGTCTCGGCGGCGATGGACAAGACCATCGTCGTCCGCGTCGACACGGTCAAGCCGCATACGGTCTACAAGAAGATCGTCCGGCGCTCGACGAGGCTCCACGCGCACGACGAGGCCAACCTCGCCAAGCTCGGCGACGTCGTTCGCCTCGTCGAGACGCGGCCGCTTTCGAAGACGAAGACCTGGCGCCTCGCCGAGGTCCTGGAAGAGGCCAAGTAGCGCCGATGATCCAGCAGGAGTCCCGCCTCCGCGTCGCCGACAACACGGGAGCCCGCGAGCTCCTCTGCATTCGCGTGCTCGGCGGCTCGCACCGCCGCTACGCGCGGGTGGGCGACGTCATCGTCGGGACCGTCAAGACAGCGACTCCGCAGGGCACGATCAAGAAGGGCGAGGTCGTGAAGGCGGTCGTCGTCCGCACGAAGAAGCCCTTCGGGCGCAACGACGGCACCTCGATCGCGTTCGACGAGAACGCCGCCGTCATCATCGACGCGCAGAACAACCCGCGCGGAACGCGCATCTTCGGGCCCGTCGCCCGCGAGCTGCGCGAGAAGAACTTCATGAAGATCGTCTCGCTCGCCCCGGAGGTGTTGTGACATGGCTCAAGCGATGAAGGTGCGCAAGGGAGACGTCGTCCAGATCCTCTCGGGGAAGGACCGCGGCAAGCAGGGCCGCATCATCGAGGCGGACCCGAAGAAGCGGCGCGTGCTCGTCGAGAACCTGAACGTCGTCAAGCGGCACCGCCGGCCCCGGCCGATGAAGGACGCGAGCCGGATGGGCCAGACGCAGATCCAGCCGGGGGGCATCTTCGACCTCTCGGCGCCGGTGGACGTCTCCAACGTGATGGTCGTCTGCCCGACGTGCAACCGCGCGACCCGCGTCGGCTACGAGTTCCGCGAGTCGAAGGACGGGCGCATGAAGGTGCGCGTCTGCAAGCGCGCCGACTGCCGGGAGGTCCTGGACCGGTAATGGCGACGAAGACGAAGACGCAGAACGGGTACGTCGCCCGCCTGAAGCGCCAGTACGAGCAGGACGTGCGGCCGGAGCTGAAGGAGCAGTTCGGCTTCAGCTCGATCATGCAGACGCCGCGCATCGAGAAGATCACGGTCAACATGGGCGTCGGCGAGGCGAAGACGAACGCCCGCGCGCTCGACAAGGCCGCCGAGGAGCTGACGACGATCACGGGCCAGCGGGCGCAGACCACCCGCGCGAAGAAGTCGATCGCCGGCTTCAAGATCCGCGAGGGAATGCCCATCGGCGCCAAGGTGACGATGCGGGGCGTCCGCATGTACGAGTTCCTGGACCGACTCGTCTCGATCGCGCTCCCGCGCATCCGCGACTTCCGCGGCCTCTCGCCTGCGAGCTTCGACGGGCGTGGGAACTACTCGATCGGCATCCGCGAGCAGATCATCTTCCCGGAGATCAACTACGACGACGTGGAGACCGTGCGCGGCCTCGACGTCGTGATCACGACGACGGCGGCAACGGACGAGGAGGGCCTCGCGCTTCTGCGCGGGCTCGGCCTCCCCTTCCGCCTGGAGGACTAGGAGGATCATGGCCAAGAAGAGCCTGGTCGTGAAGGCAGCCCGACCGCAGAAGTACAGGACCCGGGCCTATAGCCGGTGCAACCGGTGCGGGCGCCCGCGGGCGGTGTACAGGAAGTTCGGTCTCTGCCGGATCTGCCTGCGCGAGCTCGCCCACGAGGGCTTCATCCCCGGTATGACAAAGAGTTCCTGGTGAACCAGGAACTCTTTAGAGAGAGATGAGGACGCTGATGGTCAAGAGGGACACGCAATCTTGTGGTCTAGCTTTTGCCCTCGAAGGGGGGAAAAGGTCGTGTTGAGCGACCCCATCTCCGACATGCTCACCCGCATCCGGAACGCCAACAGGGCGCTCCACGAGACGACGACCATGCCCACGTCCCGGATGAAGGTCGAGATCGCCCGCGTGCTCAAGGACGAGGGCTACATCAAGGACTATCGCGTCGAGAGAGGCGAGGCCTTCGATAACCTGGTGGTCGAGCTCAAGTTCGGGCGGAACCGCGAGCGCGTCATCACCGACATGCGCCGCATCTCCAAGCCCGGGCGCCGGGTCTATGCCCGCAAGGATCGCCTTCCGCGCGTCCTGGGCGGGATGGGCACGGCGATCATGTCCACGTCCGGGGGTCTCGTCACGAGCCGCACGGCGCAGGAGCTCGGCGTCGGCGGCGAGGTGATCTGCTTCGTCTGGTAGCTGCCCGTGTCTCGCATCGGAAACAAGGCCATCGAACTTCCCGCCGGCGTCTCGGTGTCGCTCTCGCCCGGCCGTGTGATGGTGAACGGACCTCTCGGCGAGCTCTCGCAGCAGGTGCCGCCGCGCATCGCGATCGAGCAGCGCGACGGCGAGCTCGTCGTCACCCGCCCCACCGAGCGAGGTGAGGACAAGGCGCTCCACGGCCTCACGCGCACGCTCGTGGCGAACATGGTCGAGGGCGTGACCAAGGGGTTCGAGAAGGCGCTCGAGATTCAGGGCGTCGGCTACCGCGCCGGCATGCGCGGCGTCGACCTCGAGCTCAGCGTCGGCTTCTCCCATCCGGTCGTGAAACAGGCTCCGGCAGGGATCACCTTCGAGGTGCCGGCCCCGAACCAGATCCTGGTCAAGGGCATCGACAAGCAGCGCGTCGGCCAGGTCGCGGCGGAGGTCCGCGCCGTGCGGCCGCCCGAGCCCTACAAGGGCAAGGGGATTCGCTACGCGGGCGAGTACGTCCGCCGCAAGGTCGGGAAAAGGGCGTAGTGCCCCTCCCGGCGATGCATATCGGCCCCTGGCCCGCGGTCACGCGGCGCCAGAGTCCACCTTCGGCCTTCCCAAGGCTCCTAGCCTTGGCTGCGGCCGAATGCGGCCTTTGGCTTGGTGCTCACGACCCAGTGACTCGACTGCATCACCGGAAGGGGCACTGATGGCCACGTTGACCGTCCGCCAGGCCCGCGAGCGGCGCCACCGGCGCGTTCGCCGCACGATCTTCGGGACGGCCGAGCGGCCGCGGCTCGTCGTGCACCGCTCGAACCGGGGAATCGAGGCCCAGCTCGTCGATGACGTCGAAGGGACGACGCTCGCCTACGCGAGCCATCTCGGCGTCAAGAAGGGCTTCAAGGGCACGAAGACCGGGCAGGCCGCCGAGGTCGGGAAGCTGCTCGCCGAAACCGCGAGGAAGGCCGGCGTCGAGACCGTCGTCTTCGACCGCGGCGGCTACCTCTACCACGGGCGCGTGAAGGCGCTCGCCGACGGGGCACGCGAAGGAGGACTCAAGTTCTGATGGCGACCCCCTTCCTCAGCCCTCGCACTCTCGGAGCCGCTGCAAAGCGTCGCCTCGCGGCGTCCTCGGTCGCGCCCGTAGCCTCTGGCTACGAACGCTCTCGGCGTCCTTGCGACGCTCGCTTTTCGCGGCCTGAGAGCACGATCTACTCGAAAGGTGATCGCTAGATGGCAATCAGCCAGCAGCAGGTGCGTGACCGCGAGATCGAGGCCCGCGAGCTCAAGGAGCGGGTCGTCGAGATCAACCGCGTCGCCAAGGTCGTCAAGGGCGGCCGGCGCTTCTCGTTCACGGCGCTCGTCGTCATCGGCGACGAGGTCGACCGTGTCGGCGTCGGCTACGGAAAGGCACGGGAGGTGCCGCTCGCCATCTCGAAGGCCGTGGACGACGCGAAGAAGAACCTGTTCCAGGTGCCGAAGCACGGCACGACGATCACGCACGAGGTGCTCGGCCGCTCGGACGCGGCGCGCGTCCTCCTGCGTCCCGCGAGCGAGGGAACCGGCGTGATCGCCGGCGGCGGCGTGCGCGCCGTGCTCGAGCTCGCAGGCATCCGCGACATCCTGGCCAAGAGCCTCGGGAACCCGAACCCCATCAACCTGCTGAAGGCGACCGTGAATGGGCTCAAAAGCCTCCGCCGGCCCGAAGAGGTCGCGCGCATCCGCGGCAAGCGGGTCGAAGACATCTTGTTCCCGAGGGCCACCTCTGACATTGAAACGCCCACTACGGCCGCCGTTTCCGCTGAGGCAACGGCGCCAGCCGATTCCTCAGATGACGAAGCTGCGGATAACACAAGTTCGTAGTCAGATCGGCCAGACCGAGCGGCACCGCGGCACGCTCCGCGCCCTCGGGCTCGGCCGCATCGGACGGACGACCGAGCGCGAGGCCAGCCCGGAGACCCTCGGTATGCTCCGGAAGGTCCGTCACCTCGTGAAGGTCGAGGACGCCTAGCCATGACCGAAGTCCCCGACGAGCTCACCCTCTCGAACCTGAAGCCCGCGCAGAAGCGCCGCCCGCGCAAGCGGATCGGCCGCGGCCTGGGCTCCGGGAAAGGGCGCTACTCCGGCCGCGGGATCAAGGGCCAGAAGTCGCGCGCGGGCTCGCACACGATGCGACCCGGGTTCGAGGGCGGCCAGATGCCGATCTACATGCGTCTCCCCAAGCAGCGCGGGCCCTACTCGAAGGACGCGATGCCGATGGGCCCGCACCGCACCTCGACGGTGCCCGTGAACCTGCGAGACCTCGAGCGCGTCTTCGACGACGGAGCCGACGTGACGCTCGAGGCCATGGTCGAGAAGGGCCTGCTGAAGAACACGCGTACCGACGTGAAGGTGCTCGGGCAGGGCGAGCTGTCGAAGAAGCTCGCCGTCACCGCCCACTCGTTCTCGGCCTCGGCCCGGGAGAAGATCGAGAAGGCGGGCGGGTCGGCGACCGCGCTTCGTCCTCCGCGGGAAGAGAAGAAGAAGCGGCGCGCGCGGAAGCGCGCCGCGGCTCCTGCGGACGAGCTGGAGGCCGAGGCCCCTGAGGCCCCCGCTCCCGAGGAGGCCGAAGAGCCGGCCGAGGCAGCGGAGGAGCCGGCCGAGGACTAGATGTTCTCCTGGCTCACAAACGCTTGGAGGGTGCCGGAGCTCCGGCACCGGCTGCTCTTCACGGCGATGATCCTCGGGTTCTACCGGCTGGGCAGCTGGATCCCGGTCCCGGGGGTCGATTCTGCGCAGATCGAGCAGTACTTCTCGAAACAGGGCGGGACGATCCTGGGCCTCCTCAACATCTTCTCGGGCGGGGCGCTTTCGCAGTTCGCCGTCTTCGCGCTCGGGATCATGCCCTACATCACGGCCTCGATCATCCTTCAGCTGATGACGGTCGTGATCCCCAGGCTGGAGCAGCTCCAGAAGGAGGGCGAGGCCGGCTACGCCAAGATCAACCAGTACACGCGCTACCTGACCGTGGTCCTCGCGGCGCTCCAGGCCGCGGGCTACTCGTACCTCTTCAGCCGCCAGGGCGCCCTCGACCTGACCGCGGGCCGCTTCGTGCTGATCGTCGTCTCCCTGACCGCGGGGACGACGCTCCTCATGTGGATGGGCGAGCTGATCACGAAGCGGGGCGTCGGGAACGGCATCTCGCTGCTCATCTTCGCCTCGATCCTCGCTGGGCTTCCCGGCGGACTTCGCGCGTGGTGGTCGGGCGACTCGTACCAGCGGCTGATGTTCCCGCTGATCGCTCTTGCGATCATCGTCGCGGTCGTCTTCGTCCAGGAGGGCCAGCGCCGCATCCCGATCCAGTACGCGAAGCGAATGGTCGGCCGGCGGATGACCGCGGGCGGTTCCACCTACATGCCGCTCCGCGTGAACATGGCCGGCGTCATCCCGATCATCTTCGCCGCCGCGATCATGGCCTTTCCTCCCACGGTCGCGCAGTTCTTCCCGCAGACGCAGACGTTCATCAACGAGAACTTCTCGCCCACCGCCCTGCCCTACCTGCTCCTGCAGGGCCTAATGATCGTCATCTTCACGTACTTCTACACGGCGGTGCAGTTCAACCCCATCGACCAGGCGGACAACCTGCGCAAGCACGGCGGCTACATCCCTCTCGGCGGGACGTCGATCCTGATCGTGGTGGGCGTCGCGCTCGACACCATGCGCCAGATGGAGTCGCAGATGATGATGCGCCACTACGAGGGCTTCCTCAGGTAGTGGTGGCCCGCCCGATCGACTGATGCCGCTCGACGTCGTCATCCTCGGCCCCCCCGGGGCCGGCAAGGGCACCCAGGGCAAGCTGATCGCCGCGGATGCGGGCATCCCGCATGTGAACACGGGCGACATGTTCCGCGCCGAGTGCGCTGCCGGCACCGATCTCGGTGAGCGCGTCAAGGCGATTCTCGACAACGGGGACCTCGTCCCCGACGAGGTGACGATCGAGGTCGTCCGGGCGCGGCTCGCCCAGGACGACACGGCCGGGGGCTTCGTCCTCGACGGCTTCCCGAGGACGCTCGCCCAGGCGGAGGCCCTCGACGGTCTCCTCGTCGAGCTGGACCGCGGCAAGCTCTCGGTCGCTCTCAACTTCCAGGTCTCGGACGAGATTGCCGTCACGCGCCTCCTCGGTCGCGCCCGAGTCGAGGGCCGGAGCGATGACACCCCGAACAGGATCCAGCACCGCCTCGACGTCTACCACGAGAAGAGCGAGCCGCTCGTCGACCACTACCGGAGCAAGGGCCTCCTCGTCGACGTCCACGCCGACCGGACGGTGGAGGAGGTCTTCGCGGAGGTGCAGCACGTGCTCGCGTCGGTGGAGCGCGCATGATCGTCCGGAAGTCAAGGACCGAGATCGAGGCGATGAGGCGTGCGGGCCGCGTCGTCGCGGAGACGCTCGCCAGGCTCGGCGAGCTGGCGAGGCCCGGCGCGACGACGGGCGATCTGGACGAAGCCGCCGAGGAGTACATCCGCTCCGAAGGCGGGGTGCCGACGTTCAAGGGCTACCGCGGGTTCCCGGCCGCCATCTGCACGTCACCGAACTCGATGGTCGTGCACGGGATCCCCGGCACGTACCGACTCGAGGACGGCGACCTCCTCTCCGTCGACGTCGGCGTGACGCTCGACGGCTTCGTGGCGGACTCGGCCTTCACGTTCGCGGTCGGCGAGATCGACAGCGATGCCGAGAGGCTGCTCGAGGTCTGCCAGGCGGCCCTCGCGGCCGGGATCGAGCAGGCGCGCGCCGGCAAACACGTCCAGGACATCTCGTTCGCCGTCCAGCGCACGACCGAGGCCGCCGGCTTCTCTGTCGTTCGCTCGCTCGTCGGCCACGGGATCGGACGCTCGATGCACGAGGATCCCCAGGTGCCGAACTTCGGCGAGCCCGGGCGCGGTCCCCTCCTCCAGCCGGGCATGACCCTCGCCATCGAGCCGATGATCAACGCCGGCGGGCCCGACGTCTGGATGGCGGACGACCGCTGGTCGATCTCGACCGACGACGGCTCGCTCTCCGCCCATTTCGAGCACACCGTCGCGGTGACCGAGAACGGCCCGGTCGTTCTCACCCAGACGCAGGAGCATTGACTGCCTCTGCTAGCATGGAGTTCCGCGGCTCGTCCGCGCTTTGCCGTGGACGCCGCACTTACCCCTGATCTCCCATGAAGGTACGCCCGTCCGTGAAGCCGATGTGTGACCGCTGCCGCGTGATCAAGCGGCACGGCAAGGTGCTGGTCATCTGCACGAACCCGCGACACAAGCAGCGCCAAGGCTAGGAGAGAGATTTGGCACGAATCGCAGGAGTCAACCTTCCCCGTGAGAAGCGCCTCGAGGTCGCGCTCACGTACATCTACGGGATCGGACAGCCGACCGCCCGCAAGATCTGCGGCGAGCTCGGCCTCTCGTACGACCAGAAGGTCCGCGATCTCACGGACGAGGAGATCACGAAGCTCCGCACGTACATCGACACCCTCGAGGTCGAGGGCGAGCTGCGGCGCGAGCGCTCGCAGGCGATCAAGCGCCTGCAGGAGATCGGCGCCTACCGCGGGATCCGTCATCGGCGCGGCCTGCCGGTGAACGGTCAGCGGACGAAGACGAACGCCCGCACGCGCAAGGGCCCGAAGAAGACCGTCGGCCGCGGAAAGAAGGCCAAGGCGTAATGGCGCCGCCTCGGAAGCAGTCCAAGGGACGCGCGCGCCGGCGCGTGAAGAAGAACATCGCGATCGGCCAGGCGCACATCAAGACGTCCTTCAACAACACGATCGTGACGCTCACCGACAAGGACGGGGCCGTCATCGCCTGGGAGAGCGCGGGCTCCGCCGGCTTCAAGGGCTCCCGCAAGTCGACGCCCTTCGCCGCCCAGGTAACGGCCGACTCCTGTGCCCGCAAGGGCATGGAGCACGGGCTCCAGAAGGTCGAGGTGTTCGTCAAGGGCCCCGGCTCGGGCCGCGAGACGGCGATCCGCTCGCTCCAGGCCGCCGGGCTCGAGATCCTCGGCGTCAAGGACGTCTCGCCGCAGGCCCACAACGGCGTCCGGCCCAAGAAGCGGAGGCGCGTTTGATGGCGACCCCCTTCCTCCCATCTCGCACTCTCGGAGCCGCTGCAAAGCGTCGCCTCGCGGCGTCCTCAGTCGCGCCCGTAGCCTCCGGCTACGAACGCTCCCTGCGTCCTTGCGACGCTCGCTTTTCGCG
>JAIBJN010000134.1 GCA_020029595.1 Actinomycetota bacterium | reverse complement strand
CGAACCTGATGGCGTCTGCCGAGCTCGGGCACGAGCCCCATGAGCTGTCGTCTGAACCCCGTGGTCGTTGGCTGGAGGGGCGCATCCGACGCGCAGATCAGGATCCGCATTTCACCCCCTCGGAGCGAGCGGCCGTCATCCGGGCCTGTTCCAGCGCCGCACGTACTCCTGCCAGATGACCGCCGTGACGTCCGGACGCACCTGCTCGGCGGCGCGGGAAGCATCCACGACGGATGCTCTCGGAAGGCGGGGCAGCAGGGCTCGATACGCCTTCCGCTGTTCTTCCAGCATGGCGACGCTGTGCTCGCCCTTCCTTGCGTAAAGGAGCTCGCTCGGCGCATCGAGGAGGACGACGAGGTCGGGCGGAGGACAGGAGTGAGCGAGCAGCCAGCGGCGCATCCTGCTGCGCGTCCGGCGGCGGTGGCGACTCGGCACCAGAGCCTCGTAGGAATACCGATCGAAGAGAACGAGGCGACCACGGCGCATGTGGTAGCTGGCCTTCAGCCACCGCCCCCACTGCCTCGCCAGCCGAGCAGCCAGGCCGACTCCTGGAGCGCGTCCGGCGGTGTGCCGGGGCGAATACGGATAGAGGCCCATGTACAGGGAGCGTACGGGGAAGTAGAAGGACCGCTCGAATCCGGCCACGAGCGTCGACTTGCCCACTCCATCCGGGCCGATGAGCGCCACGCGCAGCCCACGGCGCCTGCCCAATCTGAGCCACTTCCCGGACCACCGCCCGAAGCCGTTGGCGATCAACCGACGCCGTGCTTCGGCCCGCTGTCGTAGCCGCCAGGCGCTCGCGAGACGAGGAGCCAGCTCGGCGAGCGAAGCCCAGTCGCCCCGGCGGGCGTCGCCGATAATGCGCTCCGCGCTCCACCCCGGTGGGCACACGGACTCCACGAGCCGCCCGAGCGAACCAACGTCGCTCGCGTCTTGCGCGAGCTCTGAGAGACGTACCGCGTCGTGACCGGTGACCGTGCCCCCCTTGTCCAAGAGCCGGTGGAGCAAGAGCGCCCAGAACGCGTCGTCGTCCGCCAGCACCGAGACGCCGTCGCCGTGCCGGCGTCGCGCCAGGCACTCGGCTTCGGCGCCCGTCGCCAGCGAGAAGCCGGGCCCGAAGGCGAGCTCCGTGACGACGTCGAGCTTGATCCAGAGGTCGTGGGAGGCGTCGTACGCCACGAAGAAGACGTGGGATCCGTAGCCCCATGCGGGCACGTGGGCGAAGCCCAGGCCCTGAGCGATGCGGCGCATCCGTGAGAGATCCGGAGGGGCGACGAGGAGATCGACATCGCCGGAAGGGGCGCGCAAGTCGTCTTCTCCGCGCAGCAGGCACCACCAGACGCGCTCGCCGTCCAGCGCGCCGAACAACGCGGCTAGCTTGGGGTGCGGCAGCTCCCTGGCGTCGTCACCCCTCATCGGCGCCACCGTCCATGCAGCATCGCGTCTGCTTCCTCGAACTCCCGGGCCCCGGGTCGCCGACATCCGGCACTATAGGCTAGCTCGTAGCCAGAGAGCCTCAGCTGGCGTGCCGCCGGCAGCCCCGAAGGCCGCAAAGCCCCTTCGCGCCTCAATCGTCGGCGGCGGAGGAGAAGAGTCGTCGGAGAACAGGTGCCTGGCGCCGCTCGATGGCTAGCCTCAGGAGGTTCACATACCGGCCGTCGTCGAGACCCGCTGGTGCTAGTCGGGTCGCCTCCTTCAGGGCGCGATGAACCCAGCAGAGATAGAAGAGCGGCTCAACGAGGCGAGGGGAGAGGCCGCTGCCGGTGCACGCGCGCTGCGTCGCCTCGACGAGGAGCCGGCCGAGGGCGGATCCCGCCAGGTAGTGCTCTGCGAAGCTCCGCATTGCATCGCGCGTGCCCGCCGCGCGCGAGACGGCGAATCCGTAGCTCCGCAGGAAATGGAAGAGGTCCCAGAGCGGCATGCCGTCGGGCTCCGCTGCTTCCCAGTCCAGGAAGGCCGGCGTGCCGGCGGACGTCACCATGAGGTTCCAGGGACCGGGATCGCCATGCTGGAACACGAGCGGGAGGCCGTCGTCGGCGCCCTCGAGCGCGGCGACTTGCCGGGCGAGGAACCGCTCGTGGTCGGGCTCGATTCGGTAGATGCGTGTGAACTCGCCGAGCAGGCTCTCGAGCTCCACGGCTACGGCGTGGGCGCCACCAGGCGGCGTATGCGCGGTCGCGGCGCCGAGCCGGAGGAGCCACTCGACTGCGGCGCGGGCGTAGGGGCAGTCCGGCGTCGCATGCGTCCGTTCGGCGAACGAGGCGCCGTCGATCGCCGTCTCGCACGCGAGGGCCAAGCCCGCATGGCGGCCGAAGAACGTCGGACGCGGAAGGGAGCCTTCCGAGCCGAGCCCCGCCTCGTCCAGGAGCGTGAGCGCCCGCCACTCGTTCTCGAGGCGTGAGTTCAGAGCGGGGTCGCGCGTGATCTTGATGACGTACTCGGGCGCCTCGGCAGCCCCGTCGAAGAGGAAGAGGAGAACCTTTTGCGACGGGAATTCGCCGGGGGCGGAGAGTCCCCAGCGGCGTCCTTCAAGGTTGACTCCCGCCTCGGCCGCGAGCGAACGGACGTAGCGCGGCGGACCCTCCCGGAGCGTGCGCCCCGACGGGCGGACGACCACGGCGCGCCGCCGCACGAGGCGGTTGACGAGCACGTGCCTGGCGAGGAACCGACGTGGATGCCGGACGAGTTGGCGGCGGAGAAGACCGTGTCCGAGGAACCGGCGCTCGAGATAGGCGATCGTGCGGGCGTCCCCGAGCAGCGCGGCGGCGCGCACGTCGCCGCGCGCGGGCGCGACCCAGAGTGCCTCCCCGGCTCCCAGCCGGGCGGGGGCTCGTCCTCCCTCGATGTAGAGGACTCCGTCCGGCCGGAGTATGCGCTCGATCTCCCGCTCCTGACGCCGGCGGACGC
>JAIBJN010000028.1 GCA_020029595.1 Actinomycetota bacterium | reverse complement strand
CCCGCAAGCGGCTTGCGGAAGCCGGGCCCCAGGTCGGCTGGGGCTGCGTTCAGCGCCAGGAGCAGGATGCCCACAGCGACGCCCAGGCCGACAGGCACGAGGGCCGGGGCCAAGCGACTTCGAGCGGTGCGGCAATCCTCCAGTGGACGGCTCCTCGCTGCAGGATCGACCGTGACCTCGGGCCGGGTAAGCCGGACTTAACTCGAACGGGTGATCCGGCGAGCGGATCAGCCGAGCTCGCGCGGGACGACGAAGCCCACGAGCTCGGCGGCGCCCTCGCCGAGCTCGGCCCAGCTGGGGATCGCGAGGGTCGCGAGCGCCCCGGTCGGAAAACGCTCCCGCAACCGCTCGAGACCGGCGCCTCGCCCGGCGAGGGAGAGCGCGAGCTCGTGGAGGCCCGGGTTGTGGCCGATGAGCAGCACCGAGGACACTGGGTCGGGAACCGCTCGCACGCGCGCGCGGAGCTCCTCGGCCCCTGCGCCGTAGAGCGCGTCCTCGAGGCGGAGCTCCGCGTCTCCCGCGAGCACGGGCAGGAGCGCCGCGAGGGTCTGGCGCGTGCGGAGCGAAGTGGAGCAGAGCACGAGCGCGGGCGAGATGCCCTCCCGGCGCACGTGCTCCGCGATGAGCCTAGCGGCCCGCTCGCCCCGCGAAGCGAGGGGGCGATCGCGATCCTCGAGGGCCGGCTCGTCCCAGCTCGACTTGGCGTGGCGGAGGAGGTAGAGACGCTTCATAGCGCGATAGACTAGGCGTGGCGGTCGGGAAGGAGATCGCCCCAGCTTGGCCGAACCCTCTACGCGTGCCTGACTTGGCAGCCCTGAAGGGGGCCGTGGTCGGTCCCTCGTCGCGCGCCCGTCGCTGGGGCGCCGCCGTCCTCGGCGTCGTCCTCGAGGCCCTCGTCACCGTGCTCGGCGACTGGCACGACCGCTATCCGGGCGTCGCCGTCGCAGCGGGGCTCCTCGTGGCCGCCCTCGCCGGAGCGCTGGGTGGCATCTGGAGCGGCCTCGCCGTCGCGGCCGCCGGGTGGACGCTGCACTTCTTCTTCGTGGCCGACGAGACGCTCCTCGCCCTGATCGGGCTGCCGGCCTGGCTCGCCGTCGGGGGCCTCTCGGGCTGGCTCGCCACGAGCGGGCGGAGGACGATGCTGGCGAAGCGGCAGGTGACCGGCGAGCTCGGCGCCCTGCGCGACTCCGCCTCGGAGGCAATCGTCGGCATCGACCTCGAAGGGACGATCGTGAGCTGGAGCGCGGGGGCGGAGGCGACCTACGGCTACAGCGCCGAGGAAGCCGTGGGGCAGCCCGTGTCGTTCCTCGCGATGTCGGCCGAGGGCGAGGAGCCGATGCGCCCGGCGGTCGTCGCGCAGCTGGGCGAACGCTTCGACGACCCCAACGCCGCCCACCGCCACAAGGACGGCAGCGAGCTCGCCGTCTCCCTGACGGTCGCGCCGATCCCCAACGGCGCCGACGCGCCCACGAGGGCCGTCGTCGTCACGCGCGACGTGGGAGAGCCGCGCCGCGCGGAGGCGCGGCTGCGCGAGAGCGAGGCGAAGTACCGCTCCCTCACGGAGCACCTCCCCACGGTGACCTACGTCCACGCGCTCGGCGCGCGCGGTTCACCGCTCTACATCAGCCCGCAGGTCGGCTCGGTCCTCGGCTACTCGGCCGACGAGTGGCTCGCCAAGCCAAATCTCTTCTTCCAGCTCGTCCATCAGGAGGATCGCGAGCGCGTGTCGGCGGAGATCGCGGCCTCGGCCACGGGCGCCAGGCCGCTGCGCTGCGAGTACCGCATGCTCTCGCGCGACGGGCGCACCGTATGGGTGCACGACGAGGCTGTCACCGTCCGCGACGACGACGGGCACCTGCTCTACGTCCAGGGATATCTACTCGACGTGAGCGAGCGCCGCCACGCCGGCGAGGAGCGTGAGCGCCTGCTCGCCGCCGAGCGGGCCGCCGCCGCCGAGGCCCTCGACAGGCAGCGCAAGCTCGACGTCCTCGCGCGCGCGGGCGAGATTCTGGCCTCCTCGCCCAACTACCACGCCACGCTCAGGCGCGTCGCCGACCTCGCCGTGCGCGACCTCGCCGACTGGTGCCTCGTCGACCTGCTCGACGACGATGGCGCGGCCACGCGGATCGCGGCCGCGCACGCCGGTCCGGGGAAGCCGCCCGGGCCCGACCCCGGCCCTGCGCCCGAGCCCGAGCTCATCGAAGTCGCCCGCCGGGGCCGGCCCGAGCTCTCCGAATCGCGAATGTGCGTCCCGCTTCGTGCCCGCGGCCGGGCCCTGGGTGCGCTCACACTGCTGACCCGCGCACCGGGCCGCTCCTACGGAGCCGACGACCTCGCCGCCGCACAGGATCTCGCGGGCATGGCCGCGCTCGCGATCGACAACGCGCGCCTCACCCGCGAGGTGGAGGAGTCCGCCGACGCGGCCCGCGTGCTCACCTACGTCGCCGACGGCGTCGTGCTCGTCGACCAGACGGGGACGATCCGGCTCTGGAACCCCGCGGCGGAGGCGATCACCGGTCTCGCTCCGGAGGAGGTGCTCGGCTGGGCCGCGGCCGAGGCCATGACAGGCTGGAAGGCCGTCGCGGAACGGATTCCGGTCGGAACCGCGGCGGCGCCCGTGCAACCGGAGACCTTCCCCCTGGAGACGGCTCGGGGCGAGCGGTGGATCTCCATCTCCGGGGTCGACTTCTTCGGAGGAATCGTCTATGCGTTCCGCGACGTCACCGATGCGCGCCGGCTCGAGGAGCTGAAGGCGGACTTCGTCGCCACCGCGTCGCACGAGCTCCGCACACCCCTCGCCGCCGTCTACGGCGCCGCCCAGACGCTGCGGCGCCACGACTTCGCGCTCGACGAGGCCGGGCGTAACCGCTTCGTCTCACTCATCGTCGACGAGTCGGAGCGACTGAACCGGATCGTCAACGAGATCCTCCTCGCCAACCAGCTCGACGCCGGCCGGCTCGACCTCGTGGAGGAGCCCTTCGACGCAGGCGACCTCGTCGACCGCGTCGTCGAGGCCGCCCGGGAGCACGGGCCGCCCGGGATCACGTTCGAGACCGTCGTCTCCGAGTCCGCCCCCTCCGTCGCCGCCGACCGCGACCGGGTCCGGCAGGTCCTCGTCAACCTCGTCGAGAACGCGATCAAGTACTCCCCCGACGGCGGCCGCGTCCAGGTCGGCGTCCAGGCAACAGAAGGCGTCGTCTGCTTCCACGTGCGCGACCACGGGCTCGGCATCCCCGCCGACGAGCAGGCTCGGATCTTCGAGAAGTTCTACCGCCTCGACCCCGAGATGACCCGCGGGATCGGCGGCACCGGCCTGGGTCTCTACATCTGCAGCGAGCTCCTCGAGCGCATGGACGGCCGCATCTGGGTCGAGTCGAAGGAGGGAGCCGGCTCGACGTTCTCTTTCGAGCTCCCGGCGGCCGACCAGCCGGTCGCCCGCCCGGTGGCGACCGAGACCCGCGAGCTCTCGGACGTGCTGCGGCCGGGCGGCTCGGGGACTCCGATCGACGCGGCCTAGCGGCTCTCCGTCATTCGCCCGGGTCCCGTACTCGGAGCGCGCGGAGCTCCGTAAGCTCCAGCTCCGTGGGCGGCTCGGTCCTGGCGACCGGCTTCCGAACGCGCAGCGGCCAACCTGTCGCGGCCAGCACGTCCTCGGCCTCCACGCCGGGGTGCAGGGCGGTGAGCTCCAGCTCGCCGTCGTCGCCCGGCCGCAGCACGCCGAGATCGGTGATGACCGTGACGACGCCGGGGTCGACTCCGCGGCCGACCGACGTCACGAAATCGAGCCGTTCGACGAACGCGCGCCGAGAGTGCCGAAGCATGACGATGACGGCCTTCGCCGCGGCGGCGATCTCCGGCGCACCCCCGGCGCCCGGCAGCCGGACCGTCGGCCGCTCGTAGGGCCCGATGACGGTCGTGTTGATGTTCGCGAAGCGGTCGATCTGGGCGGCGCCGAGGAAGCCCACGTCGATGCGCCCTGCGCCGATCCAGTAGCCGAACATCTCAGGAACCGACACGAGCTCGTCGGCGGTGGCGGCGAGATCGTCGTCCCCGATGGAGAGCGGCAGGCTGACGGGCTTGGCGCCGATCGCTCCCGATTCGTAGACGAGGACGCAGCCGGGAGCATGCAGGCGGCGCGCGAGATTGGCCGCCGCGTTCGGCGGGCCGACCCCGACGAGACAGACCTGGCCGTCGCGCAGCTCACGCGCAGCGTTCACGGTCATGGTCTCCTCCGGAGTCGGAGTCGGAGGAGTCACGCGCCTCGCTCGAGGACGTTCTCGCGCATCCAGGCCGTAAAGCGCTCCCGGTCCCGCGAGATCTCGTCCCAGGCCTCGTAGAAGGCGTTGTCGCGAACCGAGTAGCCCGCGGCGTACGACGGCCAAGCCCCGCCCGGCACGACCGCGACCGCGCTCAGCACCCAGGCGGGCAGGACGACTGCGTGCGGGCGGGGCTCGAGCGTGTCGACCAGCTCCTCCACCGTCACGATCGCGCGCTCTGCGGCGAGCACCGCCTCCTTCTGAACGCCGGAGAGGCCCCAGAGCATGACGTTGCCGCGTCGGTCGGCCTGCTGGGCGTGGATGACGGCGACGTCGGGGTTCAGCGCCCGCACAGCCGTCAGACGCTCGCCCGTGAACGGGCACTCGATGGACGAGACCGAGGTGTTCTGGGCGGGAAGATCGGTTCCCTGGTACCCGCGCAAGACTGCGAAAGGGAGTCGAGACGCTCCCGCCACGTAGGCCTTAGCCAGCCCCGCGTGGGAGTGCTCCACGACCTCGAGGTCACGCGGCCAGCCGTGCTCGACGGCGTCGCGGAAGCGGTGGAGGGAGCCGACGCCCGGATTCCCGCCGTAGGAGAAGATGAGCCGGGCGGCGCAGCCCATCCCGATCAGCTGGTCGTAGACGATGTCGGGCGTCATTCGCGCGAGCGTGAGCTCCTGCCGGCGCTGGCGGATGATCTCGTGGCCCGCCGCGAACGGAACCAGGTGGGTGAAGCCCTCGAGCGCGAGCAGGTCTCCGTTGCGAACGTGCTCGGCGACTGCGTCCGCGAGCGGCGTGACCGTCGCGGCAGTCCGGCTTGGGAGCGCCAGTGCTACACCTCCACGCCGTATGCCTCCGTAAAGGCCTCCTGGGCGTAGGCGAGCGAGGCGAACCCGTAACCTCCCAGGCCCCAGTCGGTGCCCCAGCTGTTGCGCACGATGAAGCGGCCGGGCCTGTAGCCGACGAGCGCCACGGCATGGCCGCCGCGCGTCGTCTCCGGCCTGTACTCGTCAAGGTTCCCGCTCGTGGCGCCCGCCTCGTCCCAGGTCCGGTCGACGTTCAGCCGGGTCAGGATCGGGCCCTTCGTCGCCAGCCAGGTGCGCCAGTTCGTGAGGTTCGTCCCGAGATTGAAGTAGGCGAGGATCCTGAGCTGGGCGGCGACCGCATAGAACGTGCTCGCCTGGCCCGAGTACAGCCTCCCCGACGCGAACGGCAGGACGGCGTCGCGGACGACCCCGAACTTACGCGCGATGTCCAGCGCGGACTTGAGGCTCGTGCCTTCGGCCTCGATGAACGTGGTCGGCCGGGTGATGAGCTGATCCGTCTCCTTCGAGGCCATCCAGACGAAGCGGGGTGAGAGCGGCTCCTCGCGGGCGAGGCGGGTCGCCTTGACGAATTGCCAGCGCAGAACCGAGTCCGCGGTGGCCCAGCCGACGCACGATCCGGTCGATCCCTGATCTCCAACCTTCCACCACGTGGCGCGCAGGTCCTTGGACGCGGGAATCGTGGGCACGGCGGTCACGAGCTCCGCCTCCTCGGCGACCTGGAACGTCCAGTCCTCCTCGGTCTTCGGCGACGGCTTGCAGTTGAGGATCCGCTTCGGCTGGCGCTTCGGGGCCCGCCTCCGCCTCGCAGCTTTCCGTGGTCTTGCCACTGGGCACCTCCTCGGACAGGGGACACGACGTGCGAGTCGCCCGAGTCTAGTGCCACTCGCGCCGGTGGCATAGCCTCCGCGCGTGAGACGTCTCCTCGTCCCCGTGGCGGCCTTCGTGCTCGGAGCCCTGGCGCTCCGGGTGGCGGTCGTCCCGGCCGAGGTCTGCCCGCCGGTTGAGGCTCGTTCCGTTCGGAGCGCGGCCGCCGAGGCGGCGGCGTGGCTCGAGCGCGGCGCCCGCCCCGGCGGTCTCTACACCTACGGCTACGACCGCAAGCGGGACGAGGTCTCCGGCGACTACAGCATCACGCGGCACGCCGGCGTGATGATGGCCCTCTACCGGCTCGCGGCCGAGGCCGGCGATGCTCGCGCCCTTGCGAGCGCCGACCACGGCCTTCGCTTCGTGCGCGCGAGGCTCGTCCGACGCGACGGCTGGGCCGCGTTCACCGAGCCCGCGAACGACGCGGGGATCGGAGCGAGCGCCCTCGCGGTCGCGGCGCTCGTCCACCGCCGGCTGGCCACGGACGACGGCTCGCAGGACGACCTCATCCGGGAGCTCGCGCGCTTCCTCGTCGCGCAGCAGCAGCCCGACGGGAGCGTGCTCGGCTCCTGGAGCCCGAGCACCGGGCGTCCCGTCCCCGGCACGTACTCCAAGTTCGGCACCGGGGAGGCGCTCTGGGCTCTCGCGCTCGTCGACAGGCTCTTACCCGGCGAGGGCTGGGACGGGCCGGCGAAGCGCCTCGCACGCTACGTGGCAACGCGCCGAGACGACGTAGAGGGTTACGTCCTCACGTTCCCCGACCACTGGGCGGCGTACGGGCTCGCCGAGCTCGGGCCCAGCGGGCTCGGAGAGCCCGAGGTCGCGTATGCCCGCCGCCTCGCCGGCATCTTCGGGCTCAACTCCCGCCTCGAGGCGCAGAGCGGCGAGGCGGGCCTCCGCCGCGTCATGCGCGGCGAGCCCGCGTCGGGAGCCGGTCTCGGGACGATCGGCGAGGGGCTCGCGGGGCTCTGGCGCCTGAGCGTCGCCGACCCGCGGCTCGGCGACCTCTCCTACGACCTCGCCGAGCGCCTGCGCTGCACCGCGTCCCGGACCGCGCGGCGCCAGACCGACCCCGGAGAGGCGGCCGGGTTCCCGCGACCGCTGCTCGCCCGCGGCGCCTGGTTCTCGGAGGACGGCTACACCCAGATGGACGACCAGCAGCATTCGCTCTCGGGGCTCCTGGCCACGCTGCCCGTGCTCGTGGGCGGGCGGGGATGAGCTTCGGGTTCCTCCTCGTCGCCTTCGTCGCGGCTCTGAACCCATGCCGCGCCCGGCTCGTCCTGCCCGAGCGGCGCGCGGCCGTCGCGCTCGGCGCTCTCATCGCGCTCGGGACCGGGGCGGCGCTCGCCGCCGTCGGAGGCGTCTTCCTCGACTGGCTCGACGTCAGCCCGGAGAGCTTCCGGCTCGCAGCCGCCCTCGTGCTCGGCCTGGAAGGCGCGCGCGCCCTGCTGGTCGCGAGGCCCGCCGCGGAGCCTGAGCTTGCAGGGCTCGGAGCTGCGCTCGTCCCTGTTGCGTTCCCGCTCCTCCTGACGCCGGGCGTCGTCGCACTTGCAATCGCGGCCGGAGGCGACGGCGTCGAGGCCGCGGCGATCGGCGCGCTCGCCGCGGCTCTCCTTCTCGTCCTCCTGACGGCCGCTCTCCCCCGCGGGACGCGGGCCGACGCCCTGCTCGCGGCCGGAGGCCGGCTGCTCGGAGCGACCGAGATCGCCGCCGGAATCGCGCTCGCGGTCGAGGCGCTCAGAGACGTCTGAGGGCAACGGACCGCGAGTCCGATTCTGCGGTCAGAGCTCTCCTGCGAGCGCCTCCCAGGTCGCGGCGTCTCCCCCGCCGATATGACGGGCGACGACGACCCCGTTCTCGTCCAGGACCGCGACCGCCGGATGTCCGTAGAGCGCGAGCGCGCCGGCGAGCTCGACGTCCGGGTCGGCGAGCGAGGGCCACGTCCAACCGTACTTGCGGAGGAACTCGTTCGCCTCGTTCCGGTCGTCGGAGATGTTTACGCCGACGAACTCGTACTCGGGGTGAGTCTCCGCGAAGCTCGCGTAGGCGACCGCCTCGCCGTTACAGATGGGTCACCAGGAGGCCCAGACGTTCACGAAGACGGGCGTCCCGCGGTAGTCCGCGAGCGAGAGCCGGGTGCCGTCGAGAGTCTCCCCCTCGAGCTCGACGCCCTCCACGGTCGAAGAGCTCGTCGTCGTGCCCGCGGCCGCATCGCCGTCCTGCGGGCTGCTGCCGTTACCGCCGCAGCCGGCGAGCACGGCGAGTGCGACGACGAGGAGCCCGAGGCGCCACATCGCCGCTCACCGTAGCGAAGGGAGCTTACGAAGAGATGAAACCTGCGCGGGCGCCGCCGCCGTGCCTCGACGAGAAGGGACAATGAGCGGAGGAGGAGAACGCGAGGGAATGATCGAGCTCGGACTGGCAGGCCTTGCAATTGCGTTCGCCGCCGGCGTCGTCTCCTTCACCTCGCCCTGCGTCCTCCCGCTCGTGCCCGGGTACCTCTGCTTCGTCTCGGGTGTCGGGTTGGACGAGCTCGGCGACCACCCGCGGCGCGTCACGCTCTCGACGGCGGCGTTCGTGGCCGGTTTCACGGCCATGTTCGTCGCGCTGGGGGCGGGCGTGGCCTGGTTCGGGAGCTTCCTGCTCGCCAACCGCCGTCCGCTGGAGATCGCCGCGGGCGTGTTCATCATCGCCGCTGCGATCACCTTCGTCGGACTGCCGCTTCCGGGCCTCCTCTCCCGGGAGCGGCGACTGCCGCTCGACCGCCTCGGCGGCGGAAGCCTCCCGGGGGCTGCTCTCGTCGGCGTCGCGTTCGCGATCGGCTGGACGCCGTGCGTCGGCCCGACGCTCGCGGCCATCCTGACACTCTCGGCCGGGGGCGGCGGCGCCGCGGAGGGAGCGATCCTCCTCACGGCCTTCTCGCTAGGACTGGGCCTTCCCTTCCTCCTCTTCGGCCTCGGGTTCACTCGCTCCCTCGGGCTCGTCCGCTGGGTGCGCCGCCGCTGGCGGATCGTCAGCATCGCCTCGGCGACGCTCCTCATCGCCTTCGGCGTCCTCCTGATCACGGGCGACCTGGTGGAGCTGACGACACGTCTCGCGCGCTACACCGGCTGGCAGATCTAGACTGGGGAGCGATGACGGTCTCCGTACGGGAGGCTCCCGCCCCGGCCGCCGCGCCGGCGAGCCCGCTGGACGACGTGCTGCGGCGCGTGAACCGGATTCGCATCGAGCACGGCGTCGACCCGCTCTACGAGCTGCCGGCAGCCTGTACGGCCTGGGACGGCGGCGGGTGCGTGCTCGAGCGCGTGTTCGACGATCTCGGCGTCCTCATGGTCGATTACCGGAGCGCGTACGGCCGGCACGTCGAGTTCGAGCACGGCCTCGGCGGGTTCGTCCGCGACTTCGACGCCGGCCGCTACCCGGAGCTTCTCACCGCGCGCTGAGCGGCCGCCTGCGAAGCGAGCTCCGCCCGGGCCGCACACGCCTCCCGGGCCGCGACCGTGTTGCCTTTCCGCTCGTAGAGCTGCAGAGCCTCTGCGACGGTCGCGGCGGCCTCGCTGGGGCGGCCGGCCAGGCGCATGACCTCGCCGAGATCCATGAGGGCCTGCCCGCGCATGTTGAGGAAGTCGGTCGGCTCGGCGAGCGCGAGTGCCTTCCGCGCGAGCGTCTCCCCCTCCTCCGGCTGGCCCCGGCGGGCCAGCACCTTCGCCCGTGCGGCAAGCCAGTAGACGTTCGCGGAGCGGTCCTCCTCGGGGGCTGACTCCTCGCTGATCCGCGTGAAGTCGAGGGCCTCGTCGTAGCGTCCCTGTGCGTACACGGCGTGGGCGAGCATGGCCGCGAGCGTCGAGAGTCCGCTCTTCTCGCCCATGGCCTCGAGAATCTCGTAGCCCTCGCGAAGCTTCCGCTCGGCTGCCTCCGGGTCGCCGGCGAGCATCTCGAGGATGCCCCAGATCTCCGAGGCGACTGCCGCTGCAACCCGGAGCCCCACGTCCTCGATGATCGCGCGGTCGCGCTCGAGGCTCTCGCGGGCCTCGTCGAATCTCCCCTCCATCGCAACGAGGCCGGCGAGGGCCCGGTAGGCCGAGGCCTTCACACGCTGTTGGCGGGGAGGTCGCCCGAGGAGCTCCTCACAACGCCGGATGGCCTCGGGGACGGGGGTCGGCCCGAAGAGCACGGCGCCGAGGAGGAGGTTGAGGCTGTACCCCTCCGCGCGCTCGTCGCCCGACAGCCGCGCGTACTCGACCGCGCGCAGGAGGGCCTGTTCTGCCGCGGACGCGTCGCACTGGAGCCAGGGAAACCAGGCCCGAACGGACCACGCCTTGGCAAGCCCGCGCTCGTCCCGGGCTCCCTCCAGCACCCCGATGGCACGGTCGGCCGCCTCGAGGAGGGACGGAACGGCGAAGTTCGACTCCGTCTGCATCTGCAGGCGCAGGCGGACGACGAACGCACGCGCCTCGAGCGACCGCTCGCCCGAGCCCGCCGCGCGCTCGATCGCCTCCCCGAGCACGTCCTCGGCCTGCCCGAACTCTCCGCTCTCCCTCAGCGCCTCGCCGAGATCGACGAGCAGGTCGAGGCGTCGAGGGCTCTCGGCGGCGAGAAGCGAGACGGCGCGGGAGAGCAGGTTCGCGGCGGCGGGGCCGTCGCCTCGGTCGTACGCCCGCTCCCCGACGACGGCAAGATGGTCGGCCGCCCGCTCCGCGAGCCCGCGCGCGCCCTCGTCGACCGGGCCGAGCTCGGCGCGATAGAGGTAGGCCTGCTCGAGGTGGTAACCGAGGATCTCCTCATGCTCCCCTGACCCAGGTTCGCCTCCCTTCTCGAGCCAGGCCGCGAAGCGCTCGTGGAGAGCAGCCCGCGTCTGCTTCGGGATCGCGCCGTAGGCGGCATCGCGAATGAGGTTGTGGCGAAAGCGAAACACTTCGCCGTGGGCAGCGGTCGAGGGCGCCGCTCGGATGAGATCCCTACGGATGAGCGCCTCCAAGCCGCGCAGGAAGGAGGGCTCGTCCTCCCCGGCGTCGGCAAGGGCCGCCAGCGCCTCCTCGGAGAACTCCTTGCCGACGATCGAGGCTCGCTCGATGACGCCGCGCTCGTCGGCCCCGAGGCGATCGAGGCGGGCTGCGAGGAGCGCCTGGATCGTGGGCGGAAGGACGCGGTCGTCCGCAAGGCCGCCGCGCTCGGCGAGCATGGCGAGCATCTGCTCGAGAAAGAGCGGGTTCCCTTCCGCCGCGTCGGCGACCCGCGCGCGAGTGTCCGAGGCGAGCGGTCGGTCGCCGAGGACCTGGGAGATGAGCGCCTCCGACTCCTCATCGGAGAGGCCCTCCAGCAGCATCGAGGTCGCGTTCACCTTCCCGCCGCCCCACGCCGGGCGCTCCTCCAGGAGCTCGGGGCGCGCGAGGCAGAGGAGCAGGATCGGGGCATCTCGGGAGAGGTCGAGCACCGAATCGAGGAGATCGAGGAACGTGGGCTCGGCCCACTGGAGGTCGTCAAAGACGAGGAGGAGGGGACGATCGCGAGCGAGCGCCTCGAGCAGCTTGCGGATCGCCCAGAACGTCTCGTCACCCGCCGCTTCCGCATCGGGACGGCCGACGGCCGCAGCGACCCGACCCGCGATCAGCTCTGCGTCCGCGCTCCCGCGCAGTAGCGGGACGATCGCCTCGGCCGTCGTCCCAGCCGCTTGGCGAACCACCTCGGCCAGCGGCCGGAACGTAATCCCCTTCCCGTACGGCAGGCAGCGGCCCTTCAGCACTGTGGCCCGCTCCTCGACGAGGGACCCGAACTCGGCCGCCAGCCGCGACTTGCCGATTCCGGCGGGCCCGAGAAGCGTGAAGAGCGTCGGCGTCCGCTCGCCACCGACGTGCTCGAAGGCCTGCCCGAGCTGGGCGAGCTCGTGTTCACGGCCTACCAAGGGCAGGTCCCGGCGCGAGATCAGGAATCCGTCGGAAGCGACGTCGAGGAGGCGGAAGGCCGACCCGGACGGCTCGAACGACGCGACTGCGCGGAGGAGCTCGCGCGCCCCGGAGCCGACGAGAATCTCGCCCGGGCCGGCGGCCTCGTGGAGCCGCGCGGCCGTGGCGATCGCCTCACCGGCGACCGAGGCTCCCGCCACGACCACGCCCGTCTCGACTCCCGCGCGCATGGAGAGGCGAACCCCCCAGTCCCGCTCGAGCTCCTCGTTCAGGCGCTCGAGCGCATCCCGGAACTCGAGCGCCGCGCGCACAGCCCTGAGGGCGTCGTCCTCGTGCACGGCCGGGATCCCGAAGACGACCAGCAGGCGGCTCGCCGGGAGCTCCGTCACGCTTCCGCCGTGGCCCTCCACGACACCTGCCGCGGTCTCCAAGGCTTGTGTCGTCACGCGAAGGAGCAGCTCTGCGTCGAGCCGTCCGCCGTCGCCGGCCACGTCGAGGAAGACGGCGGTCACCGTCTTTCGCACATCGCGTGGCGGGGTCGCCGGTGGTTCCGTCTCGGCCGGGAGCTCCGCCGGGGGCGGCGGCTCGAGCGAGGGATCGTGTCTCAAGATCGCTGTCTCGAGTCGCTGCAGGGAAGGCGACGGCTCGACCCCGAGCTCCTCCACGAGAAGGCTGCGCGTCTGCTGATAGAGCTCGAGCGCCTCCGCCTGCCGGCCTGAGCGGTAGAGCGCGAGCATGAGCTGACCGCGCGGCCGCTCGCGCAGGGGGTGCTCGGCGACGAGCACCTCGAGCTCACCGACCAGCTCGGCGCCCCTCCCGAGACCGAGCTGGGCCTCGACGCGCTCTTCGAGAGCCGTCCTGTGCAGCTCCTCCAGCCGGTTGATCTCGCCCTGCGCAAAGCGCTCGTAGACGAAATCGGACAGAGGTGTTCCGTGCCAGAGGGACAGCGCCTCGTCGAGCATGGCCAGAGCCGGCTGCGGCCTCCGGTCCGCCAGGTCCTCCCCGGCCCGGTCGACCAGCGACTCGAAGCGCAGAGCATCGACTCGATCGGGCTCGACGCGGAGCAGGTAGCCCGGCGCCCGCGTCACGACGGCCTCGCGCCCGAGCAGCTTCCTGAGGCTGGAGACGTAGACCTGGAGGGCGTTCGCGGCGGTGCTCGGCGGCGAGCCGCTCCAGAGGTCCTCGATCAGCCGGTCGCTCGGGACGACCTCGTTGGCGCGGAGGAGAAGGAGGACGAGAAGCGCCCGCAGCTTCGCGCCTTCGAGCGGCACGAGCCGCCCGCCGGCGTGGACCTCGAGAGGCCCGAGGATCCGGAAGTCGATCCCAAGTAACACAGTGTTACTTGGTCGCGGTCTGGGCGGTGCGCGTCAGAGGGCCGAAGGTAGCACGGACTTAAGCGGGCGTTAAGCGGTCGTTCAGCCCGGTTCGGCCTACTGGCGGGGTCGTGAGCACCTGGGGACTGATCGAAGTGCACATTCGAACCGGGGATGACGGCCCCAATCCCAGGGCCGCGACGTCAGCTCACCGCGAACCAGAAGGAGGTGACGACGGTGAAGGTGAAGGCGCTCGTCGCCCTCACCACGCTCGCCGCGTTCCTCGCGGGGCCGGCCACGGCCCTCGCCGGGCACTTCGGCGGGCGCTAGAGGGCTCCGGCCGGCAGCTGCTGCCGGACGGACACGTACAGACTTAGCCCCTGGCGACCCGTGGGGAAGAACGAGTGCGGCCCTGGGCGCCTACGCCGGACGGCGCGGGCGCCCGGCTCGTTCTCGTCCTCGTGACGACCGCCGCGTTCACGAACGTGCCCGGTTAGGCCGAGCGCATTCCCGACGCGGCCTCCAGACCACCTGTCCCAGGGCAATCCCCCACTCAGATCAAGGGCACGCCCCGATGTCGTCGCTGCGGCACCCGCCTAGCGTGGTTCGCATGACGAGTTCGAAACATCCCTGGTACTGGGCCCGGCGCGGGTGGCGAGTCTCCGCGGCCCTCGTCGACGACGGGCTCGTGATGGTCAGCCGCACCTGGAGCGTCGGCCCCCAATCCCTGCGCGACGAGATGGCCCGCAGCGGCCGCAGGCAGTGTCCGAGCTGAGCAGCCGCGATGAACGACCTCGAGAAGGGAGCCCCGATGAAGCCCAAACGACCCCACATCAAGTCTCTCGCCCTGCTCGCGCTGCTCGCGTGCGCCCTCGGGGCCGCCGGCTCAGCCTCGGCGACGTTCGTCGGCACGAACGGAAAGGTCTCCTACGACCGCTGGCGCTACGGCCGCTTCGACGTCTACTCCGTCAATCCCGACGGAACCGGCAAGCACTTCAACCTGATCGGCGACGTCTCGATCGACGATCCCGCCTACTCGCCCGACGGGCGAAAGCTTGCCTATGCCTTCCACTGGTACGTCGGGCGGCGGGTGCGCGGCGAGCTCGCCGTCGAGAACGACGACCCGAACGACAACGGCTACGAGGGAATCACGGTCGTCGCCCGCTCGTGGGGTGTGCCGTGGGATCCGACGTGGTCGCCGGACGGCTCGCGGATCGCCTTCGTGAGCGGCCGTGACGGGGACTTCGAGCTCTACCTCGTTCCCGCGACGGGCGGGACGAAGGTGCGCCTGACGAGCAACCGGGCGCCGGACGTCGAGCCGAGCTGGTCGCCCGACGGCCGTCGGATCGCGTTCTCGGGCCGCCGCAACGGCAACTGGGACATCTACGTGAAGGATCTCCTCACGGGACAGCTGAGCAGGATGACCCGTAGCCGCCGGACCGAGGGCTACCCGTCCTGGTCGCCGGACGGGAGCACCATCGTCTTCTGGGGAAAGGGGTCGAGCGACGCGGAGCTCTACACGGTCGACGTCGCGTCGCGCGTGATCCGACAGGTGACGATGAACTCCGTGCAGGACTACGATCCGACGTGGTCTCCTGATGGAACGATGCTCGCCTTTACGAGCCGGCGGAGCGGCCGCTGGGACATCTTCCGGATGAACGCGTCCGGCGGAGGGGTGCTGAATCTCACGCGCGACCGCTTTCCCGACGCCTATCCGGACTGGCAGCCACACTGCCACCTGACCGGGACCGAGGACGGGCCGGGGACGCTCGAGGGCACGGACGGCTCAGAGCTTCTCTGCAGCCTGAGCCAGGGCGACACGCTCAACGGCGTGGGGGGCAACGACACGGCTTTCGGACGCGAGGGTGATGACCAGCTGGCCGGAGGCGAGGGCAACGACGTCCTCGTCGGAGGACCCGGCACCGACACCCTGACCGGCGGCGGAGGAGGCGACCTCCTGAACGCCCTGGACGGCGCGGGCGGAGACATCGTCAACGGAGACGCCGACGACCTCTGCTACGCCGACCCGGGCGACGTGCTCACCGGCTGCGCGGCCGCGCCTTTCCTCCCCGGCTCCATCGTGATGGGGAGGGCTCTCGATCGTGGGGTCCCCCTCGGACGCCCGTCTCACCGCTAGGAAAGGAGGCACCATGAGATCCAGTCGAACCTTCCTCACCCTCGCGACGGCGCTCGCTGCGCTCTCGCTCGCGGGCCCCGCCCAGGCCGGCGGCTCGCCCGCGAAGCTCCTGGCGAAGTTCCAGCCGGTTCTCGTCTTCCACCCCGGCGAAGAGCTCCGCCCGACCGCCGTGGAGTCGTTCGTGGACGACTCGGTGCTCGAGGCAGCCACGAGCCCGACCACCTGGGTGGTGGTCGATCCAGATCCGACCGCGGACTCGCTGCCGACTGCGAGCCCGCCGGTCTGGCGGCTGAACCAGCAGCCCTGCTTCCCGGGCGCGCCACTCGGCGATCTTGCTTGCTACGTCGCAGGAGCCGCCGGCGGGCCGCGGGGTACGGCCTACGGCCGGGTCGTCCGCGACGACGAGCGGATCATCCTCCAGTACTGGCTCTTCTACTACGACAACCTCTACCGGTATCCGTTCCTCCCGCTCGGAGCGATCTGGCAGTCGCACGAGGGCGACTGGGAGGTCGTGAACGTCGTCCTCTCCAGCCGCAAGAAGCCGCTCTCCGTCGGCTACAGCGAACATTGCTCCGGCGAGACCCGCCCGTGGTCGGAGACGGCGCGGACAGGCCGTCATCCGAAGGTCTACGTGGCGCTCGGCTCGCACGCGAACTACTTCGAGCCCGGTGTGCACGAGTTCGACCGCGCCTGCCTCCCGGCGCAGGTCATCGGCTTCTTCCAGCAGGCGGGGCTGCCGCTCCCCGCGGACGTCACCGCGGAGGCTCCGGCCGAGAAGGCCTCCGTCGAGCGCGTGACGGACCACTCGCCCGCCTGGATCGCCTTCCCCGGCTTCTGGGGCGAGCTCGAGTACTTCAGCGCGCCTCCCCCGATCGGCACGATCCCCTTCGGGACGTCGCCGGTCGGGCCCGCGTTCCACGCGGTCTGGGACGAGCCGCTCGCCACGCTTGCGACCTGGCGCTGAGGGACTTTCGGCGCCGCGCGGGAGCGCTCCCGCGCGGCGCCCCCTCAGTCCGCGGGCGAGACCGCGTGCCTCCACGAAATCTTCACGACTCTTTGAAACCTCCTCCACCCTCGTCGCCGACGCTGGGAGCGATGGAGAAGCGCCGGATCGCGGTCATCGAGGACGAGGCGACCATCGCAACCTCGGTTGCGGCGCGGCTTCGCGCTGAGGGATTCGAGGTGGAGGTCGCCGAGGACGGTCTCTCCGGCGTCGAGCTCTGCCGCCGGTTCCGTCCCGACCTGATCGTCCTCGACCTCATGCTACCCGGGATCGACGGACTCGAAGTCTGCCGGCGCTGGCCGCGGCCACCAGGACAGCCATCAGCGGATGCCCTCCCTCAGCTCGTTGGCTCGAGGACGCGGACGCCCCGGACGATGAGGACCGGCCGCTTCGCCTGTCGGACGACTCCGTGCGAGACGCTCCCGAGCAGCGCCGAGCCCACCGGGCCGCGACCGCGCGAGCCGACGACGATCAGGTCGGCGCCCTTCGAGTCGGCGAGGGACACGATCGAGTCGACGGTCTCGCCCGAGATCCGCTCGAGAGCGTAGGAGACGTCGGCCCCCTCGGCCGCGTCCGCCGCGGCCTTGAGCGCCGACTCCGACTCGTCGATCCCGTCGGTATGCGTCATCGCATGCGAGCCGCCCCGGCCACCTCGGATCTCGTCGGGGGGGACGACGTGGACGAACGTCACGTCCGCGCCCTGCTCCTTGGCGAGCTCGAGGCCGAACTCGACCGCTTCCTGCGCGGACTGCGATCCGTCAGTCGCGATCACGATCTGCTTCATGGCTCCTCCTTCGGGTTTCCCGCGGAAGCTACTGCCACGGCCCGCCTCGGCCATCGGGGAATCCACGCTTCTGGCGGTGCGGCTTTCTGCGGATAATGAGCGCGTGCAATCGCGGCGGTCCCCGTTTCGCGGCCTCGTGGAGGCCGGCATCGCCCTCAGCTCCGAGCTCTCGCTCGAAGCGCTGCTTCAGCGCCTCGTCGAGACGGCCGCCGAGCTGACGGGAGCCCGGTACGCCGCTCTCGGCGTCATCGACTCGTCGGGTAGGGAGCTCGAGCGCTTCGTGATCCACGGCGTCGATCCCGAGACCCACGCGGCGATCGGCGATCTGCCCCGGGGCCGGGGCATCCTCGGCGTCCTCATTCGCGAGGCCCGGCCGCTCCGTCTCCACAGCATCGCGGACGATCCGCGCTCGGTCGGCTTCCCGCCCCACCATCCGCCGATGACCACCTTCCTGGGCGTGCCGGTCCTCCTGCGCGGCATCGCGTACGGGAACCTCTACCTGACGGAGAAGGAGGGCGGCGCCGACTTCACGGACGAGGACGAGGAGCTCGTCACGCTCCTGGCGTCGCAGGCTGCGGTGGCGATCGAGAACGCGCGGCTCTACGAGTCGAGCCGGGCCTGGGCGCGCCAGCTCGAATCCCTCGACGAGATCACGACCGCGATGGTGAGTGAGCTCCAGCCCGCGCGCGTGCTCGAGCTCATCGTCAGGCGGATGCGCGAGCTCGTCGACGCCCGCTTCGTTGCGGTTCTCCTCCCAGGTGCAGAGGGCGCGCTCGAGATCGCAGCGGCGGACGGGGAGGAGCAGGACGACGAGCTCGTCGGCTTCCAGCTTCCTCTCGATCGCTCGAAGACCGGTCGCGTCTTCCAGGAGGGCACGAGCGTGCGTATCGATTCGCTGCTGGACGACCCGGAGGTCGACCCGGAGCTCGTGCGGCGGGTCGGCGCGAGGGCAGGACTGTGGGTGCCACTGCTCGCGCGCGACGAGCCGATCGGCGTCCTCATGGCACTCGACCGCACTCGGCCCGACCCTCGCTTCTCGGACGGCGACCTCCGCCTCGCGCAGAGATTCGCGGCTCGAGCCGCCGTCGCCGTCGACGTCTCGCAACGGGTCGCCCGCGAGACCGTGCGGCGGATCGTCGAGGGGCAGGAGCACGAGCGCCGGCGCCTCTCGCGCGAGCTGCACGACGAGACCGGCCAGGCCCTGACTTCGATCCTCCTCGGGCTGAGGACGCTCGAGGAAGCGAAGGGGACGGAGGCCTTCGGTGCCGCTCTAGCGGAGCTCCGCGAGCTCGTGGTGGCGACGCTGCAGGACGTCCGCCGGCTCGCGGTAGAGCTGCGCCCGAAGGCGCTCGACGACTTCGGGCTCGTGCCGGCGCTCGAGCGTCTCACGAGCACCTTCTCCGAGCAGACGGGGATCGCGGTCGAGCTCGAGTCGCGCCTGCCGGAGGCACGGCTTCCGAGCGAGATCGAGACGGTCCTCTACCGCGTCGTCCAAGAGGCGCTCACCAACGTCGTCAAGCATGCCCGGGCCGAGAGGGTGAGCATTCTGCTGCGCGAGCGAGAGGGCAGGGTCGCGGTCGTGATCGAGGACGACGGACAGGGGTTCTCGGCAGAGCTCCGCACGGACGACGGGCTCGGCCTGGTCGGGATGCGCGAGCGAGTCGCGCTCGTCGGCGGCCGTCTCGCGCTCGAGTCCTCGGCAGGAGCCGGCACGACGATCGTCGTCGAGGCACCGCTCGGATGAGCGTGCGCGTCGTCATCGTCGACGACCACGCCGTCGTGCGGACCGGGCTGCGCCTCCTGCTCGACGCCCAGGAGGACGTCGAGACCGTCGGCGAGGCGGGGACCGCGAGGGAGGCGATCTTCGAGGTGCGCGCGCGCAAGCCCGACGTCGTTCTCATGGACGTCGGGCTTCCCGACAGGAGCGGGATCGACGCGATCCCGGAGGTCCTCAAGGAGGCGCCGGAGGCCAGGGTGGTCGTGCTCTCGATGGAGGACGACCCCAGCTACGTCCGCGAGGCGTTCGCGGCCGGAGCGTTGGGCTACGTGCTCAAGGAGGCGGCCGACGTGGAGCTCGTGACGGCCCTCCGCCAGGTCGCGGCCGGCGAGCCGTACGTCCATCCGGCCCTGGGAGCGCGCATGGCGGCCGCGGACGCCGAGGCCGCGGCCCGTGCGGATGCCGATCCTCTCTCAGACCGCGAGCGCGAGGTTCTGCGCCTCCTCGCCCTCGGCCACACCAACCAGGAGATCGCGAACATGCTCTTCATCTCGGTTCGGACAGCCGAGACGCACAGGGCCCACATCATGCAGAAGCTCCGGCTGACCACCAGGGCGGAGCTCGTGCGCTGGGCCCTCGCTCAGGGTCTCCTGGAGGAGTGAGCCGAGCCGGCCGCGGGACCGTAGGCCAGCCCCGCGTGCTCGGCTAGATACGGCCCGAGATAGCGGGCGGCGATCTTGGCCGGCGGCCACCAGAGAGCCTCGTCGCCGGCGGTCGAAGTGTCGCCGCGCCCACCGCCCAGCTCCGTCCGCAGGTACAGCGGAGAGTCGCCGAGAAGCAGCGCGCGCAGGACGGGATCGAAGGGCCGCGGGGAGACGGGGGCGCCGGCCCAGGCGGCGATCGCCTCGGCGACGGCGTCGGCCTGCTGGGCCGCAAGACCTCCCTGCTTGACCGGGAACGTCGTGATATCTCCGGCGGCGAAGACGTCGTCCAGGCCGGCCACCCGGCCGCTCGAGTCCGTGCTGACGAAGAAGTCCTCGTCCCTCGGCACACCCGCAAGCGGCACGCCGCGCAGCCTTGGGAGCGCGACGACGACGTCGGCGGGGACCGGCGTGCCTGGCACGACCTTGAGCTCGCCGTCCTCGAACTCGTCCGGGTACGTGGAGGTCGACACGCCGATACCGCGGTCGGCGAGGAGCGCGGTGACGGCCTCGCTCGCCTCGCCGCCGAGCAGGGCGAGCGGCGCGTGCTCGGGAGTCACGATCCTGAGCTCGGCCGCCGAGTTCCCCTCTCGAGCCAGGTGGCCGGCGGTCAGGAGCGCGAGCTCGTAGAGAGGCAGCGGCCAGGTGACTCCGCCCGGAAGGGCGAAGACGACCCGGCGGACGTGGCCGTCGTCGAGGTCGCCGAGGAGCGCACCGAAGAGCCCGACGTCCGCCTCGCCCCGAAAGGTGAGCGCTCCGCGGACCGCCTCCCGGGGCCGAGCTCCGACCGCGATCACGAGCGCGTCGTACCCAAAGGTTGCGTTCCGGCTCGTCCGCACGCACCGCTCCTCCGGATACACGGCGACGAGCGCCCCAAGGCTGTGCTTCGCCCCGCAGCCGCGCGCCAGGGTCGCGAGGTCGAAGCGCAGGACCTCGCCGACGCCGAACGGCTCCGCGACCGACAGAGGCCGGTAGAAGAAGTCGAGATCCGGCGAGAGGAGCTCGATGTCGACCCGCTCCTCGCCGATGCGCCTGAGGGCGACCATCGCCTCGAGCGCGGCGACGCCCCCACCGGCGATGAGGACGTGAGGGCGGCCACCGGTCCTGAGCACGCGTTCATGCTCCGCCCGACGGCCCGGAGGCGCATCAGCGCGCGCGCTGATCCCCCGTGCGGGAAAGCCGCAACGACGATCGGGCGCCGCACCGATGCATCTCGGCGGCGCGCCAGCGAGGCTGCGACGCATGGGTTCCGAGAGAGACTCCGTGGCGAGCGCGCCGTCCCGATCGGTGAGCTACGCCGTCCTCTGGCGCGAGGGAGACGGCCCGGTCAAGGCCGGCAAGCTCGTGCTCGGGCCGGCGAGCCTGCGACTGGAGAGCGGCGCCTCCCGCAACCGCCTGACGACGGAGAGCCTGCGCTACGGCGAGCTCTCCTCCGTCGCGAAGGCGCGTGATCCGGCGCAGCGCATCCACGGGCGGCCCACGGCCGTCGTCCGGCGCAAGAACCGAGAGCCGCTGGTCATCGCCGCCATCGACAGGCTCGGCTCGGCGGACGAGATCGTCGAGCGACTGAACGCGACGATCTCGGGCAGGATGCAACCATGATCGAGCTCGTCGTCGTCGTTCCCCTGAAGGAAGGGGCCCGCTCGCGGGCCCGAGAGCTCCTCGAAGAGGGCCCGCCCTTCGATCTCGAGCAGACGCGCTTCGAGCGCCACCGCGTCTTTCTCACCGAGAGCGAGGTCGTCTTCGTCTTCGAGGCGGAGGGCGAGACGGCGACCCTCGAGCTCCACGCGGAGGACCCGGCCCTCTGGGAGGCGGCGGCCGCCTGGCGCGAGTGCATGGCGGGGCGACCGCGGAGGGCCGACGCGGTCTTCGCGTGGGAGCGGGGCTATTCGCCCCAGCCCTCGGGGAAGTCCTCGCCGCGCTCCCAGCTGTAGGCCTCGCGGGCCACCCTGGGCATCCCGTCGAGGACGAGCTCCCACTCCCGGAACGCCTCGCTGCTCACCGGACTCTTGACCACGCCCCGAAGCAGCTCGTCAAGCCGGCCTCCTTCGAAGACGAAGACGACCTGGTCACCAGTGAGGAAGACCGAATGCCGTTCAAAGCCGATCTCCTTCGGGCTGAACGGGGGTCCCTTCGCAATCAGCTCGGCGGCCCGAGACTCGGCGTCCGGCCTCAGCTTCGCAATCACGGCCAGGCGTTCCACAGTCGCTCTCCTCTCTTGCGGTACGGGCCTCCATCCTCGGTGACGCCCGGAGCGCCGACATCGGCAAACGCGCCGATTCCGGCTGCGGAGAACTACGCAGGGCGAAGCGCCCGGAGGGCGTTCGCGATCACGGCAACGTCGATGGCCTCCTGGAGCAGCGCTCCGAAGACGGGCGTGATGAAGCCGAACGCCGCGAACGCCATCGCCACGAGGCTGAGTCCGATGCCGGCCAGGACGCTCTGACGGGCGATGCCGAGGGAACGTCGACCGATCTCGACGGCGTCCGCGACCCGCTCGACGCGGTCGACGACGATGACGGCGTCCGCCGTCTCCGAGGCGACGGTCGCTCCAGCCGTCCCCATGGCGACGCCGACGTCGGCAAGGGCGAGCGCCGGCGCGTCGTTGACGCCGTCCCCCACCATGACGACAGGTCGGAGCTCGTCCCGCGCCTGGAGGGAGCGAACGAGCTCGAGCTTCTCCTCGGGCGACTGATCCGAGTAGACGCGATCCACGCCGAGCTCGCGGCCGATCTCCTCGGCGACGGCGGCCCGGTCTCCGGTCGCCAGCGCGACGTGCCGAATGCCCACGGCGCGAAGCTTCTCCACGAGCCCGCGCGCGTCGGCGCGAAGGGGATCCGCCATCACGATCGCCGCGCCGAGCCGGCCGTCGACGCCGACCAGCACCTTCGCCCGCCCGGCGCCGTTCGCCGCGTCGAGCGAGGCCACGGTCGCGTCGGGGACGGCATAGCCGCGCTCCCGGAGCCAGGCCGCGCTCCCGACCGCGATCCGGCGGCCGTCCACGCGCCCTTCGGCGCCCCGCCCGCGGCCCTCCTCCACCTCTTCCGGAAAGCTGAGGTCGTGGCCTCTGCGCTCCGCGGCGTGCACGAGCGCTTCCGCGAGCGAGTGGACGGAGAGCTGGTCGAGCGAGGCGGCCAGTCGCAGGGTCTCGTCGGCGTCGAGCCCGTCGAAGGTGACGATGCGCTCGATCCCGGGCGTTCCCAGCGTGAGGGTGCCGGTCTTGTCGAGGAGGACCGTTCGCGCCTCGCCGAGCTTCTCGATCGCGGCGCCCCCCTTGACGATCACGCCTGCCCGGGCGGCCCGCGAGACTCCCGAGATGATCGCGATCGGCGCGGCCAGGATCAGCGGGCACGGCGTGGCGACGACGAGCACGGCGAGCGCGCGGACGGGATCGCCGCTCACCGCCCAGGCGAGCCCGGCCACGGCCAGAGTCAGCGGGAGAAAGAAGGCCGCGTAGCGGTCGGCCAGGCGGACGAAGCGTGCCCTGTGGCTCTCGGCGTCGCGCACGAGCCGCACGATCCCGGCGTAGGCGCTCTCGGCCGCCGGCCTCGTCGCCCTGAGCTCGAAGACGTCGCCTGCGTTCGCGGTCCCGCTCCGGATCGGGGCGCCGCGGCGATAGGACACTGGCAGCGACTCGCCCGTGAGAGCGGACTCGTCGAGGACTACCTCCTCGCTCGTCACGATTCCGTCGACGGGCACGACCTCACCGGCGCGGACGAGCACGAGATCGCCAACGGCCAGCTCGTCGACTGCCACCTCCTCGACGAGCTCATCACGCCGCCGGTGAGCGATCCGCGGAGCCCGCTCGACCAGCGCCCTGAGCTCCCGCCTGGCCCGCCCGGCGGCCGCCGCCTCGAGGGCGTTCCCGCCGGCGAGCATGAGGCCGACGACCGCGCCCGCGAGGTACTCGCCGAGGGCGAGCGCCGCGGCCATGGCGACGAGCGCGATCGCGTCGACGCCGACGTCCCGGTGAGCGAGCGTGCGCCCCACCGACCAGGCGAGCGGGACGAGAACGATCGCCGTCGAGGCGGCCCAGACCGCGTCGGCCGCGCCAGGCTCGCCGAGAAGATAGAGAAGGCCGCCGGCACAGATGCCGAGCAGGATGCCGAGGGCGAGGAGACGCTGGATCACGACTGCTCCGACGAGTGTCGCGCCGGCCTCCCGCCCGCACATCGGGGCGGGCGCTGAGCCGTCGTTCGGAAAAGCCGCAGTGGGTTCGCGCCGCCGGATCTCCGTAGTTCTCCGCACCGCGATCGGCGAGTTGTCCGCACCTCGGATCGGCGGCGGCGCTGATGCGCGGCCTCCCTTCGGCCTCGGACGATGGAACCGGACAAGGCGACGCCACGACACGAGGAGGGGGAGATGACGAGAACCGCGACACCCGTGACGCCGACACCCACGACCAACGGACAGGGCGTCCGGCCGGAAGGTGCCGAGCTCAAGCGTTCGATGGGCATGTGGATGGCGACCGCCCTCGTGATCGGGAACATGATCGGCTCGGGGATCTTCCTGTTGCCGGCCGCCATGGCCGGGACGGCGGGTCCGGTGTCGATCCTCGCGTGGGTCCTGACCGGGATCGGCGCGATGCTACTCGCCCTCGTCTTCGCGACGCTCGGACGCGCCTACCCGAAGACCGGAGGGCCGTACGTGTACGCCCGCAAGGCCTTCGGAGACTTCATCGGCTTCCAGACCGCCTGGAGCTACTGGCTCAACGCGTGGGTCGGGAACGCCGCGATCGCGATCGCGTTCGCGGGCTACCTCGCGGTCTTCTGGGGCGACGCCTCCAAGAACTGGGTCGCCGTGGTCGTCGCGATCGCGCTCATCTGGATCCTCACGCTCGTGAACATCGCCGGCGTCCGCGAGGCCGGCGTCGTCCAGGTGGTGACGACGATCCTCAAGTTCGTCCCGCTGCTCGTCGTCGGCGTCGTCGGGCTCTTCTTCATGGACGGCGGCAACTTCGAGCCCTTCACGCTCTCGAGCGGCTTCGACTGGGGCATCAGCGCCGCGGCGCTGCTCACCCTGTGGGCGTTCATCGGCCTCGAGTCGGCAACCGTCCCCGCCGAGGAGGTGAAAGATCCCGAGCGGACGATCCCGCGCGCCACCGTGATCGGGACCTCCGCCGCGTCGGTCCTCTACCTCGTGGCGACGCTCGCCCTCTTCGGGATGATCGCGAGCTCGACCCTCGCCGGGTCGACGAGCCCGTTTGCCGACGGCGCCAACGTGATCTTCGGCGGGACCTGGGGCGGGAAGGCGATCGCAGTCGTCGCGATGATCTCTATCTTCGGTGTGCTCAACGGCTGGATCCTGCTCCAGGGTCGCGTCCCGCTCGGCGCGGCGCGGGACGGCCTCTTCCCGAAGCAGTTCGCGCAGGTGCACGGCAAGCGCGGCACGCCCGTCTTCGGGCTCGTCGTCTCGTCCGCGCTCGTCACCGGGCTCCTGCTCCTCAACCTGCAGAACTCCGGATCCATCGTCGACATGTTCACCGACATCATCATCATCGCCACCCTCACGGCGCTGATTCCGTACATGTACGCGACGGCGGCGCAGCTCTACCTCTTCTTCGCCGACCGCGCGTCCTTCTCGGCGGTCCACCTCGCCCGCTACTCGGTGATCGCGCTCCTGGCGCTCGCCTACTCGTCCTGGGCGATCTGGGGAGCCGGCTACGAGTACATCGCGAAGGGGTTCATGCTCCTCATCGCCGGAATCCCCGTCTACGTCTGGCTCAAGTGGCGGCAGAGCCGCGAGCTGCCCGCGGAATCGGTCACGCTGCCTGACACGGTGCGGCCCCCCGTGACCGAGCCGACCGTGGGAGCGGCGCGTGGCCGCTAGCACCGAGCAGGCCACGCGCCTCTACGTGGGCTCGGAGGTCGGGACGCTCCGGAGGGTCATCCTCCACCGTCCCGACCTCGAGCTCCGGCGTCTCACTCCTCGCAACAAAGACGAGCTCCTCTTCGACGACGTCCTCTGGGTGAAGCGCGCGCGGCAGGAGCACGACGCCTTTGCCGACGCGCTCGCCGAGCGCGGGGTCGAGGTCCTGTACCTCGAGCACCTCCTGGCGGAGACGCTCGAGGACCCCGAGGTGCGCGAGCAGGTGCTCGAGCGGACGCTGCGGGCGGCGGACGTGAAGCCGACCCTCGGCCCGGCGGCGCGAGCCTGGCTCGACGGGCTGACGGCGGCCGAGGCCGCCCACTGGCTCGTCGGCGGTGTCGCCTGGGACGAGCTCCCGTTCGAGGCGGAGTCGCTGGCCTCGGTGGTCGCCAAGGATCGCGTCGACGGCTTCGCT
>JAIBJN010000027.1 GCA_020029595.1 Actinomycetota bacterium | reverse complement strand
CCCCGACAAGGACATCTCCGTCTACATCAACTCGCCGGGCGGCTCGGTCTACGCCGGCATGGCGATCTACGACACGATGCAGTACATCAAGCCCGACGTGCAGACGATCTGCGTCGGGATCGCCATGTCGATGGGCGCCCTCCTCCTGGCCGGAGGCGCGGACGGGAAGCGCATGGCGACGCCGCACTCGAAGGTTCTCATCCACCAGGTCTCCGCCGGCTTCCAGGGGCAGGCGACCGACATCGAGATCCAAGCGCGGGAGACGCTGAACATGAAGCGCCTGCTCGAGGAGATCATCGCCCGCCACACGAAGCAGGAACTGGAGAAGGTCGCGAAGGACATGGAGCGCGACTACTTCATGACCGCGCAGGAGGCCCTCGATTACGGCATCATCGACACCGTGATCGCCCACCGAGGCAAGCGCGCGATGGCGGCAGCGTCCTAGTCAGCCGAGCGATTTCGAGGTACAAGGTAGAGAGACATGGCCCGAGCGACCGACGGTAACGAGCAGCTTCTCTGCAGCTTCTGCGGGAAGAGCCAGCGGCAGGTGAAGAAGCTGATCGCCGGCCCGGGCGTCTACATCTGCGACGAGTGCATCGATCTCTGCAACGAGATCATCGACGAGGAGCTGACCTCTCCGGCCCAGCTCGACCTCGACAACCTCCCTCGGCCGAAGGAGATCTACTCGATCCTGGCCGACTACGTCGTCGGCCAGGAGGAGGCCAAGCGGACGCTCTCGGTCGCCGTCTACAACCACTACAAGCGCGTGCAGATGGCGGCCGACGACGACGACGTCGAGCTCTCGAAGTCGAACATCCTCCTCCTCGGGCCGACGGGCTGCGGGAAGACGCTCCTAGCGCAGACGCTCGCCCGGATCCTGAACGTCCCCTTCGCCATCGCCGACGCCACCGCGCTGACCGAGGCCGGCTACGTCGGCGAGGACGTGGAGAACATCCTCCTGAAGCTCATCCAGGCGGCGGACTTCGACGTGAAGAAGGCCGAGACCGGGATCATCTACATCGACGAGGTCGACAAGATCGCGCGCAAGGCGGACAACCCGTCGATCACGCGCGACGTCTCCGGCGAGGGCGTCCAGCAGGCGCTCCTCAAGATCCTGGAGGGAACCGTGGCCAGCGTCCCGCCGCAGGGCGGACGCAAGCACCCGCACCAGGAGTTCCTCTCCATCGACACGACGAACGTCCTCTTCATCTGCGGCGGAGCGTTCGCCGGGCTCGAGAAGATCATCGGCAAGCGGATCGGCAAGAACCAGGTCGGCTTCGGTGCGGACATCAAGTCGCGGAAGTCGATTGAGTCGAGCGAGCTCCTCTCGAGCGTGATGCCGGAGGACCTCCTCTCCTACGGGCTCATCCCCGAGTTCATCGGGCGCCTCCCCGTCGTCTCCGCGGTGCACCAGCTCACACGCGAGGACCTCGTCCAGATCCTGCTCGAGCCGAAGAACGCGCTCGTCAAGCAGTACCAGCGCTTCTTCTCCTACGACGACGTCGAGCTCGTCTTCACGGAGGACTCCCTCTGGCAGATCTCCGACAAGGCGCTCGAGCGCGAGACGGGCGCCCGCGGACTGCGCTCGATCATCGAGCTCGCGCTGCTCGACGTCATGTTCGAGCTGCCCTCGCGCAAGGACGTCTCCAAGTGCGTGATCACCAAGGAGACGATCGAGCGGAACCTTCGCCCGACCCTTGTCACGAGCGGCGGCCGCGCACTCGCGCAGGACGAGCTCGAGGAAGAGTCCGCCTAAGCGGCCCGTCGCGATGATCCCAAAGGGGCGCATCGCGGTCGGCATCGCCGGGATTGCCAGCGCCCTTCTCCTCCCCGGCTCGGCGCCGTCCGCCCAGCTCACGGATCCGGTGTTCCTGACGTACTGGGAGGCGAAGGCGGCCGGCGTGCACGTGCCGCCGCTCCCCTCGGAGACGGGGATTCGTGTCTGCACCGATGCCGACTATCACGAGGGGTTCCGGACTCCCGAAGCGGCGACCGAGGCGCTCGCCGAATACGAGGCGAAGTGGGGCGAGGAGGGACCCGGCTACTGCCAGGAGGATCCGACGGAGGCGACTTACGTCGTCTTTCCGCCCGGCGCCGGCCCGAGAAGCATCTTCGGACCGAGCGGCGACGGATAGCCGGCCGCCGCCTTAGCCCCCCTGCCAGGACACTGAGCAGACCTCGACGGGCTCCTTGAAGCCCTTCAAGGTGACCGCCCGCTCGTCGGCGACCGCGAACTGGGGCACGCCCTCCATCGTCGCGCGGCTGGCGAGGATCTCGCGGCCGGCGGCCGCGGCGCCGATGCGGGCGGCGGCGTGCACGCCCTTCCCGTGGTAGTTCTCCTTCGTCTGCAGGGCGCCGTCCGCGTGGACGCCGATTCGGATGTCGAACTCGAAGTCCTGGTCGGCGGCCCTCTGGATAGCGATCCCGGCGCCGATCGCGCTGGCGGCATCCTCGAAGGCGGCGAAGAAGCCGTCGCCCGTATGGTCGACGACCTGGCCCTGGAAGTCGGCGAAGATCGCACGCAGCGCGTCGTCGTGGCGGCGGAGGACGTTCGCCCAATGGCGGTCCGTCTTGACCGCGCTCGCCAGCTCGGTCGAGCCGACGATGTCGGTGAAGAGGAAGGTCTTCATGACCGCCGCCGTTACGTCGCGCATGAGGAGCTCGGCCACGCGCTCGGCGTCGCGGACGGAGCCAAGGCGCTCGAAGCGGGCCGCCGCGGCCTGGAGCTCCCAGACGGCGGCGTCCTCGTCACCGCTCGCCCTGAGCGCTCGGCCGATCTGCTCCCGCGCGTGCGCGCCATCGTACGTCGCGGCGGTCGAGTCCCAGGTCGTACGCGCCTGGCGGAACTCGTGATAGGCGGCGTCGGCATCGCCTCGCGTGAGCGCCACCTGACCCTTGGCGTAGGCCGCAGTGGCCTTGAGCGCCGAGGTCTCGTAGGTGTCGGCCACGGAGTCGAGCCGGTCCGCATAGCCCGCGGCCTCGTCCGCCTCGCCCGCGGCGACGGCGATCTCGACCGCCGCCGGGAGGAGGCGCGCCTGGGCGGGAAGGCCCAGCGAATCGTCCCCGACCGCCCGCCGGATCGAGGCGAGCGCCCCCTTCGGGTTCCCCTGCGCGAGCCGGAGGAGGGAGAGGCCCGGCTCGGGCGTCCTCCCGAGCTCGTCCGCCTCACGGAAAGCCTGCTCCGCCTGATTCAGCTCACCGAGCCGGAGCCTGACCTCGCCGAGCTCGTAGAAGGCGGCGCCCGCGACCCGCGGGTTCCAGACCCGGAGCTCCTCGCCGGCCTGGCCGGCGAGCGCCTGGGCCTCCGACAGGCGGCCCTTGAACTTCATGACCTCCGCGTGGTTCACGCGGCACATGCCCGGGAAGGCCGTGAGGCCGTTCGCGTCGCAGAAGTCGCTCGCCCGGTCAGTCCACTCCCCTGCGCTCTCGAAGTCGGCGACGTCGCGGCAGGCGCCGATCGTGTTGCAGTAGATGACGAGGGTCGAGTACGGGTCGAGCTCCCCCCCGAGCGCGGCCGCGCTCGCCTCGTCGAGGAGCAGCTTGCCCTCGGCCACCTCGCCCTGCTCGATGAGCACGCTTCCCTGGCGCTGGATCCCCCGGATTTCGAGGTTGCGGTCGCCGAAACGACGCCCCAGCTCTTCCGCGTGCTTGGCAAGGCGGAGCGCATAGACGTGGTCGCCCTCCCCGACGGCGAACAGGACCTTCTGGAGCGCCCAGTACCCGTGCTCGGGCGCCTCCTCCTCCTCGTCGAGGAGCCGCTTCGCGCGGCTCATCCAGCCGTTGGCGACCGAGAGCTGGAGGTTGTTCTTCTGGTTATGGGCGATCCAGGTGGCGACGAACGCCGCCCGGAGCTTGTTCCTCGCGTCGAGGTAGCCGCGGTACGCGCGCTCGAAGTAGTCGTTGACCTCGTCCATGCGGCCGGTCCACATCGCCGCCTCGCCCAGCAGGAGGAGCTCCTCCGGGCCGAGCTGGGCCTCGTCCGCCGACTTCAGGAGCTCGTAGCCTTCGGCCCACTCGCGCCGCCGGAGTGCCTCACGGCCGGCCTCGACGGGATCCTGGACGACCTGGCTCACTGGCGACCGCGCCTATCCATGCTACAAGTCTGCCCGAGCGAGTGGCAGAAGCCAAGATTCTCATCGTCGACGACGACCAGGACATTCGCCGCCTACTCGGTCACCGGCTCAAGAGCGACGGGTACGAGCCGGTCTTCGCCGGCGACGCGATCACGGCCGTCAACGCCGCGCGCAAGGAGGCGCCCGACCTGATCCTGCTCGATCTCGGGCTCCCGGCCGGGGACGGGCGGATCGTGATGGAGCGCCTGCGGGCGATGCCGGCTCTCGAGGGAATCCCGATCATCATCATCACCGCCCGGGACCTGGGCGCGGAGCGCCAGTCCCTCGGCCGAAGCGGGGCGTACGCGCTCTTCCAGAAGCCGTTCGACCACGACGCGCTCCTGGTCGCGATCCGCTCCGCGCTCGGCGAGACCGGCCCCTGAGCCTCCGTAAAATCACCCCCATGCAGCCGAGCTACCGTCCGGAGGGCGTCGAGCCGCGCTGGCAGGAGACCTGGGAGGCCGAGGGCCTCTACCGGGCGGGTGCCGGCCGCCGCCTCGACGAGACCTTCGTTATCTGCGTGCCCCCGCCCAACGTGACGGGAGCGCTCCACATGGGCCATGCCTTGAACGGCGCGCTCCAAGATGTCCTCGTCCGCTGGCATCGCATGCGCGGCTTCGACACGCTCTGGCAGCCCGGCTACGACCACGCCGGCATCTCGACGCAGAACGTCGTCGAGAGGCAGCTCCTGGCCGAGGGCACCTCCCGCAAGGAGATCGGCCGCGAGGCCTTCGTCGAGCGGGTGTGGCGGCACCTCGAGGAGACGGGCCGCACGATCATGAGCCAGTACCGGCGACTCGGCGCCTCGCTCGCGTACGAGCGCGAGCGCTTCACGATGGACGACGCGTACGTGGAGGCGGTCATGCGCTTCTTCGTCCACGTCTGGGACCGCGGCTGGATGTACCGGGCGAACCGCATCGTGAACTGGTGCCCCTTCCACGAGACCGCGATCTCCGACCTCGAGGTCGTCCACGAGCCGATGGACGACACGCTCGTCTACGCCCGGTATCCGTTCGCGGACGGGTCGGGGGCGATGACGGTCGCGACGGTGCGGCCGGCGACGATCCTCGCGGACGTCGCCGTCGCGGTGCACCCGGAGGACGAGCGCTACCGGGGCGCGGTCGGCAAGGAGGTGGTCGTCCCGTTCGTCGAGCGGCGCGTCCCGGTCGTCGTAGACGAGCTCGTCGATCCCGAGTTCGGCACCGGCGCGCTGAAGATCACGCCCGGTCACGACGCGACCGACTTCGAGATCGGCCGCCGGCACGACCTCACGGAGCTGACCGTGATCGGGCCGGACGGGCGCATGAACGAGGAGGCAGGGGAGCTCGCCGGCCGCACGCAGGAGGAGGCGGACGCGGCCGTTGTCTCCTGGCTCGAAGAGCACGGGCAGCTCGAGCGGATCGAGTCCTACCGTCACAACGTCGGCACGTGTGAGCGGTGCCACGCCCGGATCGAGCCGCTCATCTCGCTCCAGTGGTGGTGCGCGACGGAGGAGCCGCGGAAGCCGGCACTCGAGGCGCTGCGCGAGCGGCGCGTCCGCTACCACCCCGAGTCACAGCATGCCTTCGCCATCCGCTCGCTCGAGGAGATCCCCGACTGGAACGTCTCGCGCCAGCTCTGGTGGGGCCACCAGCTTCCGATCTGGTACTGCCCCGACGGGCACACGACGTGCGCCTGGCCGCCGCCGGAAGCCTGCGCCGAGTGCGGGTCCGGCGAGCTCGTGCGCGACCCTGACGTGCTCGACACCTGGTTCTCCTCCGCTCTCTGGCCGTTTGCGACGCTCGGCTGGCCCGAGGACACGGAGGACCTGCGGCGCTACTACCCGGGGGACGTCGACTCGACGGCCAGGGAGATCATCCGCCTCTGGGTGAACCGGATGATCTGGACGGGCCTCGAGCTCGTCGGCGACGTCCCGTTCACCGACGTGATCATCCACTCCACCGTGCTCGCGCCGGACGGGCGCCGCATGTCGAAGAGCCTAGGGACGGGGATGGATCCGCTGGAGCTGATCGACGCGCACGGGGCCGACGCACTCCGGTACGGGCTCCTGAAGATGTCCTCGACGCAGGACGTTCGCTTCGCCGAGGGCATGGTCGAGGAGGGGCGGAAGCTGGCGACGAAGCTCTGGAACGTCGCGCGCCTCGTCCTCATGAACGCCGAGGGCGCCGAGCCGGAGATCCGCCCGCAGTCTGTGGAGGAGCGCTGGATCCTGGCCCGGCTCGACGCCGCTCGGGCCGAGGTGGAGGAGGCCTGGGCGCGCTTCGACTTCGCGGCCGCCGTGAAGACGCTCTTCAGCCTCACCTTCGACGACTTCTGCGACTGGTACGCGGAGGCGGCGAAGCCGCGCCTCTACGAGCGCGACGACGATGCCACGGCGACCGCACTCGCCGCCCTCGAGCGCCTCCTCGCGCTCCTCCATCCGGTCATGCCGCACGTGACCGAGGAGATCTGGACCCAGCTTCCCGCGCGCGAGACGCGTCTCATCGTCGCGCCGTGGCCCGAGCCCGACGGGCGCTTCGCGGCCGACGCGGGCGCACTCGAGCGGGTGCAGGACGCGGCGGCGATCTTCCGGCGGAGCGGCGTCCTCGCCGAGCTCGAGGGGGAGGAGAGGCGCCTCTTCGAGACGGTCGTACGGCCCGACCGCGTGCGTGCGAACGGGAACGCGGCGGACGAGATCGCGCGCCTGCGCACGGAGGTCGCGCGCTCCGAGGGCATGCTCGGCAACGAGCGATTCGTCGCGAACGCGCCGCCCGAGGTCGTCGAGGGCGAGCGCGAGAAGCTCCGGCGCTACCGGCGCGAGCTCGATGCGCTCGGCGGCTAGCGACCAGATCTCCTGGCTCGAGTCGCTGAGCCCCTGGCCCGAGGAGTTCGGGCTGGAGCGGATGCGCGAGCTCCTCGCGCGGCTCGGTGAGCCGCAGAGCGCCTTCCCGGCGGTCCACGTCGTGGGCACGAACGGGAAGACGACCACGGTGCGGATGGCCGAGGCGCTGCTCGGCGCGGAGGGGCTCCGCGTCGGCGCCTACACCTCTCCGCACGTCGTCTCCTGGGCGGAGCGGATCCGGGTCGGCGGAGAGGAAGCCGACCTCGAGGCCGCGCTCGCGCGCGTGCGCGCGGATGCAGAGGCCGTCGGGGCGACGCAGTTCGAGGCGCTGACGGCGGCCGCGCTCGCCGGGTTCGCCACGGCCGGCGTGGAGGTCGCCGTCGTCGAGGCAGGGCTCGGCGGGCGGCACGACGCGACGAACGTCCTCCGTGCACCCGTGGTCGTCCTCACGAACGTTGCCCTCGAGCACACCGAGGTGCTGGGTACGACCCGGGAGGCGATCGCCGCCGAGAAGCTGGCGGTCGTGGAGCCGGGGGCCCTCGTCGTCCTCGGCGAGCCCGAGTGGGAGGAGGCCGCGCGGGCGGCCGCCGCGGCGGGCGTCACCATCGTCTCCGGCTCGAGCTCCGGGCTCGCGCACGCGGCCGCGGAGTCCTTCCTCGGTCGGGTCGTCGACCCTTCACCCCTGGCGACGGTGCACGTTCCAGGGCGCCTGGAACGGATCGGCGAGACGCCGCTCGAGGTCTGGGACGGCGCGCACAACCTCGCGGGCGTCGGCTACCTCCTCGCGCGCCTCCCGCGGGCCGACTGGGTGCTCGCGGTCTCGGTCCTCGACGACAAGGACGCCTCCGGAATGCTCGCGGCCCTCTCGCCGCTCGGAGGCCGCCTCGTGGCGACGGCGTCGTCGAGCCCGCGGGCACTCCCGGCGGAGGTCCTCGGCACGCTCGCGCGGCCGTTCTTCGAGCAGGTCGAGGCCGTCCCGGAGCCCGTGGCGGCCCTGGCTCGCGCGCGGGAGCTCGCCGGCGAGGAAGGAGCCGTTCTCGTCACGGGCTCGCTCTATCTGCTCGCCGACCTCGCCTCCGTCCGGCCTTCGTGTCTACCATGGCAAGCGTCGGCGAGCGGCTAAGCGTCTTCGTGCTCGCCGCGGTCGTGCTCTTCGCGATCGTGGCGCTCGCGTTTGGTGCAGGGTGGTTCGTAGGAAAGATCTTGTTGTGAATCGCGCCTCCATACTCTTCGCACAGACGACGACCACGACCGAGGACACCAGCGACCCGCTGGACTTCGTCGGCGACTTCTTCGACTCGGAGGAGTGGCTCGTCATTCGCAACGTCACGCTCTTCTTCCTCGTCGTCTTCTGGCTCGCCTCCGCGTACTGGGTCTACAAAGACGCGCGGCGGCGCATCGACGACCCTTGGCTCCTGGCCATGGCCGTCGCGCTGGGGGTCTTCCCGCCGTTCGTCGGGCCGCTCCTCTACATGTTCTTCCGCCCGCCCGAGTACGTCGAGGACGTGCGGGAGCGCGAGCTCGAGATCAAGGCGATGGAGGAGACCCTCGACGTGTCCGAGCGCTGCCCCGTGTGCCGCGCGGCGATCGAGTCGACGTTCCTCGCGTGTCCGGTCTGCACGACGAAGCTCAAGGACTCCTGCCGCCGCTGCAAGGCGCCGCTCGAGCCCCTCTGGCAGATGTGCCCCTTCTGCGAGACCCCTGTCGAATCCCCGCGCGCCGTCGAGAACCTTTCGGGTTAACCTGACGGCGTGGAGATCCTCCTCGCCCAGCACGTCTCGCACGACGGCGGGGGCTCACTCGTCCTCTCGATCATCGCGCTCGTCGGGATGATCATCCCGTTCTTCATTCTTGCCGGCGTCTGCTGGGTCTTCTGGAAGGCGAAGAAGCGCGAGGAGGCCGAGCAGCGCAGGGCAAGCGCATGGCCGAACGCACACTCGTCCTGATCAAGCCGGATGCGATGCAGCGTCGTCTCGCGGGGGAGATCCTCGCGCGTTTCGAGCAGCGCGGGCTCACGGTTCGCGCGGCGAAGCTCGTGCAGGTCGACCGCGACCTCGCCGAGCGTCATTACGCCGAGCACCGCGAGAAGCCGTTCTTCGGCGAGCTCGTCGAGTTCATCACGTCGACCCCGACGCTCGCGCTCGTGCTGGAGGGGGAGTCCGCCGTGTCGGTCGTGCGGACGACGATGGGGACGACGAACCCCGTCGACGCCGCGCCGGGCACGATCCGCGGAGACTTCGCGCTCGCCATGCCGGACAATCTCGTGCACGGCTCGGACTCTGTCGCGTCGTCCGGGCGCGAGATCGCTCTCTGGTTCTCCGACGGCGAGCTTGTCTGAGCTTCCCGAGCACGTCCGGCGCAACCGCGAGGGCTGGACCCAGACCAACGCGGAGTACACCAACGCCGATGCTCCCAGACCGTGGGCCGCCGAGGAGATTACGTGGGGCATGTGCGGCGTCGCGGAGCGCGAGCTCGGCCTGCTCGGCGATCTCCGGGGGCTGGACGTCGTCGAGCTCGGGTGCGGAACGGCGTACTTCTCGGCGCGGCTCGCGCGTCGCGGTGCGCGGCCGGTGGGTGTCGACGTGACTCCGGCGCAGCTCGAGACGGCGCGTGCCATGCAGCGGCAGTTCGGGCTCGAGTTCCCGCTCGTCGAGGCGAACGCAGAGGACGTGCCGCTGCCCGACTCGGAGTTCGACCTCGCGCTCTCTGAGTACGGTGCGAGCCTGTGGTGCGACCCGGAGCGCTGGGTGCCCGAGGCGGCGCGCCTGCTGCGACGCGGAGGCCGGCTCGTGTTCCTCACCACCTCTATTCTGCACATCCTCTGCTCGCCGGCCGAGGGGCCCGTCGGCGAGCGACTGGAGCGGGATCAGTTCGGGCTGTATCGCGTCGAGTGGTCCGACGACGACGACGGCGTCTCGTTCCACCTGCCGCACGGGGACTGGATCCGGCTGCTGCGGGCGAACGGATTCGAGGTCGAGGATCTCGTCGAGCTCCAGGCACCCGCGGGAGCCCGGCCGCACGAGTACTACGACTTTGCCCCGGTGGAGTGGGCACGCCGCTGGCCGGCCGAGGAGATCTGGGTCGCCCGCAAGGCGGCGTGAAGGCGCCGCTCGTGCTCGCGTCGACGTCGCCCCAGCGGCGGGCGATCCTCGAGCAGCTCGGCCTTCCCTTCGAGGTGGTGGCGCCGCGGTACGACGAGCGGGGGGAGGGGGCGCTCGAGCCGGTCGAGCTCGTCTGCGCGCACGCGGAGGGGAAGGCGCGGTCGGTCGCCGGCCAGGCCGGCGGAAGGCCGGTGCTAGGCGTCGACACGGCTGTCGTGCTCGACGACCTCGTTCTCGGGAAGCCGGAGAGCGAGGGGGAAGCCGCGGAGATGCTGGAGCAGCTCGGCGGGCGGACGCACGCCGTCGTCTCCGGGCTGTGCCTCATCTCCCCTGGGTGGGAGGTGGTCGAGCACGCCGAGACGAGCGTGAGCCTTCGTGCGCTGACGTCGCGGGACGTCGCCTGGTACGTGGCGTCCGGCGAGTGGCGGGGCCGCGCCGGCGCGTACGCCATCCAGGGCCTCGGCGCCGTCCTCGTCGAGCGCATCGAGGGCGACTACCTCAACGTCGTCGGCCTCCCCGGCGCCCTCCTCATCCGCCTCCTCGCCGACCGCTTCCCCGGCACCTACGGCGTCGGCTGACCCGTCCGCAGAGGCCACGCCCGGGGTCTGACCCCTGACGTGGCCTCGACAGTCACGTCTGTGGACGGATCGGTGCGTCGTTGACGAACGCCTCGAATCTCTTCTGCGCGGAAGGACGGGTCTGCCCGAAGAGCTCGAGCACACGGCGGGGTGCAAGAAACTGCCGTGGTCGTTCGAGGCCCGCGACCGCTCGGTAGCTGCCCCACCTCCACCCGCGGGGATGGCCGCAGAGACGGGCCCGTACCGGGTTGAGCGCCAGGTAGCGCGACAGCTCGAGCAGGTGCCAGTCGCCCTCGACGAGGATCGAATAGAAGCGTCCCTGGAAGAGATGTCCGTCAAGGGCGTGGCGGTTGTTGAAGGCCAGCGCGTATCGGCCGTTGAGCCACTGCATGCCGGCAGAGAGATCATTCTTCGGCGTCTCGATTACGAGGTGGTAGTGGTTCGGCATCAGGCAGTAGCCGTGGCCAAGCCACCCGCGACGACGTGCCAGGCCGTCGAGGAGGGTGAGAAAGACAAGCTGATCGTCAGAGTCCAGGAAGATCGGTTGTCGCCGATTCCCGCGGCCGGTCAAGTGGAAGATCCCCCCGGCGATCTGTAGGCGATGCGGCCTCGGCATGAGCTCGAGCGTAAGGGCTTCGCCAACTGTCCCTTTGGGTTTCCACAGGTTTGACGCACGATCGCCTGCCTTTCGAGACACGTCCGGGGTCAGACCCCGGACGTGGCCGCGATGGACGCGCTCGGGCAAGTCGTTACACTCAGCGGGATTCAGATGAGCGTCTGGGGCTACCTGAGCGGGTTCGGCGGGCGCGAGATGGCCGTCGATCTGGGCACGGCGAACACCCTCGTCTACGTGCGGGGGCGCGGGATCGTGCTCTCGGAGCCGTCGGTCGTCGCCATCGACCAGCGCACGGGGGAAGTGCACGCCGTCGGGATCGAGGCGAAGCGGATGCTCGGCCGCACGCCCGGAACGATCTCGGCGATCCGGCCGCTGAAGGACGGCGTCATCGCCGACTTCGACGTCACCGAGCAGATGCTCCGGCACTTCATCCAGAAGGTGCACCACAACCGCTTCGCGCACCCGCGCGTCGTCGTCTGCGTCCCGAGCGGCGTCACCGGCGTGGAGAAGCGCGCGGTCGAGGAGGCGACGCTCTCAGCCGGCGCGCGGCAGGCCTACCTGATCGAGGAGCCCATGGCCGCCGCCATCGGCGCGGGCCTCCCGGTCTCGGAGCCGACGGGGAACATGATCGTCGACATCGGCGGCGGCACCACGGAGGTCGCCGTCATCTCGCTCGGCGGCATCGTCGTCTCCCAGTCCATCCGGGTCGGCGGCGACGAGATGGACGAGGCGATCATGGCCCACATCAAGAAGGAGTACAAGCTCCTCATCGGCCAGCAGACCGCCGAGGAGCTCAAGCTCGAGATCGGCTCGGCCTGGGAGCTTCCGCAAGAGGTCTCGGCGGAGGTTCGCGGTCGCGACATGCTCACCGGCCTCCCGAAGACGGTCGTGATCACGTCCGAGGAGACACGGCGAGCCCTGGACGAGCCCGTCGGCCAGATCATCGACGCGATCAAGTCGACGCTCGACAAGACCCCGCCCGAGCTCGCGGCGGACATCATGGACCGCGGGATCGTCCTCGCCGGAGGCGGTGCCCTCCTCACAGCCCTCGCCGAGCGGCTTCGCGACGAGACGCAGATGCCCGTCCAGCTGGCCGAGTCGCCCCTCACGTGCGTCGCGGTTGGCTCCGGCCGGAGCCTCGAGGAGTTCGAGGTCATCCACCGCTCGGCCAAGGCCCGCCAGCGGAACGGCCGCCGCCGCTAGAAAACGCCCCTCGGACCGGTTCACCCTCGCCGGGCGATTCACTACACTGGTCTGTTCCGTGCCCCGGCAACGCACAGCACGGCTTCCGGTGCTGGACGCTCCAGTCCGGCGCGGTGAGGGCCTCACCTCGCGAACGGGACGCGCCTTCAGGGCGCGGCTCGTCGCCGCCGTGCTCGTCCTCCTGTCGCTCGGGCTGATCACCGTCTACTTCCGAGAGTCCTCCGAGGGCCCGCTTCACGCCGCTCAGCGCATCGGCGTCTCCGTGCTCATGCCCTTCGAGGTCGCCGGCGAGCGCGTCTCACGCCCGTTCCGGGACGGCTGGGCTTGGGTCTCCGACCTGATGGACGCGAAGGACGAGAACGAGAGGCTCCGGGAGGAGAACGAGGATCTCCGCCGCGACCTGATCGCCCAGCAGACCGCCGCTCAGGAGCTCGCCCTCGAGGGCGAGCTCGCCGACTACATCGCCGGACCCAGGTTCCCAGACGACTTCGATTACATCGTCGCCCGCGTCGTTGCGCGCCCGCCGACGCCGTACCAACAGGAGATCGTGATCGCGGCCGGCCTGAACGACGGCGTCAAGAAGAACGCACCGGTCGTCACGGACGAGGGCCTCGTCGGCCGCGTGACGGAGGTGACGGACTCGAGCGCGAGGATCCTGCTCATCACCGACCAGCGTAGCGTCGTTTCGGCGGTCGTCCTCGGGAGCGAGGCAGCCGGGCAGGTTCGCCTCGGCGCGAGCACCTCCTCGCTCGTTCTCGACCGGGTCGGCAAGGACGAGCTGGTAGAGGAGCGCAACCTCGTGATCACATCCGGCTGGAAGGCCGACCGCTTCGAGTCGCTCTTCCCGCGCGGGATCCCGATCGGGAGGGTGGAGTCGGTTGGCCAGCAGGACGTCGATCTCTACAAGCGCATTCAGATCACGCCACTGGTCGACTTCGACTCGCTGTCCGTCGTCGTCGTGCTCAGCGAGAAGCCGCGTCCGGCGCAGAAGCCCGAGGCGAAGGCGAACTCGAAGGGGCGGCAGACGGGGCAGTCGAAGCGGCCGTGACGGGTATCGACGCACTCAAGGCGGGAGGCCTGATCCTCCTCGCCGCACTCGTGCAGGTCTCCATCGCGGAGTGGATCGAGGTCGGCGAGGCGCACCCCGACGTCGTCCTCGTCACCCTCGTCTCGGTCGCGCTCCTTCGCGGGCCGACCTTCGGCGCGGTGTCGGGCTTCTGGGCCGGTCTCATTCTGGACACGGCCACGTTCGGAACCTTCGGCCTGACCTCCCTCCTGCTCACGATCGCCGGCTACTGGACGGGGCGCTTCGGCGAGGTGACGACCCGCGCGTCGGCGCACCCCCTCCTGATCGCGGTCGCCCTCGCGACGACAGGGGTCACGCTCGGCTCAGCGGTGCTCCACTTCATGCTCGGCCTCTCGATCCCCGCCTCGCAGCTCTTCCTGGCAGTGCTCCTGCCGACGCTCGCCCTCAACATGCTCGTCGCCTACCCGCTCTACGGCCTGTGCGCGAGGCTCCTGCCGCCGCGCGTGAGCCTGCGAAGGGAGTTGAGCACCGCTGTCTAGCACCGTCCGGGATCCCGGAACCCGCACGCCGGGGTTCCTCCCGCCCGACCCCCGCGTCGAGGAGCCCTACCGCTTCACGCCCCAGATGGCGCTCCGGGTCGGCATCCTCGGAGTGCTCGCCATCGTCGTCTTCTGCGCGCTCTTCTTCCGCCTCTGGGCGCTTCAGGTCATCTCCGGCGAGCACTACCTCGAGGACGCGCGCAACAACCAGATCCGCAGCTTCGGTGTTCTGGCGCCGCGCGGCTCGATCGTGGACCGGGACGGGGACGTGCTCGTCTCGAACAAGCCGGGCACCCTCGTGCAGATCTGGCCGGCCGCGCTCGAGAATGTGCCCCTCGGAGAGCGGGAGACGATGCTGCGGCGTCTCTCGCGCCTCCTCGGGCTGCGAGTCAAGGCCATTCGGAGGAAGGTCGAGGAACGCCTGGAGAGCGATCCCCTGACGCCGGTGACGATCAGCACCGACGTCGGCGAGCTCAGGACCGCCTATCTCATGGAGCACCAGAGCGAGTTCCCGAGCGTCCAGATCACCGAGACGTACCTGCGGAACTACGAGCAGGCGAACATCGCCGCCCAGGTCCTCGGCTACGTCGGCGAGATCTCGGCCGAGCAGCTCGAGAGCAAGGAGGATCAGGGCTACGTCGCCGGCGACCGAATCGGCCAGACCGGGATCGAGGCGGTCTACGACTCGTACCTGCGCGGCGTGCGCGGCGTCGGGCGCGTCTACGTCGACGCGCTCGGGCGCGTGACGAGCGAGCGCGAGTTCAGCCAGCTCCCCGAGGCGGGCGACAACATCAGGCTCACGCTCGACGCCGATCTCCAGCGCGCGGCCGAGGAGGCCCTTGCCTTCGGAGTCCGGCTCGCGCACGACCAGGGGGAGTGGGCGGCGGACGGCGGAGCGATCGTTGCCATGGACGTCGACACCGGGGAGCTCCTCGCGCTCGCGTCGAACCCGACCTTCGACCCGGACCTCTACGTCGGCACCGTCGAGGCGCGCGACCTCAAGAAGCTCGCCGACAGGAGCGAGAACGTCCCGACCCTGAACCGTGCGATCGCCGGGGTCTACCCGGCCGGCTCGGCGTTCAAGCCGATCACCGCGCTCGCCGCGCTCCAGGAAGGCCTACTCCGGCCCGGCGAGGTTATCCAGTGCACGGGCAAGGAGGTCATCGACGGGCAGACCTTCAAGAACTGGGACCCGTACAAGAACGAGCCGATGATCCTCGCGACCGCGCTCGCCAACTCCTGCGACACGTTCTTCTACCAGGTCGCGCTCCGCTTCTACGAGCGGAAGGACTCGCCGCTTCAGCGCTGGTCGCGAACCATGGGCTTCGGACAGAGCACTGGAATCGATCTCGGGCCGGAAGAGAAGGGCCTCGTGCCCACGCCGAACTGGCGACGGAGGACGTTCAAGACCGAGATCGACAGGATCTGGACGAGCGGCGACTCCGTCCAGCTCGCCATCGGCCAGGGGGACCTGCTCGTGACCCCGCTCCAGATGACACGCGCGTACGCGATGATCGCCAACGGAGGGAAGCTCGTCGAGCCGCACCTCGTCAAGTCCGTGGAGGAGCCGCGCAACGAGGGCGAGCCGCCGGTCGTCCTTCGGCCCTACACCCCGAAGCCGCCCCGCGACATCGGCCTCGACCCGTACGCGCTTCGCGTCGTGCAGGAAGCCCTCTACGACGCGACGCACGCGAGCTACGGGACGTCGCAGTCGATCTTCGGCGGCTTCCCGATCGCGATCGCCGGCAAGACGGGTACGGCCGAGAAGTACGTCCGGCTGCCCGGCTACGAAGGCGTCCGGGACCAGTCCTGGTGGTGCGGGTACGGGCCCTATGAGGCGCCCGAGCTCGCGGTCTGCGCCCTGATCGAGAACGGGGGCCATGGCGGCGCGGCCGCGGCTCCGGTGGCGCTCCAGGTCTTCGAGAAGTACTTCAACGTCGAGCCGGGCACCTACACGGTGACGATCCAACAGAGCGACTAAGTGCCCCTCCAGGCAATACACGCCGCACCTCTGCCCCGTGATCACGCGGCGCCAGAGCCCACCCTCGCCCTCACCAAGGCTTCTCCAGCCTTGGCTTCGGTCGAGTGTGACCTCTGGCTTGGTGCTCACGACGCAGAAGCACAGCAGCATCACCAGGAGGGGCACTGATGGCCACTCCGGTCAACCGCGTCCCGCAACCCACCCGCGCCCAGGCCGCCGCCTGGGAGCTGGGCGCGTTCCTGCGCCACGTGGACTACCTCCTGCTCCTGGCGACGGGCGGGCTCGTCGCCTACGGGCTCTGGCTGCTCGACGCGGTGACCCGCAACGACGTGCCCGGCGATCCCGACTACTACGTCGTTCGGCAGCTGACGTACGTCGCCGTCGGCGGCCTTCTCCTCGCGCTCGCGAGCGCGGTCGACCTCGACGTCTATCGGCGCGTACGTGTGCCGCTCTACGGGCTCGCGCTCGCCCTCCTGATCTCGGTCTTCGTCTTCGCGGAGGAGGTTCGCGGATCGAAGCGCTGGATCGAGCTCGGGTTCTTCAACTTCCAGCCCTCGGAGCTCGGCAAGATCGTCCTTGTCGTCGTACTCGCCGGCTTCGTCGCCGACCGGCGGCAGCGACTCGGCGAGTGGAGGACGACGCTCGGCGTCGTCGGGATCGCGATCCCGCTCATGGTGCTCGTCTTCAAGGAGCCCGACTTCGGCACGACGCTGATCTACGGGGCGATCGTCGTGGGCGCGCTGTTCTTCGGAGGGGCGCCGTGGCGCCACCTCGCCGTCCTCGCAGTGGTCGCGGGCCTCACCGCGACGGCGCTCCTCTGGTTTCTCCCCTCGGCCGGGCTGGAGGTCCTCGAGCCGTACCAGCGAGAGCGGCTCATCGGCTTCGTCGACCCGGACATCGATCCGAGCGGCTCGACGTACAACGTGAACCAGTCGATCACGGCGGTGGGCTCGGGCGGCCTGGACGGACGCGGCGTTGCCAATGCGACGCAGACGAAGTTCAACTACCTGCCGGAGCACTCGACGGACTTCATCTTCTCCTCGCTCTCCGAGCAGCGCGGCTTCCTCGGCGCCTCCATCCTGCTTCTGCTCTACGCCGTCATCGTCTGGCGCGGGATCAAGATCGTCGCCGTCGCACGGGACCTCTACTCCGCGATCGTCGCCGGGACGGTCGTCTTCGCGCTCCTCGTGCAGCTCTTCATCAACGTCGGCATGACGATCGGGATCGCGCCCGTGACGGGCATCCCGCTCCCGCTCGTCTCCTACGGCGGGAGCTCCCTCTTGACGACGCTGATCCTGATCGGCCTCTTAGAGGCGATCCACGTCCGCGGCCGCCTCGCGGGAGCCAGGTAGCGGATGGCCCGCCTCCCGCTCAGCCCGACCGCCGTCTGGGGAGTGGTGAAGGAGCTCCGCATGACGGCCGGGGATCTTCACCCGCTCCTCGTCGCAGGCGCGCCGGAGCACGCGGCCACGATCCACGCCGCCTTCGCCGAGGGCGGCCATCCCGACGCCGTCCGCGACCTCTCCGGCCGCCCGCCGTCGGCCTACGACCTCGAGGGCGCGGCCGTCCTCGTCTACGCGATCGACGGAGCGGGGCCGAGCGAGGAGGACGAGAAGGCCCTCAGGCTGGCGGCCAGGAAGCGCGTCGAGGTCGTCTGCATCCTCGTCGGCGTCCCGGCAGGCGAGCTTCCGTCCGTGCCCGACGTCCTCGACACCGACGTCGTCGCGGTCGCGCCAGGAGCGCCCCTTCCCCTCGAGACGATCGTGGAGCGCGTCGCGGAGCGGGCCGGCGACAGCGGCCACCATCTCGCTGCGCGGATCCCCGCCCTTCGCCCCGCCGTCGTGGAGGAGATCGTCAAGCGCTTCTCCCTGCAGAACGGCGTTCTCGGCGTGGCCATCTTCATCCCGGGTGCGGACTTCCCGGTGCTGACGCTCAACCAGATCCGCATGGTGCTGCACATCGCGAGCGCCCACGGGGAGGAGTTGGACCGGGAGCGCGCGTTCGAGGTGCTCTCCGTCGTCGCCGCCGGTCTCGGCTTCCGCGCAGTCGCGCGCCAGTTCGTCGGGATCGTTCCCGGCTTCGGCTGGGCCGTCAAGGGCGGAATCGCGTATGCGGCCACCCGCGCGGTGGGCGAAGCGGCCTCCGCGTACTTCGCTGCAGGAGGCACGAGGCTGATCAGGGGGTCCGTCCGGTCCCGGTCCTAGCCTTCTCGCGCATGGAGAGGGAGGAAAGGCAGGAGGCGCTTCTCATCGAGGAGGCCGACGCCTGGTTCGAGTACCTCGAGTCGACCCAGGCGGAGGCCGCCACGGGGCGATACGACGAGGTCGAGCCCTGGGCCTGGGCCCGCCTGAACCAGCGTCTGCGGGCCGTCGAGCGCAAGCGCTCGGGCCTCCGCCCGGCGGCTGCGTAGCCTCGTGCTGCTACGCTGAGACAGATGCGCAGGGATCGTCGAGCCCGGAATGGGCAAGCGGAAGCCCGGCGCGGAGATCACATGAGATTTGTGGCAGACACGCTGCGGCCACCCGAGCGCCGGACCGGCGCCGAGCGCGGCGTGCGCCCGAAAGGAGTCCAACAACGTGTCCTGGTTTCGCCGGAGGAAGCGCGAGGAGGAGGCGCCGCCGCCCGAGGCTGCCGCTCCCGAAGCGCGCGTCGAGCAGGAGCAGGCCCGGCAAGAGCCCCCCGGGGCTGAGCGAAGGCCTGCGCGCCGCCGTCGCGGGAGTCGCGGCGGGCGGGGCCGAAAGAAGAAGACCGAGGCGGCCGAGGTTGAATCCCCGAAGCCCGCCAAGGAGAAGGGGGAGCAGCCGAAGCAGCGCACGCGCGCCCCGGCCAAGAAAGCGCCGCCAACGGCGCGAAAGGCTCCTTCCGGAGGCGCGCGGAGCGCCGCTCCGGAGATAAAGAAGGAGATCCTCGTCTCCGTCGAGGTCGGCGAGCAGACGGTCGCCGTCCTCGAGGACGGGAAGCCCGCAGAGGTCTATCTCGGTCGGCCCGAGCGGCGCTCCATCGCCGGGAACATCTACAAGGGCGTTGTCGACAACGTCCTCCCGGGAATGGAGGCCTCCTTCGTCGATATCGGCCTGGGGAAGAACGGCTTCCTGTACGTGGACGAGATCGTCGTCCCCGAGCTCGAGGGGAAGCGCCACGGCAAGCGCATCCAGGAGCTCATCTCCCGCGGGCAGGAGGTGCTCGTCCAGGCTGTCAAGGATCCCATGGGGACGAAGGGCGCCCGCCTGACGACGGAGATCTCGCTCCCCGGCCGCTTTGTCGTCTACACGCCCTACGGGGACGGGATCGGCGTCTCGCGCCGGCTGGAGGACGACGAGCGCGAGCGGCTGAAGAAGATCTGCAAGGGGCTCGAGCTGCCCGAGGGCGGGCTGATCGTCCGCACGGCGGCCGAGAACGCTTCCGAGGAGGAGCTCGCCGGCGATCTCAAGCTCCTGCTCAAGCTCTGGGCCACGATCCGAGGACGCGCGGCCCGAACGGCGCCGCCCGCGCTCGTGTATCAGGAGGCCGAGCTTCCGCTCCGCATCGTCCGCGACCTCTTCATCAGGGACTTCAAGCGCGTCGTCGTCGACCACGAGCGGACGTACCGGAAGATCGTCGGCTACCTGAGGCGCACATCGCCCGAGCTCGCCGCCCGGGTCGAGCGCTACACGGGCAAGGAGCCGCTGCTCGAGAAGTCGGGGGTTCGCGAAGCCGTGTACTCGACGCTGAGCCGCCGCGTCGATCTTCCGTCGGGCGGCTACCTCATCTTCGACTATGCGGAGGCGTTCACCGTCATCGACGTGAACACCGGCCGGTTCGTCGGCGGCCGCGGCAAATCTTCGAACGCGCGGCTCGAGGACACCATCACGAAGAACAACCTCGAGGCGGTCGCTGAGGTCGTACGCCAGCTGCGGCTCCGCGACATCGGCGGGATCATCGTCATCGACTTCATCGACATGGCCAACCCGAAGAACCGCGAGCTCGTCGAGGACGCCTTGAACAGCGAGCTCGCGCGCGATCGGACGAAGACGTATGTCGTCGAGATCTCGCCGCTCGGGCTCGTCGAGATGACCCGCCAGAACGTCACGGACGGCCCCCGTGAGATCCTCACCGTCTCCTGCCCGACGTGCGACGGCGACGGGATCATCGTCTCGGCGGAGACCAACGCCGTCGAGGCCGAGCGGAAGCTCCGCCGCCACATCGCAACGTCGAGGGCGGACGCCTTCCTCGTCGAGCTGCACTCCGACGTCGCCGCCATCCTCATCGGGCCGGGCGGCGCGCGCCTCGAGGAGCTCGAGAAGGAGACTGGCCGCCGCTTCGCCTTCAAGACGAAGAAGTCGTTCCGCCTCGACCGCTTCCAGATCCTGGCCGAGGGCAAGGTCTCCGAGATCGAGGGCCTGAGCCCCAAGGTCGAGGTGAAGCCGAAGGCGCGAGCGAAGGGCGCTGCGCCGATGCCCCTGACGGTCGCCCTCGACGAGGCCGTGCTCGAGGACGTGGAGGAAGCTCCGGTTGCCGAGCCGGTCGCCGAGCCGAGCCTGGACGGGGATCGGCCCGCCGAGGAGAAGCCGAAGAAGAAGACGCGCCGCGGGACACGGGGTGGGCGTGGCCGGAAGAAGAAGGCCGCCGCCGCGGTCGCCTCCGACGCTCCTCCGGCCGAGGCCGACGAGCCGGCGGAAGTCGTCGCCCCCGCTCCCGAGCCGAGTGCGGACGGTGCCGGGCCCGCCGAGGAGAAGCCGAAGAAGAAGACGCGTCGAGGGACTCGCGGCGGACGGCGCCGGAAGAAGAAGACGGCGGACGGCGCAGGCTCGGAGCCGATTGCGACCCCGGAGGAGGCTGGCTAGACTGTCCGGCGAAGCGGGCGCTGCCCGCTCGTTTCATGCTACGGAAGAGACATGAGCTACGCCGTCATCTCGATCGGGAACAAGCAGTACCGCGTGCGGGAAGGCCAACGGCTGCTCGTCGACCGCGTGCCCCACGACGAGGGGAAGACGTTCCATCCCCACCTGGTCATGCTCGGCGGGAACGGCGACCCCAAGCTGGGGTCCGACCTCGAGGGACAGCAGGTGACGGTGAAGGTCGCCGAGCACGTTCTCGGCGAGAAGGTCGTGATCGGGAAGCACAGGCGACGCACCGGCTACAAACGGCGCCGCGGGTTCCGGGCGCACCTGACGCGCATCGAGGTTCAATCGATCGGCGGTGCCCGCGCGGCGCGCTCGACGACGGCGAAGAAGGAGACCGCAGCCGCCGACGCGGAGCCCGCCGAGACCAAGCCCGCCGAGGCCGAGCCCGCGGCACGGAAGACCGCGACGCGCAAGACCACCCCCACCGCCGAGAAGAAGGCACCCGCGCGCCGCGCCACCCCCCGCAAGAAGACTGAGGAGTGAGTGTCGTAGATGGCTCACAAGAAGGGACTGGGCTCGTCGAAGAACGGGCGCGACTCCGAGTCCAAGCGGCTCGGCGTCAAGGTCTTCGACGGCCAGGAGATCAAGGCGGGCGTGATCGTCGTCCGTCAGCGCGGCACGCGCTTCCGGCCCGGCCCGGGCACGGGCCTCGGCCGCGACCACACGATCTTCGCCACGCGCGACGGGAAGGTGACCTTCCGCGCCGGCGGCGAAGGCCGCGTCATCTCGGTCCTCTAGCGCTTTTCGGCAATGCCGAGAAGCGCTACCTGTGACACGTTGCGGATCGCGGTCGGCACCGTCTCTTTTGGTCGAGCTTTTGCCCGGAGGGGGAAAGCTCAGCTTTCCCTCGGAGGGTAAAAGGTCGTGTTCCACGACCGCGCGCGGATCCGAGTGAAGGGCGGTCGCGGCGGCGACGGCTCGCTCAGCTTCCGCCGCGAGAAGTACGTGCCGAAGGGAGGCCCGGACGGCGGCGACGGCGGCGACGGCGGCGGCGTCGTGCTCGTGGCCGACGCCGATCTGCGCGACCTCTCCTTCCTCCACCGTCGGAGCCGCTTCGAGGCGACGCGCGGGCGACACGGGGAGGGCTCGAACCGCCGGGGAGCCGACGGGGAGAACGTCGAGCTGCGTGTGCCGGTGGGGACGCAGGTGCTCGACGAGGGCGGGCGTCTGCTCGCCGACCTCGCCCACGCCGGCGCCAGGGTCGTCGCCGTGCACGGGGGTTTGGGCGGAGCCGGCAACCGCCGCTTCGCCACCTCGACACAGCAGGCGCCGCGCCTCGCCGAGCTCGGCTCTCCCGGGGAGGAGGCGGCGCTCGAGCTCCGGCTGAAGCTGCTCGCGGACGCGGCGCTGCTCGGGTTTCCGAATGCGGGCAAGTCGTCGCTCCTGCGGCGGATCTCCAACGCCACGCCGAAGGTGGCGGAGTATCCGTTCACGACGCTTGCGCCCGTGCTCGGCACCGTCGAGGCGCCGGACGGGCGTCAGCTCACCGTCGCCGACGTGCCGGGCCTCCTCGAAGGCGCGAGCGAGGGCGTGGGCCTCGGGGACGAGTTCCTCGCCCATCTCGAGCGCGCGAGGCTCTTCCTGCACGTGATCGAGGCGCACGAGGACGTCTCGGAGCGCTTCCGTGCGATCGACCGGGAGCTCGCCGCCTACGGCGCGGGCCTCGCCGAGCGGCCGCAGATCGTCGTCCTCTCGAAGGTCGACATGCCCGGCTCGCGGCCCTTTCAGGTCCGCGACCCGCGCATACTTGCTGTGATTCGCACGTCTGCGCTGACCGGCGAAGGCATCGACGAGCTCAAGCAGCGTATCTTCGAAGTGATCCCGGACGCCGCGCCAGCGGCGGCAGGAACTCAGGAAATCGCTGATTTCCTTGTCTACCGGCCGCGGCCCCCGCGGAGGCGCAGAGGTCGCATCTTCCGCACCGACCGCGGCTATCGGGTTCGCGGCGAGGTCTCGGAGGACGACCTCCGCGCCGCCGGAATCAAGCCGGCCGATGTCGTCGAACGGGAGGACGGGTGACGACCGGGATCCTCGGCGGCGCCTTCGACCCGCCGCACGTCGGCCACGTCGTCTTGGCGCGCGAGGCGATCCGCCACTTCGCGCTCGAGCGTCTCCTCGTGCTCGTCGTCTCCGCGCCCGGCCACAAGCGGGTGGAGGCGGACGTCGAGCGGCGCCTCGAGCTCGCGCGCCTCGCGTTCGCCGACCTCCCGCGCGCCGAGGTCGCGCGTGACGACCACGCGTTCACGATCGACTCGCTCGAGGCCGGCGGCTTCGACCCGGACGAGACCGTGTTCGTCGTCGGCGCCGACGAGTTCGCGGACTTCACCACCTGGAGAAAGCCGGACGAGATCCTCGAGCATGTCCGCCTGGGCGTGGCCACGAGGCCCGGCTACCGACGCGACCGGCTCGACGCCGTGCTGGGCGGGCTCCGGCGGCCCGACCGCGTCGAGCTCTTCGAGATCCCGGCCGTCCGCGCCTCCTCGACGGAGATCCGAGCGCTGGCCGCGCGGGGCGAGCCCCTCGACGCGCTCGTCCCCCCGGCCGTCGCGCGCCTCGTCGTCGAGCTCGGCCTCTACCATGATGGTTGTTGACCCCTTCCGGAGGGCACAGCTACGCTGAGAGTGTTGACCCAGGAGATACCAGGCCCCTGAAGCCCATCGAGCACGCCCGCCGGATAGCAGCGCTCGCCCAGGAGAAGCTCGCCGCCGACGTCGTCATCCTCGACATGCGGCCGGTCTGCTCCTACACGGACTACTTCGTCATCTGCACGGGGCAGAACCCCCGCCAGACGAAGGCGATCTTCGACGAGGTCCACGAGCGGCTCAAGCACGATGACCGGCTGTTGCCGCGGAGCGTCGCCGGGGTGCGCGAGGCGAGCTGGATCCTCGCCGACTACCTGGACGTCGTCCTCCACGTCTTCACGCCCGAAGCGCGCCAGTACTACCGCCTCGAGGAGCTCTGGGGCGACGTGCCCTCGGTCGAGCTGGCCGTCGCAGGCTGATCGCGCTGGTTGTCTGTCCGGCAAACGAACTACTGTTCGTCCCGGGCTCACGACCAACCAAAAGGGCGCGATCGCCGAGACCGCGATCGCGCATGCCGCTACTCGTCTCGGCATCAACGTGTACAAGCCGATCGCCGAAGGCGGACGTTGCGATCTGATCTTCGACCTCCAGTGCAAGCTCGTCCGCGTCCAGTGCAAGTGGGCGGCTCGGCGTGGCGACGTGATCCCGGTCCGCTTCTACTCGTCGCGGCGTGGTCCGGAGGGCTTCCGGAGGCGCTCGTACACGACTGAAGAAGCGGATGCCATTGTTGCGTACTGCGCCGAGGTGGACCGCTGCTTCTTCCTTCCAATGGATGTGTTCGGCACTCGGACTGAACTGCAGCTCCGGCTCGCGCTGCCGCGGAACAACCAGAAGCGGGGATTGCACTGGGCCGACGACTTCGACCTGGTGCGTCTAGACTTGGGTCGAAACCTCGAGGGGCCATAGCTCAGTTGGGAGAGCGCCGCGATGGCATCGCGGAGGTCACGGGTTCGAGCCCCGTTGGCTCCACTCCTTTTCAGGAGGCCTGTGGTTTGCGGGGCTCGTGCAGCCGGGCGAGGCAACCAAGCCCGCCGCGGCCGAGCCGCCCTCAGCGGTCGTCGAACACCTGGATCGAGCCGCCGTAGCAGGCGACCCAGACGCGCCGCGTGGGCCTGTCGTAGGCGATCCCGATCGGGTGGTAGCACGCCGAGACCGTCTGCAGGATCTTCAGGTCCGACGTGCGCAGTTTGCTGACGGTGCCCGACTCGTAGTTGACGACGTAGATCGCCTTGGCGTCGTCAGCGATGGCCAGGCTGCGCGGCAGCGTCCCCGTCGAGACGGTGGTGACCCTGCGCGTGCGCAGGTCGAGCCTCGCCACCTGGCCCGCGGCGTTCAGCGTCGCGTAGATCCGCCGGCCGGACGGATCGATCTCGAGCGCCCGCGGGCCCGATCCGATCGGGATGCTGGACGTCGTCCACGTCCGCAGGTCGACACGGACGAGGTAGTTGCCGCCCATGATCGCCACGTAGGCGGCGTTCCCCCGCGGCGAGACGACGATTCCCCGCGGATAGCGGCCCATCGGGATCCTCCGCACCTCGCGGCCGGCGCGAGTGGAGATGACGCTGAGATCCCAGGTGCACCAGTTCGCGACGAGCACGAAGCGTCCGTCCGGGGTGACGGTCACGACCTTGGGCACGGCTCCGACCCGGTACGCGTCGTCGATCTCGAGCGTCTCCAGCGAGATTCGGTAGACGAAGCTGTCGTCGTACCCGGAGCTCGGGGTGCACTCGTCGTCGCCCTCTGGGCCGAAGCCCTCGCCGTACATCGAGTAGTTCGACACGTAGGCGTACTTGCCGTCCGGCGAGAATGCCGCCTCCACCGGGGCTCCCTGACTGGTGCCCGAGTAGCGCTTGTAGCCGAAGTCGGAGAGGGTGACCGTGTCGGAGATGGTCTTCTTCATCTTCAGCGTGCGCGAGTTGTAGACGGTCACGGAGTGGCGGTACATCATGTTCTGGGCGAGGACGAGTCCGGTACCGGACGAGGCCACCGACTTCGGGGAGATGGCACCGCCGAGCGTCTCGCGGAGCTTGAGCCGCGAGCGATTCGACGGCTTCCGACGCCTGGCGGGCGCGGTCGCCTGCCCGTTGGCCTGCTCTTCCTTCGTCAGCTCGGCGCCGCTCTCAGGAACGGGCGGGGCGGAGGTCGTCGTCAAGTCGTCCGCCCCCCGGCTCGCCCACGTCCCGACGAGCACGGCGAGGAGGACGAAGCAGGCGACCGTGGCTGCGCCCAGCCGCCGGCGGCGTATCTGCCGCCGCCTCTCGGCGCGTCTGGTTTTCCGGGGGTCTGGTTCGCTCAACGCGACCGCAAGCGCTTCCCGCGCTTCTCGAGGAGTCTAGTCGGGCGCCTGAGCGCCGCCGGCTTCGCCGGCTGGAGGGCCGGTTCCGTCGCCCAGCCGCGCCAAGTGCCCCTCGATCCGCGCCAGCGCTGCTGCGTGCTCCTTGCCCTGCCGGTCGAGCTCCTCCTGCTGGGCCCGCGTCCGCTTGCCGATCAGGGTGGAGACGACCAAGCTCGTGAGCGTGGGGATGAGGGCCAGGCCGACGAGCATGAGCGCCGACGCCACGACTCGGCCTTCCGGCGACTCCGGCACGATGTCTCCGTAGCCGACGGTCGTCACCGTCATCACCGCCCACCAGTAGGCGAGCCCGAGGCTCGTGAACGTCTCTGGCTCGACGATCCGCTCGAGTGCGCCGGCGATCAGGACGAGCAGCGTCGCGGCGAGCAGGATGGTGCGCATTGCGCGGCGGAGCGTCAGCCGCTCGTACCACTCACTCGCCCGCTTGTCGACGTCGATGTGCACCGGCAGCGAATTTCGCGCCCACCCGGCAAGTCCCTCTCTCGCTCTCCGGGGCCAGTCGGTGCGGGTACCCGCACCGCGAGACGCCTGGACGCCGCACTGCGCCGGGCGTCCTCCGCTGGTTGGATCGGGTGCATGAAACCAGCAGGACTGTTCGCGATGA
>JAIBJN010000093.1 GCA_020029595.1 Actinomycetota bacterium | reverse complement strand
CGCCGCGCTCGTCGGCTGCGCGGCGCTGACCGGCTGGGGCGGAGTGACCCGGACGGCAGGCGTGGAGGCCGGGGCGAGCGTCGCCGTCTGGGGCTGCGGAGGCGTCGGGCTCTCCACGATCCAGGCCGCCCGGATCGCCGGCGCCGAGCCGGTCGTCGCCGTCGACGCGAGGGCGGAGAAGCTCGTCCTCGCCGAGCGCCTGGGCGCGACGGCGACCGTCCACGCCCGTCCGACCGCCGACACTGGGCGGCGCGTTCGTCACGCCACGGACGGGGGCGCCGACTACGCCTTCGAGGCGGTCGGGCGCCCGGAGACGATCCGCGAGGCGTGGGACGCCGTCCGCCCCGGCGGCACCGTCGTCGTGCTCGGGCTCCCGCCCAGGGATGCGACCGTCACGATCGACACGTGGGGCTTCATCAACGAAAAGGTCCTCAAGGGCTCGTTCCTGGGCTCGGCCCTGATCGACGAGGACGTGCCGAGGCTCGTCGATCTCTACGCCTCCGGCGAGCTCCGGCTGGACGAGCTCGTGAGCGACCGGCTCGCGCTCGCCGAGCTGCCCCAGGCCTTCGACCGCCTCCGCGCCGGCGAGGCCGTGCGTCAGCTCGTCGTCTTCGACTCCGGCTGACGCGCGCGGGGCGGAGGCGCCTCCGCCTGCAGCCGGCGCAGCTCGTCGACGGGGATGTGGCAGCGCATGAAGTGCCCTCGCTCCACCTCGGCGAGCGGCGGCTCCTGCTCCTCGCAGATCGCCCCGAGGTACCGCGGGCAACGGGTATGGAAGACGCAGCCCGAGGGAGGATCGGCGGCGCTCGGGATCTCTCCCTCGAGCCTGATGCGCGGGCGCTCCTCTCCCTCCACGGTCGGCACGGCCGAGAGGAGCGCCTCCGTGTACGGGTGGTGCGGCGCGTTGAAGACCGTCTCCGCGGCGCCCACCTCCATCAGCCGCCCCAGGTAGAGCACCGCGATCCGGTCGGAGAGGTAGCGGACGACGCCGAGGTCGTGGGAGATGAAGAGGTACGTCACTCCCTTGTCGCGCTGGAGATCGGCGAGGAGGTTGAGGATGGCCGCTTGCACGGAGACGTCCAGGGCGGAGGTGGGCTCGTCGCACACCACGACGCGCGGGTCGCCGGCGAACGCCCGCGCGATGGCCACGCGCTGCTTGAGGCCGCCGGAGAGCTGCGCCGGCCGCGCCCCGAGCAGGCGCACGTCGAAGCGCACCGAGTGGGCGAGCTCGCGAAGCCGGGTGTCCCGCGCCGACCCCTTCGTGCCGACCAGCTTCGTGAGGGCGCGATTGATGATGCGGCGCACCGAGAAGCGTCGGTTGAGCGCCGCGTCCGGGTTCTGGAAGACGATCTGGAGCGCGCGGACGTCGTCGGCGCTTCGCTTGGCGATGCGCGGCGCGAGCGGGTGGCCCTCGAGCTCGACGACCGAGCCCTGGTCGGGCTCCGTCAGTCCGAGCAGGAGCCGCGCGAAGGTCGTCTTGCCGCTTCCGGACTCGCCCACGAGGCCGAGCGTCTCTCCTGGACGGATCTCGATCGAGAGGTCGTCGAGCGCGCGCACGTCGTGACCCTCCTGGCGAAAGGTCTTGGCCATGTGCTCGGCCCTGACCACCGGGACGCCGTTCGACTCGCGCTGCGGCGCCGCTACATGCGGCGGCGTCGTGCGCGGAAGCGTCTGCGCCTCCTCGTGGAAGTGGCAGCGGCTCGCGTGGCCCCCACCGAGGGGGTGCAGCTCCGGCTCGTGCTCGTGGCAGATCTCGCGGGCGAGGCCGCAGCGGTCGGTGAAGACACAGCCGGGCAGCTCGACGCCAAGCTGGGGGAGAAAGCCCGGAATCGTGTCGAGCCGGTGCTGATCCTTTCGCAGGCCGCCTTTGGGGATGCAGCGGAGGAGACCGACGGTATACGGATGGCGCGGATCGTCGAAGAGCGTGCGGGTCGGCCCCTCCTCGACGAGCCGGCCCGCGTAGAGGATGCCGACGCGCTCGCACATCTTCGCGATGACCGCGAGGTTGTGGCTGATGAAGAGGACGCTCGTGCCGAACTCCGTGCGGAGCGTCGCGATCAGGTCGAGCACCTCCGCCTCGACCGTCGCGTCCAGCCCGGTGGTCGGCTCGTCGAGGATGAGGAGCGTCGGGTCCTTCGCCAGCGCCATCCCGATCACGACGCGCTGCTGCATCCCGCCCGAGAGCTGGTGCGGGTAACGCCGCATGACGCGCGCCGGATCGGAGATCTGCACCCTACGCAGCATCTCCTCGGCCCGCTCGCCGGCGCTCGTGGCCGACGCGCCGAGGAGCCGGGACACCTCGGCCACCTGCTCGCCGATCCGAAGCGACGGGTTGAGCGCCGCGCCGGGGTTCTGGTACACCATCGAGACCTGCGTGGCGCGGAGCTTCCGCACGCCGTCCTCGCTCAGGCCCATGAGCTCCTGGCCCGCGATCCGGATCGTCCCGCCGGTGATCTTCCCGTTCCGGGGCAGGTAGCGCATGAGGGCGAAGGCGGCCGTCGACTTGCCGCACCCGGACTCGCCGACGAGCCCGTAGGACTCGCCCTCGCCGATCGAGAGGGTGACGCCGCGGAGCACCGGGCGATCGATGCCGCGGACCGTGTAGGCGACCCCCAGGTCGTCGAGCTCGAGAGCGGGCACGGTCGCGGCGCTCATCGCTCGAAGGTCCTCGCGATGCCGTCCGTGATCAGGTTGACGCTGATGACGAGGCTCGCGATCGCGAGCGCCGGGAAGAGCGTCGGCCACCAGTAGCCGCTGTTGATGATGATGTAGTTCTCCTTGATCTGGAGGCCCCAGTCGGGTGCGGGCGGCTGCACCCCGAACCCGAGGAAGGAGAGCGTCGCGATCGCGAAGATCGCGTAGCCGAGCCTGACGGTGAACTCGACGAGGATCGGGGCCGTGACGTTGGGGAGGATCTCGGCGAACATGATGTACGGGGCACGCTCGTTGCGCAGCTTCGCGGCTTGAACGTACTCGAGCTCCCGCTCGGACAGCACGGCCGCGCGCACGGTGCGGGCGATGATGGGCGCGAAGACGATGCCGATGACCGCGATCAGCGTGCCCTTCGACGGGCCGAGCCCGACGAGGGCCACGGTGCCGAGGATGACTATCGGAATCGCCAGGAAGGCGTCGACGATGCGCATGAGCACGTCGTCGACGATTCCACGGAAGTACCCCGTGACGAGTCCGATGGCCGCGCCGAGGACGGTCCCGAGCAGCGTCGCGGCGAACGCCACCGTGAGGATGTCGCGGGCGCCGACGACGACCCGCGAGAAGATGTCGCGGCCGAGCTGATCCGTCCCGAAGAGGTGCGAGGACGACGGTGACTCGAGCTTGTTCAGGATGTCGGTGGGGGAGCCGAGGGGATCGTAGGGGACGACCGCCGGGCCGAAGACGGCGCAGAAGACGAAGACGCCGAAGATGAGCGCGCCGGAGAGGAAGGTCTTCGAGCGGAGCAGGAGCCGCAACCGCTCCCGGCGCGCGACCCTGGTCTCCTCGTGCTCCTCCCCCGGCGCCTCCGGGAGCGGGTGCTCGGCCAGAACGACCTGCTCTTCGGGCGTGCTCATGACTCGGACGAGGCGAGGCGGATTCGCGGATTGAGCAGCGAGTAGAGGAGGTCCGCCACGAGCGTTGCCACCAGGTAGACCACGCCGATGACGAGCGTGGCGCTCAGGAGCAGCGGGAAGTCCTGCTGCAACGCCGCCCGGTAGATGAGCTGCCCGATCCCGTTGTAGTTGAAGATGAACTCGATCGCGACGAGGCCGCCGAACAGGTAGCCCACCTGCGTCGCGACGACGGCGATCGTCGGCAGGAGCGAGTTCCTGAGGACGTGGCGCCGGATGACCGTTCGGCGCGGGAGTCCCTTGAGGACGGCGGTGCGCGTGTAGTCGGCGTCGAGGGCCTCGATGGTGCCAGCGCGCGCCATCCGTGCGATGTAGCCGAAGAGCACGAACACGAGGCAGAGCGCGGGGAGGAGGAGGTACTCGACCTGGGTGAAGAAGCCGGCGCCCCGCGGCGCCTGGGCGGTCACGGGCAGGATGTCGAGCCAGAGCCCGAAGATCATGATCATGAGCACCGCCCAGACGAACTCCGGAATGGCGGTTGCCGAGAGGCCGCCGATCGAGATGAACCGGTCGCGGAAGCGGCCTTCCTTCAGCGCCGCCGCGACTCCCCCGACGATGCCGATCGGGACGACGATGACGAACGCGAGGAGCGCGAGCTTGGCGGAGGCTCGAAGCGCGGGCCAGAGGAGCTCTTCGACCGGCCGCCGGAATGCGTAGGACTCGCCGAGGTCGCCCGTCACCACGCCGCCGATCCAGTCCCCGTACTGCACGAAGATCGACCTGTCGGTCCCGAGCTCCTCGTTGAGCTGGTCCACGGCTCGCTGATCCGCGAACGGCCCGAGGATCGCCCTCCCGACGTCGCCGGGAAGAAGCTGCGCGGCGACGAAGATGATCACGCTCAGGAGGAAGAGCGTGATGATCGCGAGTCCGAGTCGTCTGAGCAGGAACTGTGCGATCGCCACACCTCCGCGCCGCGAGGCCGGGGATCGCCCCGGCCTCGCTCTTTGGTCTTCTCAGCCGGTGAAGCCTGTCTTCGTCAGGTCGATGTGTCCCATCCCGGTCGGGAGGATGCCGGTCACGGTGCTCTGCTCGGCCGAGAGGTGATAGTAGAAGTACGGGAAGATGATCGGCGTCTCATCGAGAAGCAGCTCCTGGAGCTGCTTGGCGATCGTCCGTTGCGACTCGAGGTCGACCGCCGCCACGTAGTCGGCGACGAGACCGTCGTAGGTCGAGTTGGCGAAGTGCGCCGCGTTCCAGACACCCTTGCTCTCGAGCGGAGCCGTGAGGAAGACGTTCGGCACGCCGCGGTGTCCGTAGTCGGTGATGCCGAGCGGCGAGTTGAGCCAGAAGTCGCTGTAGTACGTGCCTGCGTCGGTGACGTTGAGCGTGATCTCGACCCCGATCTCCTGCGCGGCGCTCTGGAGGAGCTGCGCGAGCTGCGGGATCTCGTAGTTGTCCCACGTGGAGAGCTGCACCTTGAACCCGTCGCCCTTGCCGGCGTCGGCGAGGAGCTGCCTGGCCTGCTCGACGTCTACTGCCCGCTGGGCGACGGAGGTGTCGGTCGACGGGAAGACCGGCGCGAAGGGGCTGTCGTTGCCGAGGTCAGCCTTGCCCTGGAAGAGCCCGTCGATGAGTGCCGGCCGATCCAGAAGGAGCGCCATCGCCTGCCGCACCCGCTTGTCGGTGAAAGGCTCCTGGTCCGTTCGGAGGTGGATCTGGCGATGCTGCGAGGCCGGCACCTCGATCACGGTGATGTTCGCGTCCTGCAGGAGCGCCTCGCCGCCCGCTACCACCTGGAACTGGCTCAGCACGTCGACCTCGCCGCCCTGAATCGCCAGCACCCGGGCCTGGTCCTCCGCGTAGAACCTGAGCTCGCTCGTGTCGGCCAGCGGCTGTCGGTCCGGGTCCCAGTACTCCGCGTTCTTCGTGTAGGTCACGCCCTGCTGGGGAGTGAAGGTGTCCAGCACCCAGGGACCGGTGCCGATGAAGGTGCTCTCCCAGTTCCCGTCGTACGTGGCGGGAAGGATGATGACGTTGTAGTTGTCGGACGAGACGAGGTAGGGGAAGTTGCCGTTCGGCGCGTCCAGGGTGACCTCGACCGTCGCCTCGTCCACCGCCGTGGCTCCGCCGGGCGAGAGGACGCCGCCGAAGGCCGAGAGCGCGTTGCCCTTGTTCGCCGGGTCGGCGTGGAGGTTCAGCGTCGCCGCGACGTCCTCGGCCGTCAGAGGCGCGCCGTCGTGGAACGTGACGCCCTGCCGGATTGCGAACGTCCACACGGAGCCATCCTCGTTCGGCGTCCAGCTCTCCGCGAGGCGCGGCTCGAGCTCCAGGGCGTCGTTCGACCAGGTCAGATACTCGCCCGACTGTCCGAGCACCGCGAGCCCGCCCTCGTCCGCCACGATGAGCGGATCGAGCGCCCCGGCCGGCGCGATGATGCCGGTGCGAAGAGCTCCTCCCGGCTGGGGGGCGCCTTCCGTCGTGTCCGTTGCGCCCGTGGGGGCCGCCTCTTCGTCGTCGCCGCCGCCGCAGGCGGCCGCGATGAACGAGAGGGAGGAGAGGGAGAGGCCGACCACCGTCCCGCGGCGGATGAAGTCCCGCCGGCTGATCTTGCCGGCGACGAGCTCGTCGATCAGGTGGTTCTCGAGCTCGCTGCTTGTCTTCCGCAACTCGTCGACGCGACGCTGGGTGTCGTCCATCACACGCTCCTCTCGCGGTCGGGATAGGCCGTTATCCCACGGCCGTCGTGTCCAGTCAACTCTTAGGACGCTCGGGGGGCGGTCTCTGTTGGCAGCGCGAGCGCCCCCGTCCGGACGAGCTCGCGGACCGGCTCGAGGTCCGGCGCGATCGTCTTGCCCTCGGCGAGGAAAGGGACGACCTGACGCACCCGCTCGTGGGCGGCGCCGGTTCCCGCGCCGAGGCGGGCCGGGCGCCGGAGGTCGACCGCCTGGGCGGCGACCACGAGCTCGATCGCGACGAGCGCCTCGCCGAGCGCCACCATCTCCGCGAGGCGCCGGGCGGCGAGGGGCGCCATGGTCATCCGGTCCTCGATGCCCTCGGCGTGCGTGCTGCTCACGAGCTCGAACGAGACCGGCTGCGCGAGCAGGCGCGCCTCCGCGGCGAGCGCCTGGGCGGTGACTCCGTGCTCGCCGAGCGAGTTCTCGGCGAGCCCCTGCCTCGGGGCGAGCCCGTCCGGGAGCCCGGTGAGCGGCCCCTGCAGCAGCTTCAGCAGCCGCTCCGCCGCGGACGTGAGCGCCGGGGAGAGCGCGACGCGCAGGAAGTCGAGGGCGGCAGCCAGCGGGAGGATCTCGAAGTTGGCGACCGAGACGATGCGGTCCTCGCCCGGGACGACGAGCGGATTCTCCTGGGAGGCGTTGAGCTCGATCTGGAGCCGGCCGCGCGCGAAGGACAGCGCGTCCCGGAGCGCGCCGTGCACCTGCGGGAGGCAGCGGAACGAGAGCGGGTCCTGGAGGTTCCGGGCGGCGCCGGGCTCCCAGAGCCAGCTTCCCTCCAGGAGCTCCCTCAGCCGCGCGAGGGACGCGACGAGCCCCGGATAGGGGCGGACCTCGGCGATGGCGGGGTGGAGGAGCGTGAGGTTGGCCGCGAACGCCTCCAGGTCGAGCGCGCCGGCGACGTCCAGCGCCTCGAGGAGGCGCTCCAGGTCCCCGACGGCGAGCGCCGCCGTCCCCGTCGAGAACGCGTTCGAGTTCAGGAGCGCGAGCGCTTCCTTGGCCTGCAGCTCGGCGTCGCCGAAGAGCCCGTGCGCAAGGTCGGCCATCGCGGGGAGGTCCGCCTGCCCGACCGAGCCGAGGAGGCGCACGCGCGGGTGCTCGCCCGTGTTCAGGGCAGCCACCAGCCGCTCCGCGATCTCGGGCCGTGCCCCCGGGGTCCCGGTGGCGAGCGCGTTCGTCAGGCGGACCATCGTGGCCCGCACGACCTCCGCCGGCGCGTCGGGGCCGGCGCCGACGCGGTGATTGGCGACCAGCGCCCGGTTGAACGCGACAGACTCGGCCGCCGAAACGCCGACCTTCTTCCGCGCGCCCACGCCCGTCGTCATCCCGTAGACGACGTCGCCGCGCGCGAGGGCGCGCTCGACGAGCGAGCGGGTCTCGCGCAT
>JAIBJN010000026.1 GCA_020029595.1 Actinomycetota bacterium | reverse complement strand
GCTCCAACAGCCGGCGCTCGTCGCCACCTCGATCGCGTGCCTCCGAGCGGTGAACACGCTCGGGGTCCGGCCGGACTATGTCATCGGCCATTCGGTCGGGGAGTACTCGGCTCTCGCCGCCGCGGATGCGATCGGCGTGGGCGACGCGGTCGCCCTCGTCTGTGAGCGCGGAAGAGCGATGGCCGAAGCTGCTCGTGAGACTCCCGGCGCGATGGCCGCGGTGCTCGGCCTCGATGACAGCATCGTCGAGGAGCTGTGCGAGGGGATCGAGGGCGTCTGGCCCGCGAACTACAACTGCCCGGGCCAGGTCGTCGTCTCCGGCCAGAACGCGGCCGTCGACCGCCTGATCGAGGAGGCCGCCGCCCGCGGGGCGCGCAAGACGGTGAAGCTCCGCGTGAGCGGCGCCTTCCACAGCCCGCTTGTCGCGCGGGCAGCCGAGCGCCTCGGGCCTGTGCTCACGGAGGCGGCGTGGCACGAGCCCTCGCCGCCCTTCATGTCCACCGTGACCGCGCGTCTCGAGGACGCGCAGAGGATCGGGTCACTCCTCGTCGAGCAGCTGACCGCCCCCGTCCGCTTCACCCAGGCTGTGCGCGGGCTCGTCAAGGACGGCGTCGAGATGTTCGTCGAGATCGGCCCCGGCCAGGTCCTGAGCGGGCTGCTCCGCCGCTGCGACCGCTCGCTGCGGACCATCTCGGTCGGCGACCCCGTGTCTCTGCAAAAGCTCCAGGAGAGGCTCTCGGCTGCCTAGCCGTGACCGAGTTCGCCTCACTCGACGGCAAGATCGCTCTCGTCACGGGCGGCTCGCGCGGCATCGGCGCGGCGATCTCGCGCGAGTTGGGCCGTGCCGGCGCGCGCGTGGCCGTCAACTATCGCTCCGGGAAGGATGCGGCGGACGCCGTCGCCGCCGAGGTCGGAGGGATCGCCGTGGCGGCGAACGTCGGCGATCCTGCCGACACGCAAGCGCTCGTCGAGCGGGTCGAGAGCGAGCTGGGCGATGTCGACGTCCTCGTCAACAACGCCGGGATCACGCGCGACACGCTCATCGCCCGCATGAGCGACGAGGATTGGGACGAGGTCATCGACACGAACCTTCGCGGGACGTTCAACACCTGCCGAGCCGTCTCCCGCAAGATGCTTCGCCGGCGCTCCGGGGCGATCGTGAACCTGACGAGCGTCGTCGGCCTCCACGGGAACCCCGGCCAGGCGAACTACGCTGCCTCCAAGGCGGGCATCATCGGGCTCACCAAGGCGCTCGCGCGCGAGCTGGGAACGCGCGGGGTCCGCGTGAACGCCGTCGCCCCTGGGTACATCTCGACCGAGCTCACCGACGTCCTCTCCGAGGAACTTCGGGGCGTGATCCTGGCGAACACGCCGCTTGGCCGGCTTGGAAGTCCGGAGGACGTGGCGGCTGCGGTACGCTTCCTCTGCTCGGACGAGGCCGCGTTCATCACGGGCGATGTCTTGCTCGTGGACGGCGGATTGGGGATGTAGCGATGGCTTCGGCGAACGGACGCAGACGGGTCGTGATCACCGGCATGGGCGCCGTGACGCCGCTGGGAAACGACGCCGAGACCTTCTGGGAGAACCTCGTCGCCGGCCGGGGCGGGGCGGGGCCGATCAAGGCGTTCGACCCCTCCCAGTTCGCCGTCCATTTCGCCTGCGAGCTGAAGGACTTCGAGCCGACGACCTGGATCGAGTACCGGAAGGCGCGGCGGATGGACCGCTTCACCCAGATGATCATCGCCGCAGCGCGCATGGCCGAGGAGGACTCCGGCGTCGACGTCGAGGCGGAGACGGAGCGAACCGGGGTCTCCGTGGCGACGGGGATCGGGGGGCTGCAGAGCTTTCAGGACTGCTACGACCAGCTGCTCGAGCGCGGCCCCGACCGGGTCAACCCGCTCTCCATTCCGGCGATCATCCCGAACATGGGCGCGGCCTGGGTCTCGATGGAGCTCGGCACGCGCGGTCCGCTGACGGCGGAGTGCACGGCGTGCGCGGCCTCCAACATGGCCATCGGGGAGGCGATGGACTCCATTCGGCTGGGGCGCGCCGACGTCATGTTCGCCGGCGGGACCGAGGCGGGCATCACCGCCGTCGGAATCGGCGGTTTCGCCGCGATGCGGGCGCTCTCGCGCCGGAACGACGACCCGGCGCGGGCGAGCCGGCCCTTCGACGCGGAGCGGGACGGCTTCGTCATGGGCGAGGCGGGCGCGATCGTCGTCCTCGAGGAGCTCGAGCACGCGAAGAAGCGCAACGCAAAGGTCTATGCCGAGCTCGTCGGCTACGGCGTCTCCTCCGACGCGCAGCACATCACCGAGCCCGACCCGACGGGGAGACACCCGGCGCGGGCGATGGCGATGGCGATGGCCGACGCCGGGGTCAATTCGGAGGAGATCGACTACGTGAACGCGCACGGCACCTCGACGCCCCTGGGCGACGCCAGCGAGACGCGCGTCATCAAGATCGCGTTCGGCGAGGAGAAGGCCCGGCGGACGCCGATCTCCTCGACGAAGGGCGCCACCGGCCACTGCCTCGGGGCCTCGGGTGCGATCGAGGCGATCATCTCGACGCTCGCCGTGCAGCGCGACGTCGTCCCGCCGACGATCAACTACGAGGTGCCCGATCCCGAGTGCGACCTCGACTACATCCCGAACGAGGCGCGCGAGTGGAAGACCGACGTCGCGCTCTCGAACAACTTCGGCTTCGGCGGGCACAACGCCTGCCTCGTCATCAGGAAGTTCACCGATTAGCGACCGCTGGGCCACCTTCGACTGCTATGGAACCCTGGTCGACTGGAACGGCGGGATCCGGCGCGAGCTCGCGCGGCTCTGGCCCGACGCTGACGCCGACCACCTGCTCGAGCGTTACCACGAGCTCGAGCCCCGCGTCGAGCTGGAGGGCTCGCTGTCCTACCGCGAGGTGCTGCGTCAGGCGCTGGTCCTCCTCGCCGAGAGCGAGGGGCTCGAGCTTCCCGCCGAGGAGGAGTACGCGCTGGCGGACTCGCTGCCCGGCTGGACGGTCTTTCCCGACGTGCCCGGCGCCCTCGCCGAGCTGCGCGCCCGCGGCTGGCGGCTCGTTCCGCTCTCGAACACGGATCCTGACCTCCTGGCCGCCTCGATGGTGGCCATCGGCGTCCCGTTCGACGGGGCGATCGTTGCCGGCGAGATCGGCTCCTACAAGCCGGCGTACGGGCACTGGAGGGCGTTCGCCGAGCGCTTCGACGCCCAACCCGGGCGCCACGTGCACGTTGCGGCGAGCCTCTTCCACGACATCGCACCCGCGCAGGAGCTCGGCATCCCGGCCGTCTGGATCAACCGGCTCGACGAGACGAGCGACCTGCCCCGCGAGGCCGAGCTCACCGACCTGGCCGAGCTTCCCGACACGCTCGACCGGATCGTCCCCGCAGAGCTGGCATCCGGGTAGCCTGGGACCCGATGTCGCGCCTCCGGGCCAAGTGCCCAGACTGCAGGACGCTGACCGCCGTCGCCCTGGACGCCGGAGAGTACGAGTGCCATTCCTGCGGGCGAACATTCCCCGCCGGCCTCGTCCGCGTCCCGCGCGCGTGGGGAGCCGGGGGCGAGTCGATGGCCGAGGCCGCGTACCTCGAGCTCCCGTACCCAGAGACGGCCGTCGTTGAAGAGGACTCCCTGACCGAGCAGAACCTCGCGCTCGCGGCTGCCCTCCCGGAGCGGCCACTCGTCCTCGGTGGCTGCTGCTGCTCTCACGTCGGTGCGGTCGAGGGGCTCGCGACACGCTATGACCGCCTCGCGATCGTGTGGTTCGACGCGCACGGAGACCTGAACACGCCGGAGAGCTCGCCGAGCGGGAACCTCTGGGGGATGCCCCTGCGCATGGTCATCGACTCGGGGACGGTCCACCCGGCGGACGTCGTGCTCATCGGGGCGCGGAACCTCGACCCGCCCGAGCTGGAGTTCATCGCGGCGAGCGGCCTTCGCACCGGCGCGGGGGAGCTGAACGGCGCGCTCGACGGAACGGACGCCGTCTACGTCGCCTTCGACGTCGACGTCCTCGATCCGGACGACGACGTCGTCTGCTTCATGCCCGAGCCGGCCGGGCTCACCGTCGTCGAGGCCGCCGCGATGCTCCGGCAGATCGCCGGTGGGCGCCCCCTCGCGGGCGCTGGTCTCACGGGTCTGGCTCCCGCCCCGGCGAACGGCGAGCCGCTGACGCGCCTCATGTCGGCCCTCGGCTTCTAGGCTGCCGGCGCGGTTCTGGCCGAAACGGGAAGCCCGTAAGATAAGCCGGTCATGGAGAGCCGCATCGACGTGACCGTCGAGAACCGCGAGGGAGAGCGGGCGGAAGGAGACGGGAAGCGGCACCCCAACACCTGCCCGCGCTGCCACTCGCACTACCGGGACGACGAGCTCGAGCAGACGCTTCGCGTGTGCCCGCAATGCGGCCACCACTTTCCCGTGCGGGCGCGCGAGCGGATCGCACAGCTCGCTGACCGCGGCACCTTTGCCGAGGAGGACGCCGGGCTGCGCTCGGCCGACCCGCTCAGCTTCTTCGACCTCCGTGCCTACACCGATCGCCTCGCGGAGGCGGAGGTGGCCACGGGCCTCGGCGACGCGCTCATCGCCGGCGCGGCTGCGATCGAGCGACGTCCATGCGAGCTCGCGGTCATGGACTTCGCCTTCATGGGCGGCTCCATGGGGAGCACGGTCGGGGAGAAGTTCGCCCGCGCCTGCGACCGCGCGGCCTCGCGGCAGGTCCCGCTCGTCAGCGTCACCGCCTCGGGCGGAGCGCGCATGCAGGAGGGCATCCTCTCGCTGATGCAGCTTCCCAAGACGGTGTGCGCCGTCGACGAGCTCCGGGAGGCCCGCTGCGCGCTCATCTCGATCATGACGCACCCCACGACGGCCGGCGTCCTGGCGAGCTTCGCGAGCCTCGGCGACGTGATCGTCTCGGAGCCGGGGGCGCTGCTCGCCTTCACCGGCCCCCGCGTCGTCCAGCAGACGACGCGAGAGAAGCTGCCCGACGACTTCGGCCTGGCGGAGTCGAACTCCCGCTTCGGCCACGTCGACGCGATCGTGCCGCGGGCCGAGCTCCGCCCCTTCGTCGGCCGACTCCTCGCCATGTTCCTCCAGGCGCAGTGAAGTGAGCGAGAGCCCGTCGAGCCAGGCCGAAGAGCTGAAGCTTCGGGAGCGGCTGGCGAAGCTCCGCGACCTCCCGCTCCTCCGGGGCGTCGGCGTCTCCGGGGAGATGTCGCGCCTCAAGCGGCAGCTCGACCGGATGGGGTCCGAGCCGAGCGCAGACGACGTCTGGCACTCGGTCGAGCTCGCGCGCCATCAGGACAGGCCCTACACGCTGGACTACGTCGAGCGGATCTGCGAGGACTTCGTCGAGCTCCACGGCGACCGCGCGCTTGCCGACGACCCGGCAATCGTCGCGGGGCTCGCCCGCTTCGACGGGCGCACGGTCGTCCTCGTCGGGCATCAGAAGGGCCGGGACATCCGCGAGCGGACCCACCGCAACTTCGGCATGACCTATCCCGAGGGCTACCGCAAGGCGATGCGCGTGATGGAGCTGGCCGACCGGCACCGCTTCCCCTTCGTCACCCTGGTCGACACGCCGGGGGCGTACCCGGGAGTCACGGCCGAGCAGCACGGGCAGGGCGGGTGGATCGCACGTTGCCAGCTCACCATGGTGCGCCTCGCGGTGCCGAGCGTCACCTGCGTCATCGGCGAGGGCGGCTCGGGCGGGGCGGTGGCGATCGCGATCGCCGACCGGGTACTCATGCAGGAAAACGCCATTTACTCCGTCATCTCGCCCGAAGGGTGCGCCGCCATCCTCTGGCGGGACGCAGGGGAGGCGAAGAAGGCTGCGGCCGCGTTCAAGCCGGACGCCGCCCACTGCCTCGAGCTCGGCGTCGTGGACGGGATCGTCCCGGAGCCGGCCGGCGGGGCGCCAGCGGACCACGACGAAGCCGCCAGGCTGTTGGCGGAGTCGCTCCGGGCGGCCCTGGCCGAGGTGGAGCCGCTGGATCCCGAAGAACGGCGACGCCAGCGACGGCGCAGGTTCCGGGCGATGGGCGTCTACCTCGAGTAGAGGTCGAGAGCTCCGCAATCCACAGCGTCCACAGGGTTATCCCCCGTGCTCCACGACCGCTGTCTCTGGACAGCAAAGGGGGCCGGCCGAGGCCGACCCCCTCGTGCCAACCCCCCGGTTGGCAAGGCGACGAGCGGCAACTTTGTACCCCGGGACCCGCCGCCGCAAACACCCGTCTTCACGAGCCGCGCCGGCGAGGCATGCTTCTCTAATGGCGCGTCTCCGGGAGTACGAGCGCAAGCGGGCCAAGGGTGCGACCCCCGAGCCCTTCGCCGGCCGTGCGTCCCGCAAGGGCAGGCCGATCTTCGTCGTCCAGCGTCATGACGCGCGGCGCTTGCACTACGACTTCCGGCTCGAGCGCGACGGCGCTCTCGCGAGCTGGGCGGTTCCGAAGGGCATCCCCCGGGAGCCCGGCCAGCGCCACCTGGCCGTCCACGTCGAGGATCACCCGCTCGAGTATGCGGCGTTCGAGGGCGAGATCCCCGCGGGGCAGTACGGCGCCGGGACGGTGGAGATCTGGGACCGGGGCACGTACGAGCTCATCGAGGAGAAGCCCGACGGCGGCCTCACCGTCCGGCTCGACGGCAAGCGGCTGAACGGGACCTGGACGCTCGTCCCAGCGAAGCTCGACGGAGACGAGAAGAACTGGCTCTTGCTACGCAAGCGAGACAGTCAGCACGCGCTTGCGCGTGCTGACTACCCGCCGATGCTCGCTACGCTCGCATCGGCGGTTCCAACGACGCCCGGATGGCTCTTCGAAGTCAAGTGGGACGGCTATCGCGCCATCGCGAATCTGAAGGGAGGGGACGTCACCCTGACGAGTCGGAGGGGCAACGACCTGACAGAGCGCTTTCCCGAGGTCGCGAAGGCCCTCGGTCGCGCGACGAAGTCGCCCGACTGTGTCCTCGACGGCGAGGTCTGCGCGCTCGACGAGCACGGCCGCTCGAGCTTCTCGGTCATGCAGCAGGGGTCGGGGCCGCTCGTCTACTACGCCTTCGACGTCCTCGAGGTCGACGGCGAGCCGGTCCTCGCCTTACCCCTCGTCGAGCGGCGCCGACGGCTCGAAGGGCTGCTCGACCTGCGCGGAGGCACGGTGCGGCTCTCGGAGGCCTTCGACGACGGGAAGGCGCTCTACGAAGCCGCGGCCGCGCAGGGGCTCGAGGGCGTCGTCGCAAAGAAGGTCGAGTCGCGCTATCAGCCGGGCCGCCGCACGCGCGACTGGCTCAAGGTGAAGACGCACGGCCGCCAAGAGTTCGTCATCGCCGGCTACACGAAGGGGAAGGGTCGGCGCTCCGGCAGCCTCGGCTCCCTGGTGCTCGCCGTCACGCGCGGCGGAGAGCTCCGCTACGTCGGCAACTGCGGCACAGGCTTCAGTGAGGACGAGATCGGCCGGCTCACGGCGAGGCTTCGCCCGCTCCAGCGTGCGGAGCCTCCCTTCCACATCGTCCCCAGGATGCCCAAGGTGCGGAAGGACGACGTCGTCTGGGTGGAGCCGAAGCTCGTCTGCGAGGTCGAGTTCGCGGAGTGGACGCACGACGGCCGGCTGCGCGCTCCGGTCTACAAGGGCCTGCGCGAGGACAAGGCGCCTGCGGACGTCCGCCGCGAGGAGCCGCTCGAGACGGAGGTCAGGCGCGGGAAGCGCGCTCTCAAGCTCTCCAACCTCGACAAGGTCTTCTGGCCGGAGGAGGGGATCACGAAGGGCGACCTGCTCGCGTACTACCGCGACGTCGCCCCCGTTCTCGTCCCGCACCTGCGGGACCGGCCCTTCACGATGAAGCGCTACCCCGACGGCTGGCAGGGCAAGCATTTCTTCCAGAAGGACGCGCCCTCGCACATGCCGGACTGGATTCCGACACGCGCCTACCGGTCGACGTCGCGCGAGACGAGGCAGAAGCGGACGATCCGCTACCCGCTCGTCAACGACGAGCTCGCCCTCCTCTGGATGGCGAACATGGGCTGCATCGACATGAACACGTGGTACTCGCGGATCGACAAGCCCGAGCGGCCCGACTGGGTCCTCTTCGACCTCGACCCGTCACCCGATGTCGGCTTCCCGGAGGTCGTGCGCGTCGCGCTTCTGGTCAAGGAGGTGCTCGACGCGCTCGGGCTCGCCGGCTTCCCGAAGACCAGCGGCGCCGACGGCTTTCACGTCCTCGTCCCCGTCGAGCGCAGGCACACGTACGACCAGACGCGCGAGCTCGCCGAGATCGTCGCCGGAACGCTGGCGCGCCTCCACCGCGGGCTCGTGACTACGGAGTGGGCGAAGGCGAAGCGGCAGGGCGTCCTCATCGATGCGAACCAAAACGGCGAGGGGAAGACGATCGCGAGCGCCTACTCCGTGCGTCCGCGCGAGCGGGCCCCGGTATCGACCCCGCTCCGCTGGGAGGAAGTGACCGAGGACCTCGACCCGAGCGGCTTCACGATGGAGGTCGTCCTCGGCCGCGTCGAGCGGGACGGCGATCTCTTCGAGGGTGTCCTCACGAACCGGCAGTCGATCGGGCGCGCGCTCCGCGAGCTTCGCTAGGCGTCCTGAGGAAGCTCCACCAGCGGCCGATGGGCTCGAAGCCGAGGCGTGCGTAGAGCTCCTTCGGCCAGTTCTCCTCGTCGGTGACGAGGAAGACGAAGTCGTGCCCAGCTGCCTGCGCCTCCTCGACGGCGCGGAGCACGACGGCGCTCGCGTGGCCGCGGCCGCGATGGGCGGGAGCGGTGGCGACGTCCTCGACCTGCGCGGTCCTACCGTCCGAGTAGAGGTCTGCCGTGCTGACGACCTCGCCGCCCGAGCGCACCGCAAAGTGGCGGGCGTTCCCGGCGCCCGCCCAGAGGGCGCCCGCGTCGAGCACCATGCTCACGACCTCGTCGTCGGTCGCCCAGGGCTCACCGCGAGTGATCTCCTCACGGAGAGAACGCAGGTCGTCCCGCGAGACTTCCTCCACGGTAGACGTGTCCGCTCCCCGCTCACCACCGCCCCGGTAGGCCATAAAGATCTCCCGATCGATGTGCCAGCCAAGCCGGCGGAAGAACGGCTCGAGGAGGGCACCGACGCTCTCGTCGGGCGCATCGACGCGGCGGTGCGAGTGACCTGCGCTCGTGTGCAGGAGCTCGGCATCGGCCGCCACCTCTCCCGGGTCGACGTGCCGACCGCCGTAGGTTCGCAGGAAGTTCAGGTCCCACACCCGCGGATAGCTGTCGTTGAAGAACGCGCGGCCGAAGCGGGCGGGCACGATCCGCTCGGCGCAGCGTTCGCGGAGCACCTCGTCGAAGGCGATTGCCCGCTCGAGCTCCGATGGCACAGGGTGAGACTAGCGCCCGGCGGCCGCTAGACCGCGACGCCGAGGGAGAGCATTGCGTCGCGGGCGAGCACCCGCTCGAGCGCGCCGACGCAGGCGGCGTCGAAGGCCGAGCCGATCTGCTCGCGCAGGAGCCTGATCGCCTTCTCGTGCGTCCAGGCGTCCCGATAGACGCGCACGGAAAGGAGCGCGTCGTAGACGTCGCAGACCGTGAGGATTCGCGTCTCGAGGTCGAGCTCGACGGCCGTGCGGCCGTTGGGATAGCCGGCTCCGTCGAGCCGCTCGTGGTGGTCGAGCACCAGGCGGCGAATCCCTGCCGAGAAGCCGCCGAGCTCGCCGAGGAGACGGTGTCCCCACTCGGGATGCTTCTTGATGACTGCGAACTCCTCCTCGTCGAGGGAGCCAGGCTTCTTCAGGATCTCGTCCGGAACCGACAGCTTGCCGATGTCGTGCAAGAGGCCGCCTGTGGCGAGCGTGCGGAGCTTGTTCGGCGGAAGGCCGAGCTCCTCGCCGACCTGGACGGCGCGGAGGGCGACGCGTCGCGTGTGGCCCTCGGTGTACTCGTCCTTCTCGGCCAAGCGGAGCGTGAGGGCTCGGACGCGCGCGCCGAGAAATGCCTGCTCGGCCTGCACGAGCTCGCCTGCCCGCGGCCCGCCGGTGAGCGAACGCGACGGAGCGACGCGATGAAGGTCGGCGGCGACTGTAATTCCGACCATGAGGATGCCGAGGAGCTCGAACGCGTGGCCGAGCCACCAGCCGAGCTGCATGTAGTCGAGCACGAGGGCGGCGACCAAGGCCGTGCCGAGGAACGCGAGGCCGACGACGACGAGCAGGTCGGCGTGCCGGCGCGTGAGCAGGAACGTGTTGATCGCCCTGACTCCGAGGAAGACGTAGAGGAAGAGGCCGACGGCGAGAAGAGCGAGGGCGAGCGGGCTCCCTGCCTCGGGAACCGACGGGACGAGGCTCGGCACGAGCATTCCCACTAAGCCGACAAGCGCCACCGCCCCGAGCAGCGTGACCTGGAGGACGACCAGCCGGCGCACGCTCTGCGGGCGGTTGACGGGCGGCAGAGCCGCGAGGGCGAGGACTGCCGCGCCGACGAGCAGCGTCGCGCCGCCGGTGAAGGCGACGAGGCCGTTGAAGCCGACGATCATGCCCGGCGTGGCCAGGCCGTGGAGCGCGAGCAGTGCCGCCATGACCGAGAAGGCCGTTCCGACGAGGACCGTTCGGGCGTCGCTCCGGCGTGCACCCACGATCGTGAGCGCGATCGCCGCGGCCGTCGCCGCGATCGCGGTGAAGCCCACACCCCAGAAGTGGAGGTTGCTGCCGGGATGCGCCTCGTGCCGCCCGACGAGGATGAGGGTCGCCGCCGGGAGGGCGACGCCCGCGGCGCAGACTGCGAGAGCGGAGGCCGTCTGTGCCCGCAGCAGCGTTCTCATGGACGCTGTTATCGGCGCGGACGGGCGTGCAGTTTATGGTCGGGTTGCTAGCGCCGTTCCAGTGACTCTGGATGGCCGAGCATGGAGAGCTCGGCGATGTCGCGGCGGAAGAAGAGCGCCACGGTCCAGTCGGTGACCACGCGCAGCTTCCGGGAGACGAGCGGCAGCTGGAAGAGGTGATACGTCCGCGTCGCGAACCAGCCCGGGAAGCCGCGGAGACGGATGCCGAGGACGTCCGCGATCCCCTTGTGGCGCCCGAGCGTTGCCACCTGGCCGAGCATGCGGTAGCGGTAGGGCCTCGGCTCCCCGCGCAGGTTCTTCGCCAGGCGGCGGGCCTGACGGAGCGCGTGCTGGCACGTCGGGGGGTCGGGGTGGCCGGGAGTCGCCTCGTTGGGAACGCGGGCGCAGTCGCCGAGTGCCCAGACGTCATCGCGTCCCTCGACCTGGAGCGTGGGTCGAACGACGACGCGCCCGCGCTCGTCGAGCGGGAGGCCGAGGTCGGCGAGCAGCGGATGCGCCGTGACGCCGGCGGTCCAGACGAGCGTGCGTGTCTCGATGTGCGTGCCGTCCGAGAGGGTCGCGGCGTCGGCGTCGACCGACGCGAGCGTCGTCGAGACGAGGATGTCGACGCCGCGGGCGGCGAGCTGCCTGGCCGCGTACTCGCCCAGGCGCCTCGGGATCTCGGGGAGGATCGTAGAAGCCGCGTCCACGAGCACCCAGCGCTGAGGAACGCCCTTCAGCTCCCGGTAGTAGCGAAGCGCGTCGTGGACGAGGTCGGAGAGCTCGGCGAGGGCCTCGACGCCGGCGTAGCCGGCCCCCACGAAGACGAACGTCAGGTGCGGCAGGGCTCTCTGCGGATCGGCCGCGGCCGCCTCGAGCCGGCGCAGGACGTGGTTCCGCAAGTGAATCGCGTCGGCGAGGGTCTTGAAGCCGAGCGCGTGCTCGGCGAGCCCTTGGATCGGGAGAGAGCGGGATACGGCGCCGAGCGCCACGACGAGCTGCTGGTAGGCGACGTCGACCTGGGTGTGCTCCGTGACGACGCGAACGCATCGGGTGCTCTCGTCGAGCGCCGTGGCCCGGCCGAGCAGGAGCTCGGCGTGCGGGCACATCACCCGCAGTGGGACGACGACGTGACGAGGCTCGAGGGTGCCCGAAGCCGCCTCCGGAAGCAGGGGCGTGTAGAGCATGAAGTTCTCGTGGCTGACGATCGTCGCTCCGGCGGAGCCGAGCAGCCGTGCGACGTAGCTGCCGGCGAACCCGCCGCCGAGCACGAGCGTCCCGCCGCGCGCCGAGCGAGTCGTCACGCGGGCAGTCATATCATCGTGTGGTGGCGCAGATCGCCGTGATCGGAAGCGGCGCCGAATGGGTGCCCCAGGCGGAGGAGGTCGGGCGGTTGCTCGCCGAGCGTGGCTGCGTCGTCGTCTGCGGCGGTCTGGGCGAGGTGATGGAGGCGGCCGCGCGCGGGGCGAAGGAGGCCGGGGGAACGACCGTCGGGATCCTCCCGGGGGAGAGCACTAGGGACGCGAACGCCTGGATCGACTACGCTGTCGCCACCGGAACGGGGCACGCCCGGAACCTCGCGGTCGTCGCTTCCTGCGAGGCGGCCGTCGCCGTCGGCGGCCGATGGGGCACGCTCGCGGAGATCGCCTACGCGCGGCTCCTCCGGCGCCCGGTAGTCGCCCTTGCCTCCGGCCCGGAGGTCGGTGGTGAGGGAATCGAGCGAGCCGCGACGCCGGCCGAGGCGGTCGAGCTGGCACTTCGCCTGGCGGGAGTGCCGTAGCGGTGGCGCTCGAGATGAGGATGGAGTGCGAACGCTGCGCCGCCGCGCTCGCGCCCCAGGCCGACGCGTGCATCTGCACCTACGAGTGCACGTTCTGCCCCTCGTGCGCCGAGGCGATGGACTCCGTCTGCCCGAACTGCGGCGGGGAGCTCGTCCCACGCCCACGCCGCACCGCCTGACCCTTCCGGCCACGCCCGGGGTCTGACCCCTGGCATGGCTCTTCCGGCCCAGTGGCGGGGACAATGTGCTGACCGCCCGGGACACCCTGTGGAGGAGGGAGAGTGCGCGCCGCCGCAGTTCATGCCGGGGTGCGTCCCGCCGGCCACGTCCCGTGCGGTATCCACAGGAATGGAGGCAAATGCTCCGCCATCGAGGACAGGGCCGGGGTCTGACCCCGGCCCTGTCCTCGAGCGGCCGGGGGCAGCGCCGGCGAAGGCGCCGACCGGTAGCCCTCAAGATCCGGTGTCTGCCGGCCGAGAACGTAGGAGATCTACTCCGTTCCGTCGAACGGTTCTCGAATTCTCATGCGCCGCCGTACCCTCTGGATCGTCCCGCTGGCCCTGGCCGCCGGCCTGCTGGCCGGGCCGGCGCACGGCGCCGTCTCGTGCGCCTTTGGGGCGGGGACGGCGACAGTGAGCATGACCGCGGCCGGAGACTCCGGCTCGATCGCGGTGGGAACGGGCTTGAATGCGGGACGGATCATGGTCGGCGTGACCGCGTGCGGCGCGGCCACCACCGCGAACACCGACACGGTCGTCGTCAACGGCACGACCGGGGCCGAGAACATCACGATCGACCTGAGCGGCGGCGCGTTCGCGCCCGGTGTAGCCGTCGAAGGCTCCGGTGTGTCCGAGATCGAGTTCGTCATCGACCTCTCCACCGGCGTCCTGGACCGCGTCACCGTGACGGGAAGCTCCGCCGCCGACAGTCTCGAGTTGGGAACGGCCGGCGCGAACCTCAACGCCGACGACGACGTCGACGCGACCATGACGGGCGTCGAGCTGGGGACCATCAACGCGAGCGGCGGCGCGGACGCCGTCTCTGGAGCGGGAAGCGCGGTCACAGGAGCCGCAACCTTGCTGGCTCTGACCGTGAACGGGGACAGCGGCGACGACACGCTCACCGGCGGCTCGGGCGACGACACGATCGCGGGCGGAACCGGGAGCAACGTCCTCTCGGGCGGCGCCGGGGACGACACGCTGACCGGCGGCCCGGGTGACGACACGATCGCAGGCGAGGACGGAGGAGACACGCTCACCGGTGGCCTGGGGAACGACGTCTTCGACGAGGGCGCCGCGCCGAACGGAACGGACACGATGGCTGGGAGCGGCGGCAACGACCTCGTGACGTACGCGGCTCGCGCGAGCGGTGTCATGGTGACCATGGACGGTGTCTTCGACGACGGCGAGCCCGGGGAAGCCGACAACGTCGGCGCGGACGTCGAGAACGCGCTCGGCGGCGCCGGCGACAACACGATGGTCGGAAGCGGGAGCGCCAACGACCTCACGGGCGCGCTCGGCAACGACATCCTCGACGGTGGCGGGGGGGACGACACCCTGAACGGCGGCCTGGGCGACGACCGGCTGACCGGCGGCACAGGGAACGACTCCGTGTTCGGCGACGACGACGATGACGCGATCCTCGACGGCGCCGGGAACGACGACCTCAGCGGTGGAGTCGGAGTCGACACGCTCGACTACTCGGGCGTTGCCGGGGGCGTGGCGCTGACGCTGGCAAACGCCCTCCCGCAGACAACTGGTGGCGCGGGTACCGACACGGTCGCCGGTTTCGAGAACCTCACAGGCGGCAGCGGAGCCGACACGCTCGGCGGTGACGGCGGCGTGAACACGCTCTTGGGCGGCTCGGGGAACGACGCGATCCTCGGCGACGACGGTGACGACACGATCGACGGCGAACTCGGGACCGACACCGTCGACTACTCGTCGGACACGGCGGGCGTCACTGTTCTGCTCGGGCCCGCCACGGGCCCGACCGCTGGATCCGGCGCCGGTACGGGCGGCACCGACTCTCTCCTCCGGATCGAGAACGTCACGGGCGGCGACGGGGACGACTCGCTCACGGGCGAGAACGGGCCCAACGTCCTCACCGGGAACGGTGGCGTCGACACGCTCGCAGGGCTGAGGGGGAACGACACGCTCGACGGCGGCGCCGGAACCGATACCCTCGACTACTCGGCGGCCGACTTCGGCGTGACGGTCAACCTCGCCAACGTCGCCGCACAGAACACGGTGGGCGCCGGCACGGACGCGATCCTGACCGCGGAGAACGTCGTCGGCTCGCCGTTCGCCGACACGCTGACCGGGACGGTCGGCGCCAACTCCCTGCTGGGCGGCGACGGCGACGACAGCCTTGCAGGCGCTGCGGGCGACGACGCGCTCGACGGCGGCACCGGAACCGACACCGCCGACTACTCCGCCGCGGCACTCGGCGTCACCGTCGACCTCTCGGTCGTGGGGCCGCAGGACACCGGAAGCGCCGGCACAGACACGCTCGTGGATCTCGAGAGCCTCACGGGTGGAGCGGGCCGCGACGACCTCGCCGGGACGGCGGGGGCGAACACGCTCACCGGCGGCGCCGGCAACGACGTTCTGCGAGCGAGCGCGGGAGGCGACGTCCTCGACGGCGGAACCGCCTCGGACACCGCCGACTACTCCGCGCGGCCCCCCGACGTCGTCGTCAACCTGACCGCCGGCACCGGCACCAGCTCGGGTGACAAGGACCTCTTGACCGCGCTCGAGAACGTCACCGGTAGCACGGGCGCGGACGTCCTCACGGGCGATGCGGGCGCGAACGTCCTCGACGGCGGCGACGGGAACGACCGGCTGCGCGGCTTCGCCGGCCCTGACGATCTCGACGGCGGGGCGGGAACCGACACCGTCGACTACACGAGCTTCTTCTCGGCGAACCTCCGGGTCGGCGTGATCGTCGATCTGGGGACCGGCGAGGCCACCGGAGACGGGGTCGACTCGCTCGCTCAACTCGAGAACGTCAAGGGATCGAGCTTCGACGACCGCCTCCTCGGGAACGGGCTGGTCAACCTTCTCCAAGGCCTGGATGGAAACGACGTCATCACGGGCGGCGGCGGGAAGGACGTGCTCCGCGGCGGCGACGGCGCGGACACCTTCCAGGCGCGCGACGGCCTCCGGGATCAGCTCTACGGGGACGCCGGCCGCGACCGGGCGCGGGTGGATCGACGACGCGACATCCGCCGGAGCATCGCGGTCCTCATTCCCTAACGGTCGTAGCGGTCAGCCGGCCGCGAGCATCCGGCGGAGCAGCGTCAGCGCCCCGTCCTTGTCCAGGAACTCGTTGAGATTCCCGCACTTGGGCGACTGGACGCAGGCGGGGCAGCCGTCGGCGCACGGGCAGCCGGTGAGGAGCCGCGCCGTGTCGGCGACCCAGCCCTCCAGCTCGTCGTAGCCGCGCCGGGCGATTCCGACGCCCCCGGCGTGACCGTCGTAGACGAAGACGGTCGGTCGTCCAGTCTGGAAGTGGAGGTTCGTCGAGAGACCGCCGATGTCCCAGCGGTCGCACATGGCCCAGAGGGGGAGGATGGCGATCATCGCGTGCTCGGCGGCGTGGAGCGAGCCGAGCAGCTTCGGGAGCGGCTCGAGGCCCTCGAGCTGCTCGGTGCCGGGCACGTACCAGATCGCCTCCGTCTCGAAGGTCGAGGGTGGAAGCTCGAGCGCGACGAGCTCGAGGGTCGCCTCGTCGCGTACGGACTTCTTCTGGTACGCGACGACCTGCTCGGTGACGCTCACGCGGCCGAAGGAGACGTCCATGCCCAGACGCCGGGCCGAGAGCTCGGCCTCCTCGATTGCGGTGGTCGTCTCCTTCTTCGGCTGCGTGTAGTAGTCGCCCGCGAAGGGCTCCACGAGAGCGGCGTGGGCGGCGAGGTCGAGCTCGAGCACGCGGTACGAATCGCCGAGATGGAGGTAGACGGCGCCCTCGTGCACCGTTGAGGGGGCGCGCTCCCGCTCGACGAGGCCGAGGATGGAGCCCGTCGCAGCGTCGATCACAGCGACCGACTCGGGGCTGGCCGACCGCAGGGCGACTCGCGCGGCCGGGTAGTCACGGCCGGCCCAGACGATGCCGGCCTTCGTCCGGCGAAGCTCGCCGGTCGAGGCGAGAGCCTCGGCCCGCTGGAGCGCGACGTTCCCGAGGGTCATGCGGTCGCGGTCGTCGAGCGGCGCCTCGAACGCGGCCGCCAGCACGTGGCCGTCGAGGATGCGCGGGTTCGCGTGGTCGAGGATCGCCGCCTCGACGCGCCTGTCGAGGAGCGTCTCCGGCTCACGCATGAAGAACTGGTCGAGCGCGTCCTCGCTGGCGACGAGCAGCGCCAGCCCGTGGCTCCGGCGGCCCGCGCGGCCCCACTGCTGGCGCAGGCTCGCGACCGTTCCGGGGAAGCCGACCGAGATCGCGCAGTCGAGGAGCCCGATGTCGATCCCGAGCTCGAGCGCATCCGTCGCCGTGACCCCGAGGAGCTCCCCTTCGACGAGCCGGCGCTCGATTTCCCGACGCTGCGCGGGCGTGTAGCCGGCGCGGTAGGGGGAGAGTCGCACAGCGGTCTCTGCGTCGAGCCGGTCGACGGCGAAGCGGTGGATCAGCTCGGCGGCCTTCCGGCTCTTGGCGAAGCAGATCGTCCGCAGGCCGCGTGAGACGAGCTCGGCGAGGAGCCGCGACCCCTCCCCGAGCGCGCTCGCGCGGAGCTGGAGCGCCTCGTCGAGTACGGGCGGGTTCCAGAAGGCGATCGTCCTCGCCGCGCGCGGCGCGCCGTCGTTCTCGATCACCGTCGCGTCGAGCCCGAGCAGTGAGTGGACGAGCTCCCTCGGGTTGGCGATCGTCGCCGAGGCGAGGAGGAACTGCGGCTCGGCGCCGTAGATCGCCGCGGCCCGGCGCAGGCGTCTGAGGACGTTTCCGACGTGAGAGCCGAAGACGCCGCGGTAGACGTGGGCCTCGTCCACGACGACGTACCGAAGGTTGGCGAGGACGTCCCCCCAGCGGTCGTGATGAGGGAGCACGCCGACGTGGAGCATGTCGGGGTTCGTGAGGATCACGTTCGCCCACCTGCGGATCTTGGAGCGGCGCTCGAGCTCGGTGTCGCCGTCGTAGATCGCCGTCTTCAGCCGCGGGAGGCGCAGCTCGGCGAGCGCCCGCGCCTGATCTTGTGCCAGGGCCTTCGTCGGGTAGAGGTAGAGCGCACGCAGCTTCGGCTCGGCCGCGAGGGCGTCCAGCACGGGGAGGTTGAACGCGAGCGTCTTCCCGCTCGCCGTGCCCGTCGAGACGATGAGATGCTCGCCCCGGCGCGCCGCGGCGAGCGCGTCCGCCTGGTGGGCGTAGAGACGGTCGACTCCCCTCGCCTCGAGCGCGTCCTGGAGCCGTGGGTGGAGGTTGGGAAGCGGCACCGTGCGCGGATCCTGCCCGGGCACGTCGGTGAGGTAGGCGAGCTCCTCGCCCTCGAGCATGCCCTCCCATGTCACCGTGGCCACCTGCCGATGCTAGCGTTGGTCGCCCGTGGTGCCTCGGTGCCTCACGATCGCGACCTCGGATTCCGGCGGGGGTGCGGGGATCCAGGCGGACCTGAAGGCGTTCGCCCGCCTCGGCTGCCATGGGATGAGCGCGATCGTCGCGCTCACGGCTCAGTCGACGACCTCAGTCACCGACGTCCACGAGGCGCCGCCGGCGTTCGTTCGGGCCCAGCTCGACGCGGTCTTCGACGACATCGGCGTCGACGCGGCGAAGACGGGGATGCTCTTCAGCTCGCGGATCATCGAGGCGGTCGCCGACTTCCTCAGCGAGCAGCCGGTAACGCTCGTTGTCGATCCGGTCATGGTCGCGGCCTCGGGAGCGAAGCTTCTCCAGGACGACGCCGTCTCCATTCTCGTCGCCGAGCTCTTCCCGCTCGCGACGGTCGTGACGCCGAATCTCCACGAGGCTTGCGCCCTGGCTGGGGTCTCCTACGCCGAGGCCGCCGACCGCCGCTCGCTCGCCGAGGCGATCCACCGGCTCGGGGCGCCCGCCGTCATCGTCACGGGCGGTCACGGCGCGGAGCCGGTCGACTGGCTCTTCGACGGCGAGCGCCACATCCCGATTCCGGTCGAGCGCTATGGCGACGAGGCGACCCACGGCGCTGGTTGCACCCATTCCGCGAGCCTGGCGGCCCTCCTCGCGCACGGCGAGAGCCTCGAGGACGCAGCGCGGGGCGCCGCGGCTCTCGCGTCTGAGGCCGTGCGGAACGGGCTCGCCGACCTCGGCGCCGGCTCCGGGCCGGTCGACGTCTTCCACCTTGAGGCTCTCGGAGCTCGGGGAGTTCGGGCTCCTCGCTGAGCTCGAGCGGCGCGGACTCGTCCGCGCCCTCGACGCCGAGGGCGTTGTGCTGGCCGACGGCGTCGTCCTCACGCAGGACACGCTCGTCGAGGGCGTCCATTTCCGTCTGGAGTGGACGTCGTGGCGGGACCTCGGCTACAAGGCGGCGGCGGTCAACCTGAGCGATCTCGCCGCGCTCGGGGCCGAGCCCGAGGTGCTCCTCGTGAGTCTTGCCCTTCGGCCAGAGACGGACGCCGAGCGAGTCGTCGAGCTCTACGCGGGGATCGCCGAGTCAGGCGTGCCCGTGGCCGGGGGCGACACGACGCAGGCCGAGAGCCTGATCGTGGCCGTCACGGCCGTCGGGCGGAGCGGTCGCGTGCCAGGCCGGGCCGGTGCGGTGCCCGGGGATGCGGTCGTCGTGACGGGGCCGCTCGGTGGAGCGGCGGCAGGCCTCCACGTCCTCCGTGAGGGTCTGCGCGGGTTTCCGGAGCTCGTGGCACGCCACCGCCGGCCTCCGCTCCGGCTCGTGGAAGGCCGTCGCCTCGCCCGCGTCGCGCATGCCATGGTCGACCTCTCGGACGGGATCGCCGGAGACGCCGCCCGGATTGCCGAGCGCTCCGGCTGCCGGATCGTCCTCGAGCCCGACCGGATCCCGCGCGCGCCCCGGATCGAGGAGGTCGCCGACCTTCCCTTCTGGACGATGGGCGAGGACTACGAGCTCCTGGCTGCGCTCGCGCCGGCCGACGCGGAGCGGCTCGATGTCACCGTCGTCGGGCACTGCGCCGAAGGCGAGGGCGTCGAGCCCGCCGACCTCGCCGGTTGGGACTCGTTCAGGCCGCGGGGCTGAGCCAGCGTTCCCAGGCGCCCTCGTAGTGGCTCCGGGAGCGGGCGCCGATGACCGTCTCCCGCGCCTCGCCGGCCTCGAAGAGAATGACCGTCGGGATCGAGAGGACGTTGTAGCGTGCCTGGGTCTCGGGGTTCTCGTCCACGTTCAGCTTCACGAACTTCACGCGGTCGTGCTCGTCGGCCATGTCCGCGAGGATCGGGCTCACGACCCGGCAGGGGCCGCACCACGGGGCCCAGAAGTCGACGACCACCGGGCCGTCGGCCCGCAAGACCTCATGCTCGAAGTCCGTGTCCCCGACCTGGGCGAGCTCGGCCATCCGCGCCACTATAGCCACGCTCGGGGGCTCGTCAGAGGCGGTCCCGGGCAGCCGCGAGTCGCAACGCCGGCACCCGCGCAATCGCCTCGAGGACGATCCCCGCGCCCATCTTCGAGCCGCCCTCCGCGCGGTCGGTGAAGAGGATGGCGACCTCCTCGACGGCGAAGCCGGCGCGGAGTGCCCGGTAGACCGTCTCGATCTGGAACGCATAGCCGCGCGACTCGATGCGCTGGGGGTCGATCGCTGCGAGCACCTCTCGGCGGTAGACCTTGAAGCCCGACGTCGAGTCGCGCACCGGGATGCCGAGGATCGCGCGGGCGTAGACCGAGCCGCAGCGGCTGACGACGCGGCGGGCGAGGCCCCAGTTCCGCGTGCCGCCGCCGGGCACGTAGCGCGAGCCGAGAGCGACGCCGGCGCGAGAGGTCGCCTCCACGAGCCGCGGGAGGTCGGCCGGGTCGTGGGAGAAGTCGCAGTCGATCGTGGCCACGAGCTCGGCTCCCATCGCGAGGGCGCGCTCGAAGCCGGCGACGTAGGCGGGGCCCAGTCCCTCCTTCCGCGGCCGGTGGAGGACGTCCAGGAACCCGAGCTCCCGCGCGAGGCGATCGGCCAGCTCGCCGGTCCCGTCGGGCGATGTGTCGTCGATGACCAGAACGCGTGCGGCGAGGCCGCTCCCGTCGAGCGCGGCGCCGAGGGCGCGCGCCATCGGCTCCAGGTTCTCTCGCTCGTCGTACGTGGGGAGGCAGACGACCAGGCGCACGCGCGTATCATCGCCGCCGTGCCCGGGAAGCTGCCCACGAACGCCGAGCTGGCCGAGCGCTTCGAGCTCCTGGCGGACATGCTGGAGCTCGACGGGGCCGACGCCTTCCGGCTTGCCGCCTACCGCCGGGCGGCGGCGCGCATCCGTGAGTCGGCCGTTCCAGTCGCTCAGCTCGCCCTCGACGGGAAGGCGACACGGCTCTCCGGGATCGGCGCCACGATCGAGGGCAAGATCGTCGAGGTCGTCGAGACCGACGACATGAAGGCTCTCGCCAAGCTGCGGGCGAAGCTCCCCCCCGGTCTCGTCGAGGTCATGCACGTCCCGGGCCTCGGCCCGAAGACGGCGCGCAAGCTCTGGGCCGAGCTCGGCGTCGAGTCCGTGGACGACCTCCGCGCGGCCGCCGAGCAGGAGCGCCTGCGGGCGCTGCCCGGACTCGGAGCGAAGACGGAGGAAAAGGTCCTCGAGGTGCTGGCGCGGCCGGCCAGCGCCTCGGCCTCCACCGGCCGGACGCTCCTCGGGCGGGCCCTGCCGGCTGTGCGGCGGGCTGTTGAGGAGATCGAGGCGAGCGGTCTCGCCGAGCGCGTCTCCGAGGCGGGGAGCGTGCGACGGCGCCGCGAGACGACGAAGGACCTCGACCTCATCGCCACAGCGAACGACCCGCCCGGGCTGACGGCCTTCTTCGTCGACCGGCCGTGGGTGGCCGAGGTCGTGGCGCGCGGCCCGACGAAGGCGACGGTCGTCTCCCACGAGGGGCTCCGCTTCGACCTGCGTGTCGTTCCTCCCGAGAGCTACGGCAACCTCCTCCAGCACTTCACGGGCTCGAAGGATCACAACGTCGCGTTGCGCGAGGACGCCGTCCGCCGTGGCCTCTCGGTCTCGGAGTACGGCGTGCTCGGCGTCGAGAGCGGGGAGACGTTCCACGCCGCCGACGAGGAGGAGCTCTACGCGCACCTCGGCTACGTCTGGATTCCGCCCGAGCTGCGCGAGAACCGCGGCGAGCTCGAGGCCGCCCGCGAGGGAACGCTGCCGCAGCTCGTCGAGCTCGCCGACCTGAAGGGCGACCTCCATATGCACACGGATTGGTCGGACGGGCGCGCAACGCTCGAGGAGATGACGTTTGCCGCCAAGGAACGTGGACGGAAGTACGTCGCCATCTGCGACCACGCGAGGCGGCTCAAGGACGGGCGGCTCGAGCGGCAGACCGAGGCGATTGCCGAGCTCGACGAGCGCCTGTCGGGAATCCGGGTCCTCGCCGGCGTGGAGGTGGACATCCGCGCGGACGGGAGCCTCGACTTCCCCGACGAGGTCCTCGCCGGACGCGATTGGGTCATGGCCTCGATCCATTCGGGCTTCGACCAGCCGCGCGAGCGCCTGACGGAGCGGCTTGCCGCCGCCATGGAGCACCCCCACGTGGACTGCATCGGCCATCCGACCGGCCGGAAGATCAACCGGCGCCCTCCTTATGAGCTCGATTTCGAGCGGGTCCTGGAGAAGGCCCTCGAGACGGGGACGTTCCTCGAGATCAACGCCCAGCCGGACCGCCTCGACCTCACGGACACGCTTGCGCGGGCGGCGGCGGAGGCCGGCGTTGGCGTCGTCGTCTCGACGGACGCACACCGAATCCACGAGCTGGACAACCTCGAGCTCGGCGTCGCGCAGGCGCGGCGCGGCTGGTTGACCGCCGAGCAGGTCGTGAACACGCGCTCGTGGGCCGAGATCAAGCGGATGCGCAAGCGATGACCGACTTCCGGGAGGACGCTGCCGCAACGGCCGAGTGGGTCGCCCGCTATCTCGAGGGCGTGCGCGAGCTGCCCGTGCTCGCGCAGGTCGAACCAGGCCGGATCAGGGCAGCGCTTCCGGTCGCTCCTCCCGAGCAGGCCGAGCCGTTCGCGGCCGTCCTCCGCGATCTCGACGAGGTCCTCCTCCCCGGAATCACGCACTGGAACCACCCGCGCTTCTTCGCGTACTTCGCCATCTCCGGCAGCGAGCCCGGCATCCTGGCCGAGCTCGTCACCGCGGCGCTCAACGTCAACGCGATGCTCTGGCGCACCTCGCCGGCCGCCACCGAGCTCGAGGAGGTGGCCGTCGACTGGCTGCGGCAGCTGCTCGGCCTCCCGGAAGGCCTGCACGGACACATCGAGGACACGGCGTCGACGTCCACGCTCGCCGCGCTGGCGGCGGCCCGGCACCTGCGTCCCGGCGGGGCGATCCTCTGCTCCGGGCACGCACATTCCTCGGTGGACAAGGCGGCCCGGCTGCTGCAGCTCCCGCTGCGCAAGGTCCCGGCCGACGCCGAGTTCCGGATGCGACCGGCCGCCCTCGCGGAGGCGCTCCGCGCGGAAGAGGTCGCCGCAGTCGTCGCCACCGTCGGGACGACCTCGAGCACGTCGGTGGACTCGGTCGCCGACGTCGCACCGCTCTGCGCAGAGGCAGGAGCCTGGCTCCACGTCGACGCCGCCTACGCGGGGCCGGCAATGGTCTGCGAGGAGAACCGCTGGGCGTTCGCCGGCGTCGAGCGGGCCGACTCGCTCGTTGTCAACCCGCACAAGTGGCTCTTCACGCCCATCGACTGCTCCGTCCTCTTCACGCGGCGACCGGAGGTCCTCCGCGACGCCTTCAGCCTCGTGCCCGAGTACTTGCGCACGAGCGACGAGGACGTCACGAACCTGATGGATTACGGCCCGGCGCTCGGCCGGCGCTTCCGCGGGCTCAAGCTCTGGGCGATCATCCGCTGCCACGGACGAGAGGGCCTCCAGGCCCTGATTAGGGAGCACGTGCGGCTCGCGCGCCTCTTCGCGTCCTGGGTCGAGGAGGAGCCGGGCTGGGAGGTCGTGGCGCCGGTGCCCTTCTCCGTCGTCTGCTTCCGCCGGGAGGGCTCGGACGAGGACAACGAGGCGCTGCTCGAGCGCGTGAACGCGAGCGGCGAGGTGTACCTCTCCCACACGGTGCTCGACGGCCGCTATGTCCTCCGCCTCGCGGTCGGGCACCACCGCACGACCGAGGAGGACGTGCGGCGAGCCTGGGAGCTCCTACAAGAGGCGTAGGAGGTCCGCCATCTCTCCGGGCTCGCCGACGACGAGGTCGGCTGCCTCGCGGAGCTCCGGCGGGCCCTCCTCGGCGGAGACGGCCACGCGGACTGCGTACTCGAGCCCGGCCGCGACGAGCCCGGCGAACGCGTCGAGGTCGGTCGTGTCGTCGCCTGCGTAGAGCCCGAGGCGGGCGCCCGAGCGCTCCAGGAGCGTCCGTACGGCCGTCCCCTTGTCCGCCGGCACCGGCGGCCGGATCTCGAGCACCTTCCGACCCCAGCGGGCGTCCAGGCCCTCGGCGCGAGCCCGTTCGGCGACCCGCTCCAGCTTCGCCCGCGCCGCGGCCTCGTTGGCCGCCTCGCGGTAGTGGTACGAGAGCGAGAGCGTCTTGTCCTCGACCGGGAGCCCGACCGCGTCGCGGAAGCGGGCGATCGCGCCGGCGAGCTCCTGTGCGCGCGGGTCGAGCTCGAGGCCATGGTTTCCGACGACCTCGATCCCGTCGACGCCGACGAGCCGGCGGGCGTCCTCGCCGGCCCGTCCGCTCACGCAGGCCACGAGGAGGTAGCGGTCGGCGAGGCGTGCGAGCTCCGCCCGGGTCTCCTCCGGGACGGCGGCGAGCTCGGGCCGTGCGACGATCGGGGCGAGCGTTCCGTCGACGTCGAGCACGAGCGCGCTCCGCTCGGGAGCGCGCACGAGGGGGGCGAGGAGCTCGGCGGCCTCCATTGGCCGCCTTAGGATACGGCCCGTGCCGTCGGCCAAACGCTCGCTCCTGGTGCTCGGGGGCATCGGCGTCGCGTCGGGGTTCCTGAGCGCGCTCTTCGGCGTCGGGGGCGGAATCGTCGTCGTCCCGGCTCTCGTTCTCCTCCTCGGCTTCGACTCCCGCGCGGCGACGGCTACCTCGCTCGCGGCCATCGGGATCACGGCCCTCGCAGGGGCGACCTCGTTCTCGCTCGTCGAGCACGTCGACTGGGACGCGGCCGTGCTCGTGGGGCTGCCCGCCCTGGCCGGCTCGCTCGCCGGCGTCCGCCTCCAGCACAGGATCTCCTCACGGGTGCTGACCCTCCTCTTCGCAACGTTCATCGTCGCCGTCGCCGTCGTCCTCTTCGTCGAGTGAGCGGGACCACCATCGCCCTCGCGCTGGTGCTCGGCTTCGGGGCCGGAGTGCTTTCCGGCCTCTTCGGCGTCGGAGGTGGCATTCTCTTCGTCCCGACGCTCGCGCTCGTCGTCGGGCTGAGCCAGCTCGACGCTCAGGCGACGTCCCTTGCGGCCATGATCCCGGTCGTCGTCTTCGGCGCCTGGCAGCAGCATCGAGCGGGCAACGTCCGCTGGCGAGCGGGGATCACGGTCGGCCTCGCGTCCATCCTGGGAGTCGTCGGCGGCGCGGCGCTCGCCACGTCGCTCGACGAGGAGCTCCTGCGCGACCTGTTCGCCGGATTCCTGCTGGTCGTCGCCGTGCAGCTCGTCTGGTCGGCGCGACGACGCTAACCCTCTCGTCACCCACCCTCCGCGGCCGATAATCTCCAAATGGTGAGCCACCGCGTCGTCCATGCGGCAGTCGTCGTCTTGGGTGTCCTCGCCCTCGGCGCGTCTGCCGGCGCCCAGAGCGCGCCGACCTCGGCCGGCCGCGCGATCGGCGTGCGCGTTGTGCTTCCGGACGGAACGGTGGCGGCTGCGGCGAGCGTCTCGGCGCCTCCTCGCAAGAGCGCCACGCTGGCCGGCTGGTCGTACGCCGACGGGGCCGTCGTCACCGGCTGGATGTCGGCCTCCGCGCGCACGGGGGCCGGCTCAGAGGGCTCGACGGCCAACGGGAGCGCCTCGATCCAGTCGGTCTCCCTCTTCGGCGGCGACGTGACCGTGGCCGGGGTCTTCGTCAAGGCGAGCGCCAGTGCGGCCGGCACCGGTGCGAGCGGGTCGCTTGCCTCGTCCTCCCTCTCCAATCTCACCGTCCTCGGCAAGCCGGTCCAGGCGGCCTCGAACGCCCGCATCTCGCTGGGAGACTGGGGCTATGCCGTCACGCTCGAGAAGGCCGTCGTCCGCAAGAACGGCGCGCGCGTCGGCTACCGCGGCTTCGTCACGGGCCTGCACGTCGTCCTCACGGCCCCGCACGGCGGCCTGCCCGCCGGGACCGAGATCATGGTCGGCTACACCGAGGCTGCGGCGACCGCGCCCAAGGCCGCGCCCTCCCCGCCGCCGGGAAGCGGCCCGCGTGAGCCGATCCCCCCGGGCGTTCCCCAGGTGCCCCCGAGTGTCCAGAACCCGCCGCCCGACGTGAAGCCGAAGCTGACCGCGGCCGGATACGTCTTCCCGGTCTTCGGGCCCGCGTCGTTCTCCGACGACTTCGGGGCGCCCCGGACGACCATGTGGCACCACGGGAACGACATCTTCGCGCCGCTCGGAGCGCCGATTCTCGCCGTCGCCGACGGCACGCTCTTCCTCGTTGGCTGGAACGACGTGGGCGGGAACCGCCTCTGGCTGCGAGACGGCGCCGGCAACGAGTTCTACTACGCCCACCTCTCCGCCTACTCGCCGCTCGCGCGCGACGGGGCTCAGGTGAAGGCGGGCGACGTGATCGCCTTCGTCGGGAACACAGGCGACGCGGTCGGCACCCCCCCGCACCTCCACTTCGAGATCCACCCGCGCGAGCTCCTCTGGATGGGCTACGACGGGGTCATCAACCCGTACCCGTACCTCTCCGCTTGGCTCCGCCTCGACGACCTCGCCTTCGGCGAGTGGACCCCGGAGCCGGGACCGGCGCCCGCAGCCGGAGCCGTCCTTCTTCAGGCCGACGACATCTCCTCGCTCTCCGGCCTCGGCGACGAGACGCTCGAGTCGTACCTCGTCATGCCGGA